>CAYYRP010000019.1:0-54558 GCA_964474235.1 uncultured Isosphaeraceae bacterium
TGTCATCTGTGGAAGCAACACGCCCATTGTTTCGAACTGTTTTTCGATTTGCGGTGCCCAGCCGCGATTTGCAATCGGGCTTGCAGGGCTTGGGTGCAAAATAGTTTCGATGTCATCTCGATCAAGCGATTTCATAGCGCGTTTTTTTGCGAATCCGCCAATGCCGACTATCTTCGATGGTTCTAACACTTTGACAAATTTTCGAAGCGCAACATCACATACTTCAAAGACTGCATCGCGTTCTTCTGGTTTCAATTTATCAGGCGTTCTATTTTTCCCACCCTCTTCCATGAAACAAAGCGGGCAGTAGTTGATCACAAAGAACTCATTAAAAAAACTTTCTGGGATGCCGTAGCGTTCCTTCGCCCAGTCCCACACTCTTCTCCCGCTCACTTCACTTCGCGGGCAATCGAATCCCTGAATTGGTCTTTTAGGATGAACACGTTCTGGTTGTTTCACTTTCTCTTCAATTCCCAGGAAATCCCGGACATGATTCACCTCTCCAAATGGCACGCCCGTCTGTGCCATTCCCCAAGGACCTGGATTCATCCCAATCAATAAAACACGCCCCTTCCCACTTCCATATTTTTCTACATACGACCGGTGCGATTTCCACGCATACTCCAAAGGGTTATACACATATGCTACAGGTTCCGAAAACGAAAGCGCATTTACATCTTTAGAGAGTTGTTTTGTTATGTTAATGAGTTTATTTTGCATTATCTTATCCTAGCGGAAAAACAAAACAAAATATTACAAATACAATGAAGCGAATTCTTTTCACAATTGAATAATACCATGACCATAATCAAACTAGTTACACCATCTCATAATCTAGTACGATAAACGCACCAATGTCCTCAACGATTTCAAAACAACCTACTGATGACCTTACAGCGCATCTGTACTCCAGTTAGGTACCTATGTAAACTCAACGATAGATCAAAGCAATGCATGTGTTGAAACGAATTGTGTTGATAGTGATGCTGATGGCGTTCCCGATTGTGTTGATCAATGCGAAGGCGAACCAGATATTGACAGCGATGGCGATGGCGTAGCAGACTGCATTGATCAATGTCCTGGCGTACCAGACATTGATACCGATGGCGATGGACTCGCCGATTGCGTTGACCCTTGTCCAACATGGGACGGAGATTGCTCTGAAGATGGCATGACCCTGTATGTTGCAGTAGGGCAAACTGTGCAATATGCAATAGAAGCCGCACCAACTGGCAGCGTTGTGCAGTTAGAAGAAGGGGTGCATTTGATTTCAGCACCACTGCTTCCTCAGGGCAAAGCGATGACTTTACGTGGTGCAGTGGATGCGGATGGGGTGCCAACTAGCATACTTGATGGACAACTATACTCAGTTGTTCTCGTGTGCTCTTACTCTGAAGATGAAAACACCCGTTTTGAAAACATCAATTTTCGACGAGGGCTCGGTACTACAACTGGTGGACTTATCAATCTCACGCACAGTAGCCCGTCATTTGACAACTGTATTATTGAAGAAGGACAAGCGAGTTTTGGGGCAGGTGTGTATGCACAAAGTGTGATATTTCGATTCAACGATTGTATTTTTAGAAACAACTCGGCTTCTGTACATGGCGGTGGGATCTACGCTTTTAGCTCATATGGGCATCTCGAAAATTGCGTGTTCGAATCTAATGATGCTGTTGGGTACGGCGGCGGGCTGTGCCTGTGGAACGGAAACTACATCATGATGAACAACCTCACTGTACGAGATAACTCAGCAGCATCTGGCGCTGGATTTTACCTTGACGGGAATTCAGATTTTGTAATGAATGATTCTGCAATTACTGGCAACACCGCTAGTGGTAGCGGAGGTGGTATATACTGTAATAGTTCTGAAACGGTAGAGATTGAAAACTCACTGATTTGTGGCAATGCACCGACAAATACTGTTGGAAATGTATCGATAAGTGCGGACTCTTGCTTACTCGATGTCTGTGATGAAGACAACGACGGTGTGAATGGATGTGATGACCAATGTCCTGACGCACCCGATACCGATACTGATGGCGATGGTGTGGCAGATTGCATTGACCAATGTCCAAACGACCCAAACAAAACTGAGCCGGGCTCTTGCGGATGCGGTGAACCTGATATTGATTCCGATGGTGATGGTCTCCTTGATTGCGATGACCCTTGTCCAAACTGGTACTGGGGTTGTTCAGATGATGGTATGACTTATTATGTATCAGCAGCAATTGGTGGATTAAATCATGTCCTCAATAATCTCGTTCCAGAAGGTGGCACCATTCAACTTGAAACTGGCACCTACACTGAATGGTGGCTCAATCCTGCCGGTAAATCTGTGACAATTCGTGGTGCAGTTGATGCAAGCGGAACTCCTACAAGTATTATTCAAGCATCAAATATAGGTCCCGTTTTCAGATTTGATAGTGGGGAAGGAAACGACACCCTGCTTGAAAATTTGTGGCTTCAAAACGGAAGTGGACAGACTGTGAATGGAAGTAAATACGGTGGGCTTGTGTATTGTGTTAACTCTAGCCCTAAATTGAAAAATTGCTACCTCTCTGATGGTGCCGCTGATTACGGCGGAGCGGTGTATGCCGCAAACAGTTCGATGCTTTTTGAAAACTGCAAAGTATCGAACAGTACAGCGAGCGCATCTGGTGCAGGTTTTTACTTTTCTGGAGACAGTGTTTCACTCGAAGGAGTTCAAGTATGCGAGCTTGGTAATGACCCAATTGCAGGTGCATACATAGATCTCGGTGGAAACAGTTTCTGCGAATCTTGCAGTGATAGTGACGGCGACAACATTCTCGATTGCGAAGATCAATGCGATGGTGAAACTGATGTCGATTCGGATGGCGATGGTGTACTTGATTGCAACGACCAATGTCCCGACGACCCAAATAAAACTGAGCCCGGTGATTGTGGCTGTGGTGTTCCAGATGTAGATTCAGACAATGACGGTGTGATGGATTGTAATGATCAATGCCTTGGCGAAGTTGATATCGACACCGACGGAGATGGCATCGCAGATTGCGTAGACGAGTGTCCTGAAATAGTGGGCGATTGTCCTACTTGCGAATCAGACCTAAACGGCGACGAAATTGTAAACATCGATGACCTTCTACAGCTCATCGGTGTGTTTGGTACCGCTGACGAAAGTGGTGATCTTGATGGAAACGGGGTCGTCGCAATCGATGACATGCTTATTCTCATCTCTGCGTGGGGTGGGTGTCCATAAGGGAGTGGAGGCTCAGATAAAAAAGCCCTGCAAATATTGCAGGGCTTTTTTTATGCATTTTTCGCTTCAATAATTTTCTTTACGCAAATAGTGGTACCATCTTAAAATCAATGTTTCTTTTCAGTTTCCACAATATGTCTTCGTCCATTATCGTGGCACCCAGCACAATTATTGTCCTCTTCAGTAGCAGCCAATGTCTTTCTTAATGAACAAAACCTACCATTTCAAAGTGCTTGGCTGCCGCATGAATCATGCGGAGCGGCGTGAAATGGAATCTGTTTTGCAAGAGCGTGGAATGAAACCTGCGGAGAAAAACACTTCGCCAGACCTTGAAATTGTGCACACTTGTAGTGTCACTGGGCAAGCGGCTGCAAAATCGCGCAACGCAATCCGAAGAGCAAAGCGAAACGGAAAACATGTCTTTGTCACGGGTTGTTTTACAGGTACTGACCCAGCAGTCGCTTCTGAACTTGGCGATACTGTTATCACACAAGCTGGAGAAACACCAATGCTTGAGCGGTTTGCACTTGAAGTAGACGCGTGGTTACATCGACCAAGTCAAGAATTACAACCCGCTACAACTTCTTTGCCAATTGCTACCCTGCCCCAACGAACGAGCGAGCATACGCGTGCTGAACTTCGCATACAAGATGGTTGCGATGCACACTGCACCTTTTGCATCATTCCAAAAATTCGCACGACGCTTCGATCAAAAACAATTGAAGATACAGTCACCGAAGCAACGCGTTTAGTCGAACTTGGGCACAAAGAAATCATTTTTACTGGCATTTTCATTGGCGCGTACGGACACGAAACCGCGCTGCGTCGCAAACAAAAATCGCCTGATTCAGAACACTTGGCTGATTTACTTGATGCAGTTGCTCAAATTGAAGGACTCAAGCGGCTCCGCATTAGTTCGATGGAACCAGGTGATGTTACACCTGTCTTGCTTGATGCAATGGTTGCAAACAATAATGTCGTTCCTCATTTGCACCTTCCATTGCAAGCTGGAAGCAACGCAGTGTTACAAAAAATGAACCGGCAATACACCGTTGAACAATATCTTGAAATGATTGCGATGGTGAATGAACGATTAACCGTAGACGGGCTTCCCCCTGCGATCACCACCGACATCATTTGCGGCTTTCCAACTGAAACCGATGGTGATTTCGAACAAACAGTCAAGGTTGCTTCGAAGGTTGGCTATTTACACATGCATGTTTTCCCATACTCCGTTCGCACTGGCACTGCCGCTGCTCGTTGGAACCAACTCCCCCCTGGAATAGTTCAAGCCCGTGTTCAAACCTTACTCTCGCTTGACGAAGAACTATCGATTGCCTATCGAAAACAACTTGTTGGGAAGAACGTCCAAGTGATGCTCGAACAATTTGACTCTGAGACGCATTTAATGCGAGGGCGTTGTGAGCAGTACGTTGAAGTTTCGATGAAAACAGATCGACCACGAGGCGAGATTCTTGAAGCAACAATTATCGGACTTGAAGGAGCTGTAACGAATGCAAAAACAGCTCTTCAGATTCTCTAGTTTAACATTTGGCCAGCTGGCATTATTAATGTTGTGTGCCAATTGAGATGCTCGATAAGGGGGAGGTGAATAGTTTTATTACCCTTATTATTGCGATGATTCTCGCTTGCCCTGCTCAAGCAGCAATCAATCAATGGTTTGATTGGGATGGCGACGGTTCAATGTGGCTCAGCGACACCGAAGTTGAACCACATGCAGACTTATCGGGACAGAATCTTTGGTGGGCGAGTCTAGCCGACGCTTCGCTCCGCCATTCGTATTTTGTTGATACGAATCTTGAATTCTCAACACTTGCTCGTGCACGTTTGTCGCAAGCAGATTTTACTGACGCGAATCTTCGTGGCGTAAATTTTAGCGATGCCGATTTAACATATGTCAATCTGTATGGCGCTTCTTTAGAATTTGCAAATGTCCAAGGCGCCAACTTGTTTCATGCAGACCTAAGCGACACAAATCTGGCAAACGTTCGCAACTGGGATGATGCGATGTGGTTAGCTGCAATGTACAACGAAAACACAATCTTCCCTGAAGGAATGAATCCTGAAGAATACGCTATGTTTAACATTGAAGTACCCGCACCAGCGACTGCCCTGGTGTTTTTGTCTCTCAGTTTTTTTGCGCCTAGACGCAAGAACCAAAGCCACTAAGTAGCAGCAAAATATCACCGGTATCAACCACGCCTGAACCATCGATGTCAATGTCTGGATTCGGGTCTCCCCACCAAGCGATCATGATAAGTAAATCGTTCGTTGAAACGACGCCATCATCATTGAGGTCTGCAAGACAAGGCACACCTTCCTCAACTCCTATGTACATAATTGCAGTGTCGTTGCCAGCGCCATTTGTCGCACGTACATAAATGACATACTGAAACTCTGAATGGATAGGGTTGTCCCAATGGATGCGACCAGATTGTTCGCTGATCCAAAGTCCTTCAGGCGGCTCGCCCTCAAGTGACCATGTAATCGGCGACATATTGATAGGCAAATCCACTTGGGGTGCGGGGCCAATCCAGGGCTCACCCGCTTGAATAATATGTTGCCCGAGTGGTTCAACTATAACTGGTTCTCTTTGTTCGATTGTGAGCGGTAAACAATACAACACATCGTTGTTGTCTTCCCAAACTTCATCAACCTGCTGAAAGACATCAAGCATAGACAGTATTCGGTACTCCCCCCAAGCTATATCTTGAGGTAAATCAACAAGCACATCAAAATCGTAAAGACCACCCCAAGGAATGTCCCAGTCAACTTCAGCGAGAATAAAATCGTCTGAACTTGTTATGTCATCTTCAGAAAGATAAAAGTTTTGACGGACGCCTGTTTGATCCGTGGTGCCTAAGTTCTCAATCGCACTACGTATAGTTAAAGTCTCACTTGGATAAATGTTCAACGGTTCGAAGTTCACGGTGAATGCCATCCCGACGTACGATTCATTCCAAGTGAAGTTCAGTGACGCAAGGTCAGTCGTATTTTGTAAAGCGCTTGGATACAAATACCTTGCCCCATTTCGATCGTCGCTATGTGTTTCAATCGCACGCGCAGCGCCATTGGAACCACCGTGTGGATACATAGGATTCATTGAACAAACTATCCACGGGTCGCCCGGTTCTTCGTCCCCTGTCGGTTCATGCGCCAAGCCAATCGAGTGACCACACTCATGGAGAGCTGTCAGCACGAACGTAAATCCGTACTCGCCAGGGATAGCTTCTATTTCGCACGTCGGTTGTAACTCAAAGTTCCACCCCACGCCAAGAGGATAATCACTGAAAACCATGTCCATGTCGTACCAAACATCTTGGTTGTTTACTGCATAAGTCAGACCGAGAACTCCATAATCAAGTTCTGATTCAGAAACAGCAGTGGTATCGCTGTACCCATCGTAGTGATCCATTGTGTAATCTTGATCAAGGGGATAGTAAGAATATTCGAAAGAAGAACCATCAACGCTATTCCATTCGCTCATTGAATACAACAATAAGTTAAATGGTTCTGTGCCTTCTAAAAAAGAAGAAGGATACAAATATCGTACAAGTTGGTTGTCCGGCCAAACCAAAACCGTCCCGTTATACACCCATGCGTTAAAACCACGAACGGTCTGTACACCTATAACTGTGCAAAATAAAATTATGATAGATATCATTAATCTCATTGCTTTTTCCTAAATGGGACAGATGTGTAGTTGGCTCGGATTCGCTTTCCCGCATCGTGTTGTAATTGAATTGACTTGCTATTTCTTGCGATGGTAGAAATTTGTTCTAAAAATGTTTGCTGTGCAATTTTTGATACCGAACTTGTTATGCTTACATTCGCACCACGAGCGCGACCCTCAAGTTTTGGCGAATGTAAAGCAGAAACTATAAATCCTTTTTCATCAATGCTTGCAACTGGTACACCGTTGCCATCTCTCACCTCACCATCAACAAGTTGGTATGCGCCTTGATGCAAGCCAACTGTTGGAAATGATTTCCATTCTGGTAACAAAAACAACACCCATTCTTCACCTTGCTTAAATTCGGGCGCGCCTGCTATTCGCATTGTCATGTCGCCAACGGTCCCTCCAGGAACTGTATAAGTGAATTGGGTTGCTTTACTTCGCTGCCCCTTGAAGTATGAAACTTGATCAAGCGTAACTTTTGTTTCAATAGTTCTAGGACCGTATGCTGTTGTCCAGTAACTCTCGAGTGACGCAACTTTTCCTCTTACCACTTGCCCCGAATGGTCTGCAATGTCGGGCAATGAAAGCTGAACTATGCTTGATCCAAAGGAAGTCGAACCGACAAACAACAGACAAAAAAACAATATTCGGCACATCATGTTATTGATGATACTTGCAAATACGACAAAAGACCATTGTTATCTTGCAATGTGCGCAAAATCTATGTTTTTTCAACTTCTAAGCAAGAATTGGCTCCGAGTCAACTTGGCTCCGAGTTAATGTTTAAAACCCCCTGCTTCTTCTTCGCTCAGTGGAACTTGTACAGGGTGAACATCAAAGTGTTCAAGTACACGGCGCATATCTTCTAAGAGCAGATCTGCAAGATCCATGCTCATGCCGTGACGGACGAGAATGCGTTGAATCACAAGATCTTCTCTATGTGCGGGCATGGAATACGCTGGAACGAGCCAACCTCGAGATCGAAGTCGATCGGCAAGATCATACAGCGTAAAGTTATATTCCTTGCCTTCTTTAAATTTCCAACACATCGCAAGAATGCCGCCTTCACCGTTATAAATAATTTCGAAGGGTCCCATCTTGCCAATTTCTTGCGCAAGATATTTCGCAACATCTTGACAAGCAGTGTGTATCTCACGGAAACCTGTTTTGCCTAGGCGAATAAAATTGTAATATTGCGCAACGATTTCTCCACCGGGACGTGAGAAATTCAATGCGAACGTCGGCATGTTACCTCCGAGGTAATTCACATTAAAGATCAAATCTTCTGGAAGATCATCTTTGCTACGCCACAATGCCCAGCCAACACCAAGGGGTGCCAAACCAAACTTGTGCCCAGAAGCGTTTATTGATTTTACGCGAGGCAAACGGAAATCCCATTCCAATTCTGGCTGAATAAATGGAGCAATGAACGCCCCACTTGCTCCATCAACATGCATTGGAATATCAATACCAGTATCTTCTTGAAACTTATCGAGTGCATCACTTACTGCTTTAACTGGTTCATATTGCCCTGTAAACGTCACACCAAGCGTTGGTACTACACCAATTGTGTTTTCATCACATCGTTTGATCACTTCTTCAGCAGTCATGATGAGACGATCGCCTTCCATTGGTATTTCACGTAATTCGATATCCCAATATCTCGCAAATTTGTGCCAGCAAATTTGCACAGGACCGCAAATCATGTTCGGTTTATCCGTTGGTTTGCCGGCAGCTTTCATTCTTTCTCGCCATTTCCACTTAAGTGCCATACCACCAAGCATTGCAGCTTCACTAGAACCTGTTGTAGAACAACCAAGGGTAGTACCTGCATCTGGTGAATTCCACAAATCAGCAAGAATATGCACACAGCGATTTTCAATTTCAGCAGTCTGCGGATATTCATCCTTGTCGATCATGTTCTTATCAACACAGTCTGTCATCAACTGTTGGACTTCTGGTTCTACAAAGGTTGTGCAGAATGTTGCTAAGTTTTGCCTAGAATTACCATCGAGCATGAGTTCGTCATGCACCATTCGATACGCATCTCGCGCTGGCATATCACCGTCTGGCATTTTAAACTTGGGAAGTTTCCTCGATGTGTACTCAGATCCGTATGTTGGCGCTATGAGCTCTTCTAGTCGTTCATTATTTTTGTCATGAAGCATTGTCTGATGTTCCTTTCGGCATCCATGATGGTTTCTTAAAGTGGTTAATAATCATTGGCAATAAAATAAAGATGAGGTTTCCTACGACAAGAAACGCTACGTAAAAAGCAGGACTACCAACTGCAAGATTGCTCGGAGGAAAAAACAGAATGATGTACGCAAACAGCACTGCTAGAAAGCCGACTCCTGCGAGAACGACCATCCCAATATTCCCTCCGGGAACTTTAAATGTGCGAGGCACGTCTGGTTTTGAAAAACGAAGTTTGATTGCAGTTGCAAAAAGTAGCATATACATAAACAAGTACAAACATGCAGTTAAAGCAGTGAGTAAAAAGAACGCGCTACTCACATTTGGCATAAGCAAGTAGACAAGTGAAATCAAAGTGACAATTGCACCCTGCACCATCAGGATGTTTACTTGGATGCCACTCTTGTTCACTTTTTGCAAGATCGGAGGAAGTTCGCCTTCATTCGCGGTGGCAAGTAAACCGCGACTTGGACCAGCAATCCAAGCTGTTACACCACCAATTGCACCGAATGCAATGAGGAATCCAAGAACTGGCAACAACCATAATGCATGGAAGTTTTCAAGAAAATCGTGAAGGGCTTGCATAATGCCTGCAGTCAAACTAATTTGATCTGCAGGTAAAACAGCCGCGACTGCGAATGATCCAAGTGTGAAAATACCAATGATCACAAACATTGCCATAAAAATCGCAGCGGGAAATTGTTTCTTAGGATTACCAAGTTCGTTCACGTGCACAGCGCCAACTTCCATCCCTGCGAAGAGTAAAACGATGCCTCCCAAAAATGCAAGTGAATTTAAGTTGCCAAAGTCGGGTAAAAATGATGTGGCTGTGGCTGTTGCATCAAACGCAATTGGATTTCCACCAAACCACCAAAAAAAACCAAGGACGATAATGAGTAAGCCTGGCAAAATTGTTCCGCCAATCACGCCTGCAGTTGTTAACCACCCTGCAGATGCAACCCCCCTTAAGTTTACGAGTGTCGCACCCCAGTACACAACCAGAATCACAACTACGCTAAATAGTTTATTTTCAGCAAGTTCGGGATCCAAGAACAGGTACGCCAGCGCACCAGCTGCAAACGCGAGCACTGTTGGATACCAAATCACATTTTGAATCCATTGCAACCAAATTGCGGTAAAGCCAAGTTTTGAACCAAACGCTTCTTTCACCCAAATATAAACACCCCCGTTTTTAGGCCAACCTGTTGCTAGTTCTGCGGAGACAAGTGAAACGGGAACGAGGAAAAGAATAGAAGCAAAAAGAAGGTAAAAGACCATCGTCATCCCTTCTTTTGCCATCATTGGTAGACCCCGCAGACTCATCACCACTGCAACGTTCATCATTGCAAGGACAAAAACACCGAGGGTTTTCGTTTGTTTTGAGGTCATAGTATGACTCCTTTCGATCAGTAATGTATTGGGTTGGGCATGTCGGAGAATTCTTTCCATAATGAAAGCATGTCTTGATGAAGGATTTGCTCACCTGCAATTTTACGAGAGGCGATCGGGCAACACATAGAATCCAAAATTGGTTCATCGTCAAAATCGCCATATTTTTTTGCATCCTGTATCGTAGAGGCGTAATAAATTTTTCCGATTCGAGCCCACCAACAAGCGGCATAACACATAGGACACGGCTCGCCAGTCGTGTAGATAACACAATCGTGTAAATCGTGTGAACCTAAAAATTTACAAGCGTCCCGAATCGCGTTCATTTCAGCATGGCAAGTCGGATCGCAGTCTGCTAGAACAGTGTTCGCTCCTTCTGCAATGATTTCACCATCGAGCACTATCACACATCCAAATGGCCCGCCAGCTCTATGGACAAGTGATGTTTGCCTAGCAAGCTCAATTGCTCGACACATAAATTGTGAATGTGTGCTAATTGTTCTCACTCAGAATCGTTTGTGTTTTCACCATCATCATCGCTGATATCTTTTTTCATACCTTGTCCAACGTGATTAATTCCTTCGCCCACACCTTCAATGATGTCGCCGGCCCCATGCACAGCACCCTTAGCAGTTTCACCAACTGCAGTTGCTGTGTTTTTACAACCTGTGAGCAGTGCTGCGGACAAGAAAAATACTGAAAACAATATTATATAACGCATAACGATCTCCTTATGTTAAGTAGATAGTATTATAAGTGAAACGATACGGTGCGTGCCGACAACGTTCCTTTCTGTTGATTGTTTTGTTACTCTTCGCATAAACATGAAATATGTTATTTGTTCATTCTTAGTTTGTTTTTCTTTGCTTTCGAGTTGTTCCATGCATCGATCCCCTGCATCAATTGGTAGAAAACCTATTCCTGTCCAAACAGATGAGATCACTACATGTGATTGGCAGGCTCTTCCTGAAGCAAAGAAGGATCTACTGACAGATGTTAAAACAATTACATGTGAACTTGTTAATGGGCTTTGTCCTGAAATAATGGAATTCAGCCTTATACCCTCACAAGGAAAAACAAGAACAAAACATAGTAGAAAACTAACAGATTCTTTCTGGCTCCAAACTGGTGAATTTGGTGCAAACTACTACTTAGAATATTCTCCTAAAAAAGATTTTAGAGAATGTGTTGGTCGTTGGTGTGGGTGGAGCAGTAAATTAAAACAACCAACTATTAAGCAGCTTTTGCCCGACAAAGAAGGTAGCGTACATGTTAAATCTGATGGGGGTCTTGCCTACAGATTGATATGGAAAACTAACAAACCGGTTCGTGGACTTACTTTCGTTTATTGTGGCTTAGGTGGACTTCAACACGCATCCAAAATTATGGGAAACGAACTTTTAAATGATGGTTGGGCAATTGTATATGTGTACACTGTCCTAAACGCACCAAAATATAACACAAACATTCTGTTAACTCAAGAAGATGCTGCACAAGAAATTGTTCGATTGTTTGATGTTAAATATTGCCAAGTCATCACTGCTACTAAATCAATTCTACAAATTGTTGAACAAAAACTCCCTATGATTGACTCGCTTCCTCTGGCTCTTGTAGGAATCAGCGCTGGGGCATTGAACACACCTGCTGTTTTTCACGAATTACAAAATGAAGTGGATGCTGTTGTGCTTATTGCAGGAGGTGCAAATATGTTTGGAATTGTGCAGAAAGGGGCATTTACAAAATGGGAGTTTTCTAAAATGTTTATTCCATACACAAATGATGCGGAATACCTCTCGATTCCATCAAGAGACCCGTACTATCTTGCCCCTGAACTTCCAGAAAACACGCTCCTTGTACATGCAAAATGGGACAAGATTGTTCCCGCGATGTACGGTGATCAACTTTGGGAACGTGCTGGGAAACCTGAGAGATGGACTTTCAATGGTGGACATTTGGGACTGTTTATGACGTTCTGGTGGCACGCGGACGACATTGTAGATTGGCTAAATTTTAGATTACAATCACCATCAAACAATTAATCTGTCTTGTGCCTTTCTCCATACCACAGGTTTTTTCGCTTTTTGATATTACGAACAACGGGAATTGAGACAAGGAATAATGTTGTGAGTATTTCAAACGTAGAGTGAGTATGAAACTTACGTCCAGAAGTTACTACTCGTGAGTCAATAGTTTTGTACTTGCCAAATTTATGCAACTTGTTTGAAAGGTGCACTTCTTCTGCTGCAAAAAACTTTGGATTAAAACCACCCGCACCCTCAAAACATTCGCGAGTGCAAAACATATACGCTCCAGCTGCAACGCGGAGAATCCTAAATGTTATTCGCAATATTGACGTAAATATTTTTGCTAGCAATGGAACTTCACCATCAAAAGTTGGAAAACTTCCACCTGCTACCGCACCGCTATTTATCGCATCAACGGTTTCGCAAATAATTACTTCTGAAACAATCGTATCTGCGTCTACAAAAATTAAAATCTCGCCAGTTGCAACGCTCGCGCCATCATTTCTCGTTGGACCAATTTGCCTGTTGTTGCATTTTAGGACTCTAGAACCGAGTTCTCGGGCAATTTCGGCGGTACGATCAGTGGATGCATCGTCAGCTACGATAATTTCAAAATCGTACTTACTGGAAGATTGTTGGATTGCTTCGATTGTCTTGCCAATCAATTTTTCTTCATTCCAAGCTGGGATAACAAACGATAGTTTCATTTAAGGACTATTTTATAGGACAATGTTGGTATTACTGCAAAAACAAAGCAATTTGCTTGCCCTAGATGCTCTTAAAGGTATACTGACAGTAGCAAATGTATCTACGACATAACATTTTTACAAACATGATTGCACTCATACTGGCATTTTCAATGCCCCTTTGTTGCTGTGTCGTAAATACGGCATCAGGTGCAACCTACGCTTGCAACTCCATTACAGAGCAACCGGATCTCTTTTGCTGTCAAAAGATTGAAAAATCATGTTGCCCTCAAGATAATGAAGATGAACCTGAGCCTTACTGTGGTGATTGTGGCTGCACGATCAAAGGTACCATTTTTGTGCAGGATTGGACACCTCCTGTTGACATCATTGGTGCCGATGCACCCGCACCATTTTTTACTTATTATTCGATCCCTTCATCTGACCAAGAAGCAATCACATTTGCGAATGGTCCCCCCAAATACGACCCCCACATTCTAGGATTTAGTAGCGCTCCGCCTATTCGCGGCACGCTCATCCTCGAAGTCTAACATTTTGACATACCGTTTTCGCCTTGTTTGTTAACAAGTGATTTGTCATTGTGTAAGGATTTTACATGCTACCTCTACTGAGCAGGAATATTCAAAAAAACCTGCAAACAACAATCTCATATATCTGTGCACTAGTATTGCTTACTGGTTGTGCTTCATCAATGGATGCAACTAAAGACGTGCAGGCCGCGCGGTCATTAGCGGCCGAATATCTTCCGGTCGAAGTTGATTCATCCCTCATCTGGAATCCGGATGAACCGCTTACTGCCAGTGCTGCAATCGCATACGCTGTCTCACACGATGCGCTTCTTCAACGTGATCTGGCAATCATTGTGCAACGAAGAGCAGAAATTGCCCAAGCAGAACTACCAGCAAACCCCACTATAAACGGTGCTTTTGGCGTTGCCATTGATGGCTTATCAGGAGCGCCGATTATTTTGCAAGGGCTGCAAAGCCTAAGTTGGCTCTGGACCCGCCCTGACCACATCGCATCTGCAGAACAATCGCTGCAACAAGCAATTCTCACTGCCGCAAATAGAACCATCGATGTAGTTGCTACAGTCAGAACAAAACACGTTGCCGTTTCTAAACAAGAAAGAGCACTGGTACTTGCAAAACAAGATGCAACACTCGCGAAACGAGCATTTGAAATAACAAGCGATCATGCTGCTGCTGGAGAATTTTCTGAAGATGCTATTGATATCGCTCGTGTTTCTATGTTAGAAGCAGAACACGTCTTGCAGCAAGCAGATAAAACGTACGCAATTGCAAAATTAGAGTTACTGCACACAATGGGATGCCCAGAAGCTAAAAACAACTTTGAAATCGTCCCGATGCAGATGGCAAACTACTATGACTACAGTGACGCAGTTCTTCTTTCATACGCTGTTGAGCAACGACTAGACCTAGCAACAAAACGTGCATTGATAGAAAAGCGTTCTGCGGAAATTGGGCTTGCAAACCCACCGCTTATATCGGCGAGCGTTGCGTTCAACGAAAACTTTAGCGATAGACAAGCAATTCTTACTGGTGGTTCTATCACACTATCCCTTGATGGAGATGCAAAAGAAACTTTTGCAGATTCTAAGTTACAACAAGCAGAGTTTGAATACATCGACGCAATGCGAAATGTAGTGCATGAAGTAAGAACACTCCACAAGTTGTTCTTGTCATCTACAGTGGAGTATGAAATTGACAAACAAATTGTGCGTAATATTGAATCGTCTCTAAAACGTGCATTCGTCACCCACGAGAGAGGTGAGCTCAACCCACTACAACTAATACCAATCCAAAGAAAACTTGTAAAAGCTAAGCAACATAAGTTAAAAGATGCACTTCTAGTTTCCACTAACGCCATCATGCTCGAGCAAGCAATTGGTGGTTCTTTTAAAGGAATGAACTAATGAATATTCCACAACCTAAAAAACATTTTGCAACTCGGTTAGGTTTACCTATTGTGATCATTGCAATTACAGCGGGCATCCTCCTGTTTTCGAGCTGGAAATCAATTCGACCTTCAACAAAAGTTGAGGCTATTACAGTCGTCATGAGAAATGTCGAAACCGATGAACCTCAAGACATGCATGTAGATAACAGGTCCATAGTGCAAGCGCCGGGATGGGTCGAAGCAGAGCCGTACACAATCTACGCAGGTGCTTTGACAGAAGGAGTCGTTGAGGAAATACTCGTTCTTGAGGGTGATTCTGTCACAAAAGGACAAGCGATCGCAACACTTGTCGTTGAAGACAACCAACTTGCACAGCAAACAGCAGGTGCTAGAGAAAAACTTTGGCAAGGAAAAGTCCGCAGTGCAGAAGTAAAAATGCAAGAACTTGCTGACGAATATACTCGCAAAAAACCACTTGTAGAATCTGGGTCACTTGCTCGAGGACCGGTTGAAAGATTGCGACTTCAACTTCTAACTGAAGAAGCGAATGTCGAAATCGCAAGAGCGTCGCTTCACGATGCTACGATTGCAAAAGAAACCGCTCAACTTGCACTTGATCGCTGCATAGTCGTTTCACCAATTGATGGTGTCGTTATTGAATTAATCGCATCTCCAGGGTCCGTTATTCGATTTGGACGAGACGAACATGGCTCACATATTGCACATCTCTATGACCCAACAAAACTGCAAGTGCGCGCAGATGTACCCCTTGCAGATGCTTCACTCGTTGGGGTTGGGCACCCAGCAAAAATTATTGTTGATGTTCTCCCAAATACAACTTTTGATGGTGAGGTATTGCGATTTGTTCACAGAGCAGATCAGCAGAAAAACACTATCGAAGCAAAAGTGAAAATTCTCAACCCTTCAGAACTCTTAAAGCCAGACATGCTTGCCCGTGTAAAAATTTTACAGCCCCAACGTGAAGCAAGCGAAGCCGGAACATGGAGTGAACAACACGTTTTCATACCAACTTCATCCATCACTGATGTAAACAACCCTACCGTTTGGATTATCTCAAACATAGACAATGGTGCTGGTGTTGCCGAACGTCGAACATTAAGGTTGGGCAACAATGAATTTGATGGGTGGATCGAGGTTCTCTCTGGCCTTTCAACCGGTGACAAAGTTATCACAAGCGACGCCAATTTTGACGAGGGCGATATTGTCCAAATTAAAGGATGTCGGTAACATGACGCTCATTGCATGTAAAAAATTAACCAAGCATTATCATCGTGGAAGTGAACGCATCACCCCACTTAAAAATTTAGATCTAGAAATTGAAAGAAGTAAATTTGTTGCGCTTATGGGTCCATCTGGTTCTGGCAAGACAACACTATTAAATTTAATCGCTGGTATAGATCGACCAAGCGAGGGCGAACTCATCATTGATGGCGCACCAATTCACACGCTTGGCCGTAATGCACTCGCGCAGTGGCGAGCAGATCACATTGGATATATCTTTCAACTGTACAACCTAATTCCAGTCTTAACCGCATATGAAAACGTTGAACTTCCATTGCTCTTACACAATCTCTCACGTAAGGAACGTCACCGAAGAGTTGCGCATGCCCTCGATGTTGTTGGTATTAGCGATAGGTTCGACCATTTTCCGAGGCAACTATCTGGAGGACAAGAGCAACGCGTCGCAATTGCAAGAGCAATAGTAACTGAACCGACTATTCTCCTTGCAGATGAACCTACTGGCGACCTCGATCGTGAAACCGGTACTGCAATTATGGACCTCCTCCAACAATTGCAAAAGGAACAAGGACAAACCATTGTCATGGTCACGCATGATCCGCGTACAACAGAATGGGCGGACACCCTGTTACACCTAGAAAAAGGAAAACTTATTGAGCAGGTGACTACATGAAATCTCTGCGTGTTATTCCAACAGTTCTTAAACAGATAAAGCGATCTCCAATTCGTTCGACACTTACGCTGGGTGGAATTTCCATTGCGATGTTTCTCTTTGTAATAGTAGAAGCAATGCAAACAGGTGTAAAAGATGCGACTGAAATAACTGCTAGTGAAACAACGCTTGTTGTGTACCGAGAAAACAGATACTGTCCTTTTTCGAGTCGTTTGCCACAATACTACGAAGATCGAGTTAAACAGATCGATGGGGTTGCAACCGTTGTTCCCATTCAAATACATGTTTCAAATTGCGGCGTTTCTCTCGATGTCGTTACCTTTCGTGGTGTCCCCCGTGATTCCATCGAGCATGCGATTGCAAAAGATGGTGTCATTGCAGAAGGTGCAATCACAAATTGGAAAAAACGGAGCGATAGTGCTATTGTCGGCGAGGCACTCGCAAAACGACGCGGCATTAAAGTCGGTGATCGTTTTTCAGCTGCTGGTATCGAAGTATTTGTAGCTGGCATTCAAGAAACAAACCAACCCCAAGATAAAAATGCTGCCATTGTGCAACTCCCCTTCTTGCAAGAAGCTGCACGTAAAGGTGGTACTGGAACTATTGTGACCCAGTTCAATGTGCAAGTAGATAACCCTAATGAACTTGAACTTGTTGCATCATCCATTGATGACGCCTTTGCGCACGATGAACACCCTACTTCAACATTCCCTGAAAAAGCATTCGTTGGTCGCGCAGCACGGGACATTGTGCATCTTGCAGAAGTGGCAGGCATTCTTGCTTGGGGTGCGCTTGTTGCGGTATTTGCACTTGTTGCAAATGCAGTTGTCCTTGCAATGCGCGACCGAGTTCTAGACCACGCAGTCTTGCAAACACTCGGCTACACAGGCTGGCTCATCGGATGGATGGTGCTTCTTGAAGGTGCATCCATTGCTTTGATTGGAGGAATTATTGGTGGAATCGCTGCATATGTAACCATTCAACTTGGTCAATTCACTATGACCATGGAAGGCGTGAATATTGAAATGGCAACCGGACCGTCCGCCGCCGTCATGGGAGCTGTTCTAGCGCTTGGACTTGGTTTATTTGCCGCTTTACTTCCCGCCTTGCGTCTTGCACGAACTGACATCGCAACTTGTTTCAGAGCAGTATAAAAGGAGCACCCATGAAATTGTTACCTTTTGAATACGCAACTCGAAACCTTGGGCGTTCTCCAATGCGACTCATGCTCACTGTCTTTGGTAGTGGACTAGTTGTTCTACTAATCATGGTTGCAGGAAGTTTTATGGTCGGAATGCAATCCACCCTTGCAGTAAGCGGCGCCAAACAAAACATTATGCTTCTTGGTGCAGGAAGCGTTGAAAGCGTCGAACGCAGTGAAGTCGGTATGGATACTGCTGGCATTGTCGCTGGTAGCATCGATGGTTTTCGTAAGCGTGCTGGCATCGAAGGTGTTTCGCCAGAAGTCCATATTCAAATGCCGTTGCGAGTTGATGGCGAGGACAGACTGATTTTAATTCGTGGGGTTCGACCTGAAGCATTCCTTGTGCATGACCAAGTACAAATTATTGAAGGCGCAGCACCAAGAAACGGTCGTAACGAAATGATTGTTGGAAAACTAGCAGCAATGACACTTGGGTTGGACAATGCAGGAGAAGCAATAGGCGAACAAATCATGCTCGATGATGATGCATACACTGTATCGGGCATCTTTACTGGTGACGGCGGAATTGTCGAAGGTGAAATATGGACTTCACTTACAGATTTACTCATTACGAGCCAACGAGATACTCTTTCCTGCGTCATCGTCGCAATTGATTCTGCAGAGCCAAGTACCCTTGATATGTTTGCTGCAAGCCGAGTAGATTTAGAACTTGCTGCAATTTCTGAAGATGAATATTTTTCTGCTCTTGCGGATTTTTACAAGCCAATCGAGTTTATGGTCGTCATTACATGCATCATGATTGCAGTAGGTGGCATGCTTGGTGGGTTTAATTCGACGTATGCAGCGTTCGCTAGTCGAGTAAGAGAAGTTGGAACGCTGCAAACACTTGGGTATCAACGCGGAGCAATTGCATGGTCACTCGTACAAGAGTCGGTGCTTTCTGCATCGGTCGGTGCAATTGCTGCTTGTTTCATTGCCATCTTCGTACTTGATGGATACAGCATTCGTTTTTCGATGGGGACTTTTACGCTCACTATGACAGAAGGAATTGTTGCGCTAGGAATTGGATCGGGTTTGTTACTCGGTATGATTGGTGCGATTGCCCCTGCTTTACGTTGTTTACGTTTACCAATCCCAGAAGCGCTTCGCGCTTCAGAATAAAAGGAGTTCACATGAAACTTATACTTACATCAATTATCACCTGCATCCTCATTGGATGTAGTGAAATCAATGACAACAACTCAAACACACATGATCCAATAAACAAATTACCCGAATCCTTCTTTACAACAGAAAGACCGACAAATGTAAAGGATTTAGCAGAGGTTAAAAAGATCGCAAAAAAAGGTGAAAAAGTTACCTTTCTTGCCCGAATCGGCGGTCGAAAAAACGCTTCTTTTGTCCCTACACTTGCAATGATGATTGTTGCTGATCCTGCACTTAAGTCGTGTGAAGTCATGAGTGAAGAAGAACATTGCTCAACACCCGAAGATTACTGTTGTGAAAATCGAGAATTGTTACAGGCTGGTCTTGGAACGATCCGTTTTATGCAAGATGCAACTGAAGCATATCCATTCTCAATCGAGGGTGATCATGGTCTAGAACTATTGAAATATGTAGTTATCGAAGGATCAATTCACGATATCAATAATAATGGACTTTTTATTGTTGATGCATCTACCGTTTGGGTTGGAGGAAAGCCACATTATGGGGATTTGAGAGCAGGAAGCGGAGAATAAAACTCGGGATACACCCTATCCCTGATACGATAGATACACATGCGTGGTTATCGAGAGAACAACGGCCTAAGGAGTTTTGGCCAATTAATTCGCCCGTGGAGTGGACAAGTCACGATGGTAGTCATCCTCGTTGGTCTCCTCGCACTTGCAGACATGGTATTACCTTGGGCACTTTCGCTCCTTGTTGATGGTGTGTTCCCCGCACTTTCAGCAAAAGAAGGGGGCTGGGAACTGCTTTGGATTATTCTCCTGTCACTATGCGCAATCTATGTACTCCGCAACGTACTCTTCTTTATAAGCCGAATGATTTCTGTTCGTGTAAGCGAACAAGTTTGTTTCGACTTGCGGCAAAGGTTGTTCAACCACATGCAACAACTCGGAATGAGTTTTTATAAATCAAACCGTCCTGGGCAAGTCAGTTCTCGGGTGATGGATGATACATTCCGAATTCAAACGTTTATCCAAGATAAATTGCCAACACTTCTTCGATACGCCCTCGAATTCCAAATTCTTCTTATTCTTTTGTATGTCGTTAACTGGAAACTCGCACTTGCAAGCACGGTTGTACTTCCACTCCACCTTTGGACGTACAAAAAGTTCTATCTTCCAATTCGTGATAGTCATCATCGCGCACAAAAACATTTGGCGGAAGCACATGGTAACCTTGTAGAAACTTTTCTAGGCGCTCAGGTTGTAAAAGGTTTTTCTGCAGAACGTAGAGAGACAGAATCATTTTTGCAAACTATCAGAGCAAGCCGCGATGACCAAATAAAAACACAACGCTTTCAGTTTGCCCAGAAAGTCATCGCGGATTTACTCGTCGGAGTAGGCACAATACTTCTTCTTGGTTACGGTGCTTGGGAAGTGTATGCAGGAAGCATGACTATTGGCGCGTTCCTCATGTTCTTCTGGTACGTGAGAATGTTGTATCCTGCAGTATTAGAGATCATCAGCGGAACAGGTCATTTTTCACGCACCTCGGCAAGTGTTGACCGCGTGCTTGAGATGCTCGATGAACCGGTTGATGAAATTTCTTACGACATGCGAACTCGTACCCAAACGCTTCAACTTGTTGGCCCAATTGAATTTCACAATGTTTCTTTCTCATTTGAAGGAGAAGAGAACATATTGCAAAAAACAAATATGCAAATTGATGCTGGAGAACATGTGGTCATTACAGGACCTAGTGGTTGTGGAAAAAGCACATTCATTAGTTTGCTCCCACGCTTCAATGACCCAACTTCAGGAGTAATTACTATCGGTGGACACGACATCAAGGACATTCGCTTGCAAGATGTCCGAGACATGTTTGGGGTTGCTTTTCAAGATGCTTTTCTTTTCAACGCTTCTATTTTCGAAAACCTTCGATACGCCCGACCAAGTGCCACTGCAAGTGAAATCATCGAAGCTTGTAAATTGACAGGCGCTCATAGTTTTATAGAGCAATTGCCACACGAGTATGACACGAGAATCGGCAACAAAGGCGGAGAATTATCCCACGGACAAAAACAACGCATCAACCTTGCAAGAGCACTCGTTCGTCAACCACAAACCCTCATTATTGATGAAACCACTGCCTCAATCGAGGCCGATGCTGCAAAACAGATCATAAAAGACGTCCTCGAACACATGGCTGGCAGAACCGTCATAATAGTCACGCATGATCCTGCAATTATGCAATTGGTGCACAGAGTGCTCACGCTTGAAAATAAAAGAATCACATGTAACAACAACGGTGAAAACCACATGAAACATCCTGCAACAAAAAAAACAAACCTGAGCCTATTGGTAGGCACCATCCTTTGTATTTCTACCCTCCTAGGTGGGTGTTCTAACACAACTACTACAGGTATGGTTGAAATGGAAAAACCTACATCCACTGGCATCATCATTGGTACCGAAGAACCAGTAGATCTTGAAGCGCTTGCAATGGCAATTGACAAAGCAACCTCAAGAAAAATAGATCAAGTTACCGTTGCTGAAGAACCTGTTCCACTTGAACAAAAAGAAATTACACCTGAAGAAATCGCTGACCTAGTCACTGAAACTGTTCAAACATCTCCTGTTGAATTGTATGTACAACTTGATGCAATGAATGCAACTGAAATTGGTGAGTTAACTGATCTCGTTGCAACACGTTTTTCAACAAACCAAGGCTACAAGTCTTCGATTGCAACGCTTGAAGGCGTTCTCCCGTTACCACCAGATGGGGTTATTGAAATTCATTCAATTGCACACAAAAGCGACGGTGTTACAAAAATCATTCGATTTGGCTATAAAACATATGCCTCACAACCACAACAATTTTGGGCACAGGGTCTACAAATTGAGAACGGAGTGGTTTCCCCAAACGATGATGTCAAAACTGTTGAAAGTTTCGTTGTTGAGTCACTTGCAACACTTACGCAAAAACGATCGAGTTTGACGATTCGTGATTTATGGTCAGAAGTAATTCAGCTGAGTTATATCGACGCCAAATCGGCAATTGAATTGCTCAATGGTTTTGGCATTACTACTTATAATAAACCTTCAGAACTGCCCAATACTGTGGAGTGGGATAAATTACCTTACGTTGCGCTTGTGCCTGACCCGTCTTCTGATGATACTGGTCTCGTCGGCGGCTCAGTTGCTGGGGGTGCGTTTGGGCTCACTATGGTTCCAAATACCGCGAGTCAACTTTCTACAAATACTGTGGCATCTCCAACGACACAACTTGTTGTCATGTTTGATGCCGCACACCCTGAGCACTTCAGCGATGTGAAGCAGATACTTGCTGAACAGATTGACCGCCCTGCTAGACAAATTTTTATCGAAGGCATGGTGTTAGAAATTAATGAGGATGGACTTAAAGACATTGGCATTGATTGGAATCTGACAGACACTCCAAACCTTTTTACTGTTGATGCAGGCAAATCAAATGCAGGAACAGACAATGATTCTCTCGCACTCAGTTTGTTAAACTTGGATTTAAGTAGACCATTCAGTAATCCGAATTCTTGGATTCTTGATGTCAATTTACGTGCACTTATCCGTGATGGCAAAGCAGAAATTCTTTCACGACCAAGCGTGTTGACTCTCAACAATCGTCAATCAACGATCCGCGTTGGGCAAGACATTCCAATTGCAACGAGCACTGCAGGAATCAACAATGCAGACATGCTTTCCTTTAACTTTAAGTATTTACCAACAGGCATCATGCTTAATGTTCGTCCACGCATTTCTGAAAATGGTGGAGAAGTCAGTATGTTGATTGATACGATCGTTTCGTCGATTGTTCCGGGTGCTGATCTAGAAATACGTGATTCAAGTGACAAGTTACTTGCCAAAGCCCCAACGATTTCAAGCAGGCGAGTGCAAACGTATGGACGTATTCCAAATGACACACCGTTCATCATTGGTGGCTTAGTTAATAAGGAACACCACACTATTCATGACAAAGTTCCTCTGCTTGGAGATCTGCCACTGATAGGGGGGTTGTTCCAATCTGAGCGTACTACTTCAAGTAAAACCGAAGTTATCATCGTTCTAACCCCACACGTACTTCCTGAACATGATCGTATTCTTAGCGCGATGCCGAAAGATGACCCAAGGTTTGACCATGTCGGTAATGATTTGTTCAGAGACTCTTACAGAATTAAACAAGACGATGTGTTCGACCTTACTTTCTTAGAAAAGAACGAGCCACTACAACATTATCGTGCGATCGCAGAAGAGGCGATCAAACAAAATTACTTACTAAAATTAGACCCCGCCTTTGCGCGTTTTGCTGACAATCACTTCCCTGGTGAATCCATTCTTGTGACTCGAATGGTGTATGAGATAACAAAACGACTCGATCTTGCAGAAGCAATACCTGCTTCCCGCATCGCGGTTTTTGAGGCAGAACAAAATAGCGGCATGGGCGTTGAATTTATTGAGAGAATCTTAGCAAACTCAGCGAACAGCCGTGATGCAAACAATTTCTTTACTGACAACCAAGGCACTGCTGTTGTGATTTCGTTTGCTGATGGGCAAGCAGTCCCAAGCATACAGACAATCATTTGTGAAGATCGCGCTGCATGGAAAGAGTTGGTTTGGACACTAAACCAAGACACACCAGCTGGCAACGCACGCCATTCTATAGTGTTGCGTGATGCGAAAGACCTCATCCGTTTAAGGCGTGCCGTTGCACTGAAACATCTTGTAGAACTCAACAATGGCTCCGAAACACTTGCACTCGACCAATTTCACGTTGGGCAGTACATCATGATTCCAGATATTGATCCAAAACAAGTGCATATTGTTGACGACGTTGTTGCAAAGTACTTCTATCAAACAGAGCATTATTACGGTGCAACAATCCAAGCAATCGATCAAGGGTTAGATCAGCTCGAAGAAGCATTAGACACCCCGATTGTCGATTCTTCAATTCAAGAGAAACGCAATTAATCAATAGAAACAGTGACCGAAGCGGTGTAGTAATTTTTTGGATCACGAAGCGTGTCGCGGATAGTTTGTTGGTTGCGAATCAATTTTTTGTTGACAATTTCGCAATCTTGATATTGAACAGTAATAGGCTCATCAAGATCAACCATTGTGTCATTTAGATACACAGTGATATTTTTTACATCCGTTTCATGAATCGTGATTGTCTGCCCATCAATTGACGCAATAATTTTTGTTCTTGCTTTTGGTTCATCAACGCCAAGCCAATAAAACTGCTTGTGAACAACATCATCTTGCACCCACACTATTTTTGGGGGGTAAGGGTCACGCGAAAATGTAGCCATCCAATTGAATGCTTTCGTTTCTTGGTGATCCATCCAGTGCCCCTTCCCTCCGTGCACTACAACTTGGTGCGGATACCCGCTTGGATCTTTTTGCTGCAGCGCAGAGAGTCTATTTTTCCACTCCGTTGCAATGATATTCCGGTCGTACGCTGCATCATCGGCGCCAACATGCAATGCAAAGGCGATGTTACGAAGTCCTTCTGGCAAAGTTTCATTTGGATGCCCCGCCATCATGCCTGCTGCTGCAAACCTATCAGCCATGCGAGGCGCAAGTTGGTAGACACCGTCACCACCAGCGCTATAGCCTAAAATGTGCACCCTGTTCGGATCGACACCTTCTTTTTTAATCATGCGCTTAATGAGTTGGTCGAGCATCGGATCGATGTGTGCTTGATGCCACATATTCCACGTGTTCGTTGGCGCACGCGGTACGACATAGACGCCCTCTTCTAGAGTGTATAACTTTTTTTGATTTTCCCACTGCTGGGTGTTTACTTCTTCGGGAGCACCGCCGCCCCCATGCAGAGAAATCCAAAGTGATCGTTCACCAAATGGTGCCTCTCCAAATGCTGTGTACCAAAAAGGCATCGACATCCCTTCAAACCTGATGACCTGCTCCTCTTGCTCAAGCCCACTTCGCACCCACAAATATTTTGCATAATATGCCGCAGCTCGTTCTGTGAAACTTTCAGCGTTCAAATCAAGAAGCACTTCAGAAGAAATTTCTTGTTCAATCACATCGTTTTTGCAATGAAAAGTAAACGTCTGACCTTTCGGTAGCATAAACGTCAGATGATCATTCGCGTCTGCACGTTCGTCTTTTGTGCTCCCCTCAAGAATATGCTCTCCATCACTATTAACAACTGCGATTCTTCTTGATTCCCTTTTTCCCTCTATATTTTTGGTTCGAACTCGAACGGGAATCAAAACAGTTTTTTGTTCTTCAACATATCTATCTGTCACATCAACTGCGCCGTACGTTTGTACATCGGGGAGCCAAACAAGAGGAAAATGTTTATCCTCTTTATTCCATGTCACAGCAAAAATCGCGTGCATAGGATGCCCCTTTGTTGCTTTTGCTGCTGAGCCATCAAACCAAGCAGAATCAACCGTATCCGTATTTGCTTCGGTGTAGTGCCAACCATCATCCCAAAATTCGATCCACGAGTGATTACCGCTTTCGTTGTACCAGAGCGGTGTACCTGTAAAACGCGCTGGAATGCCAACACTTCTGCACGCATCGATCAGAAGAATGCTCAAACCGGAACATGAAGCCATTCCTGCTTCGATACTTTCGTACGGTGATTGGTCCGCCTTTGGTCGCTCTGTTGAATAATGCACATCAACCAAGTCGTAGATGCTTGTATTGAGAAGTATTGTTGCCTCTGTAGGTGTTGTTGCTTTAGCAACAACTTTGGAAAACCGGTTTCGGAAATCGGTACGCCAATCTTCCCGACGTTCATTCACATTGGCGTAAGGCAAAATGCAATCAAAAAACACCTCTTCTGATATTTGTGCTTTCCACGGAGCGTTTTCCCAGGCTTCGTATGCAAGGTTGCAATTTGTAAGAAGAAACTCTCCGGTGAGTAGTTTCAGATCTTCTTCTGGCATGTGGGTCAGCAGCCACGCCATGCCTTTTTTTTGACTCTCGGGGGTCTCTCGAATCGCATGTTCGATCTCAAGTCGATTGTCACCTGCAAGATCCAATTGCTTCTGAAAATCTCCTCCGCCAATAACCAACGCTAACGCGATCCATATATACATACCACCACTATATCCATTGACGCAAGGACGAGGAGCCTACTGGCTAAGCGACTCGGTCTTGGACCCGGCCCCGTGCCGGGTGTCGTGCCAGTGTTCCTCCATGGTCTGGTCGGGTACAATCCCGCGATTCTTAGGAGATATGACAGAAATGGAATGTGGATTAATTGGATTACAGGGTGTTGGCAAAACAACACTGTTTACAGCACTCACGGCACACAGCGTTGCTGTGCAAATGGGTGGTATGAAGCCAAACATGGGAATCGCGCCGATTCCTGACCCTCGTCTCGCCCAGATTACAGAGTTCATCGTTGCCCAAAAAGTCATCCCCGCAACCCTGCAGGTTGTTGATCTTCCAGGAGTCCCTTCTGGTGGCTCAAATCTCAACGCAATTCTCGCACATATTCGGAATGTTGATGCCCTTTGCCATGTTGTGAAATGTTTTGACAACGGAAATCCAGCAAATGACATCTCTTCTATGGATAGCGAACTGATCGTCGCAGATATGGTCGTCGTTGAAGGTGCCATCGACAAAGCGGGGAGAACTGCAAAACATGGCGACAAGGAAGCGCAAAAACGAGTTGACGTTCTTTCAAGAGTCAACGCCCTGCTCGAAGAAGAAAAACCTGCCCGCGAAGGTGCGTGGGACGAAAGTGATCGAGCAATTCTTAAAAGTTACGGCATCATGACGGCGAAACCAATGCTCTACGTTGCAAATGTTTCAGAAGATGATGTCAACGGTGATTCTGATGGCGCAAAGTATGTTTCCAACTATGCAGAACAAAATGGTGGTGAGAGCGTTGTTGTTTGCGCATCCCTTGAATCAGAAATCGCTGAGCTTGACAAAGACGATCAAGCCGAAATGCTCGAATCGATGGGGCTTATTGAGCCCGCAGTCGGCCCCCTTGCTCGCGCGCTCAATACACTCCTTGGCTTAAGCACGTTCTACACTGCTGGCAAAAAAGAAGTCCGAGCATGGCCAATTCCAAAAGGCGCCCCTGCACCACAAGCTGCTGGCGTCATTCATAGCGACATCGAACGCGGATTCATCCGCGCAGAGTGCTATCACGTAGACGATCTCTTTTCACTCAATTCCGAAAAAGCAATCAAAGAGGCTGGAAAACTCCGCAGTGAAGGCAAAAACTACACAATGCAAGACGGCGATGTCGTCAATTTTCTGTTTAACGTGTAAACTGCCCTCGTATGAAAAAACTAAAAGCACAATCAAATTGGCGGAAATTGATTGCCTTCGTCATCCTTTTTGGAGTACTCAGCTTCATCATTCCTGTGGATCGCACCAACCCTCCTATCACTGGCGAAATAGATGCACCAGAGGAAGTAATGGCAATCCTTCGGCGGTCCTGTTACGACTGCCATTCCAACGAAACTGTATGGCCATGGTATTCCTACTTAGCGCCTGCTTCGTGGTTAATTGCTCGTGATGTACACAAAGGTCGAGATGAACTCAACTTTTCAGAATGGTCAAGTTACAACACCAAGAGTCAAAATCACAAACGCAAAGAATGCGGCGAAGAAGTTGAAGAAGGTGAAATGCCACTCTGGTTTTATGTTCCCCTTCACCTTGACTCCGAAATGATGCAAAAAGATATTGAAACCATTCTTGCGTGGAGCAAAGGCACTCCTCACAAAGAGTAAATATTACCTAACTACAACACGCTGACAAAGCGACAATGCGGACATGGTCCGCTAACTAAAAAACCCACAAAAAACCCATCAAAACCCCTCTCCTGCATTTGTATATTCCATTTTGGGGTGTACTTTCTCATTGGAAGCAGCGACGAGTGAACAGTTCACTCTCGTAAGAGGACTTGAACCTCGATGGTACATTTTGTACCAAAGTATATTGAACTTCTTCGCAGTAGCGGAGAAAAGGAGATCTGAAATGAAAACAACGAACGTTGTATTAGGAGCTGCATTTAGCCTTGTGATTGCTGGTGCTGCTCAAGCAACTCCCTTCCAAGGAATCAGTATTGACTCACTTGGTAATATGGGGAGTGGCGAAACTTATCGTATGTATGTTGATATGGAAGCTGGCTCTCGTATAGATGCTATCTTTGGAAACTCAGTTGGTGGTTTGTCAATCGACACTGCTAGTGGCATGAGTTTCTACCAAAACGCCCTTGGTGGTCCAACTTCGCAATCAATCAATTCTGCGTTTTTCCCACTAGCACCTTCGCTAGAATGGGATTCATACGTAACTATTGGTGCGTTGTACGCAAATGGTGCCCCATTCGGAAACAATGCCCTTTTGGACATTGGTATCGATTGGGCATCATTTGAAGGTGGCGGCGAACTTGCAACTAGCAATGGTTCGTGGTTCGTGACTCCTGTTGATGAACAAGGTGCAGAACAAGGTGGCCGTGTACTCATTGGGCAATTCACCGTTATAGGTGGTTCTGGTGATGGCTACAGCGACCTTCTTGGTCAAATCAGTATTCAAGGTAAAGACGCTGATGGCGTAACATTCCAAGAACTCGGTGCTACATGGGACGTAGTTCCTGCACCAGGTGCTATTGCACTTCTTGGTCTCGCTGGTATCTGCAGCCGACGGAGACGAAAATAATAGTTTCCTGAACTCAGGATTCTAATTCACATAATTCAGGGATTTGCACAGCCGCGAGAAATCGCGGCTGTGTTTTTTGCCCTAACCACCGAAACTTGAGGAAGATACAAAGTTTTACTTATCGCCCTATGGTCGCCATCAGGGGTGATGAGCATATTGTTACGTCCGATAAATTTGCGCAAAAACGAAAATTCTTTATCTTTTGCTCTTGTTTCCGCTTGATTCTTCTTCAATAAGTGTTACGGTACACATGGAAGCAGTGCCAGATCGAAGGAGAAGGCACAGGAAAATTGAGCCCGCGGCGCAATGAGGCGCTAAAGGATTTTATTGTTTTATCCCCGATTTACTCGGGGAGAAGGAGATTATTGTTATGAGAGCAACAATCACATTGGGCGCATTGGGTGCAGTAGCACTCGCAGGTGCAGCCCAAGCAACACCATTCCAAGGGTTCACTGTTGAATCAATGGGCAATATGGGCTTCGGTGAAACCGTCCGCTTATATGCTAATCTTGATGCAGGCAGTCGAATCGATGCTGTTTTCGGAAACTCTGTTGGCGCATTGTCAATCAGTGTTAACGGTGGCAGTTTCTACCAAAACGCCCTTGGTGGTCCAACTTCGCAATCAATCAATTCTGCGTTTTTCCCACTAGCACCTTCGCTAGAATGGGATTCATACGTAACTATTGGTGCGTTGTACGCAAATGGTGACCCATTCGGAAACAATGCCCTTTTGGACATTGGTATCGATTGGACATCATTTGAAGGTGGCGGCGAACTTGCAACTGATAATGGTTCATGGTTCGTGACTCCTGTTGATGACCAGGGTGGCGAATTAGGCGGCATGGTCCTCATCGGTCAATTTACATTAACTGGTGGCGAACTTGTTGGCCAAGTCAGCCTTCAAGGCAAAGACGCTGATGGCAACACTTGGCAAGAACTAGGCGTAACATGGGTACCTGCTCCAGGTGCTATGGCACTCCTCGGTCTCGCTGGTCTAGTTGGACGCCGTCGTCGACGTTAATCGTCAATGACACCTCAGTGCTTCTGCACTGAAGCATTTTGATGCACAAAACACACCGCCGTAGTCTTTGACTGCGGCGGTGTTCTTTTGGGAACAATAATCAATATATTGCGCAAAAATCAAACTCTATACACAATTGAGTCCATGCGACCCTTCTTTGCGTATGATATAGATAGAAGACGATGACGCATCACGCAAAAAATCCAATTGGCATTGTTGGCGCAGGCACAATGGGCGCAGGAATTGCACAAGTTGCCGCCAGCGCTGGTTGGCCAGTCAAACTGTTTGACATCGAACAAACACTTGTCGATCAAGCACAAGAAGATATTAAAAATAGATTTCTTCGTCTTGTCCAAAAAAGAAGGATTACCGAAGAAGAAGCAAGTGTGTGTCAAGAACAAATTACAACAACAATTTCTCTAGAAGATTTGTCTGACTGCGATTTGATTATCGAAGCAGTCATTGAAGACTTTGACATTAAAACAAAAGTGCTTGCTCAAATTGGAGAAGTGTCCAAAGACGCAGTCATCGCGACTAATACTTCATCTCTGTCGGTGACTGACCTTGGCGAGGCCAGTGGATTTGCACATCGAATTGTCGGTATGCATTTTTTTAACCCAGCACCAATCATGCCACTTGTAGAAATAATCAACGGTGAACAATCATCGACGTCTGCTATCCAACGTGCCACTCTACTCGCCGAAGTGTGGGGAAAAACAGTTGTTCAAGCTTCAGACACGCCCGGATTTATTGTCAACAGAATTGCAAGGCCGTATTATTTGGAATCATGGCGCATCGTCGAAGATGGAATCGCTTCGGTTGATGTTATCGACGAAACAATGCAATCTTTAGGAGAATTCAAGTTGGGACCATTTATGTTGACCGATTTGATTGGACAGGACGTTATCGTTGCAGCCTCAAGAAATGTTTGGTCTCGCCTTGGAAAACCAAGTCGATTAGCGCCAAGTTCAAAACAAGAATCACTCGTGGAACGTGGAAATTTCGGGCGAAAAACTGGCTGCGGCGCCTATGCACACGATGACAAAGAAAATATCATCCCTGCTGTCTTTGTCGAAACCGAGGAACTAGAAATTCCAGACCATCTTGCAACTGCCATCAATGATTTTTGCTTAGAAGCAACGTGCACTTCTGGGTCGATGCTTGAAAAATACATTTTCTCTCGAATCCTCGGTGGAATCATGAATGAAGCAATGTGGGCGTCCATTGAAGGCGTCGCAACCCAAAAAGATATTAATACTGCAATGAAAATGGGCACAAATTACCCACAAGGTCCACTCGAGTGGGCAGAAAAAGTCGGTCTTGAGAAAGTCCAGCGGTTACTTGCCACCTTAAACGAAACTGTATCGGATGATCGCTTTGCCGCGCCTCCATTCGGTGCAGTCTCTGCAAACTAACCACGATACAATACTCCACATGAGTAGACGAGCAGCCATCGTATCTGCTGTCCGTACCCCAATTGGGCGTTATGGCGGCGGTTTGAGTTCCATCCGACCCGATGATCTCGCAGCAATAGCAATAAGAGCTGCTGTTGAAAGTTCGGGTGTCGATGCAACCACAATCGACGACGTATACTTTGGTGCAACGAACCAAGCGGGTGAAGATAATCGAAACGTGGCAAGAATGGCAGCATTACTTGCTGGTCTTCCCGAAACTGTTGCAGGTGCAACTGTCAACCGGCTTTGCGCTTCTGGTTTAGAAGCTATCAATATTGCCGCTCGAATGATCGAATCTGGGTGCGGAGATGTTATGGTTGCAGGTGGCGTTGAATCAATGAGCCGCGCCCCGTTTGTCATGGGAAAAGGAAAAACCGCATTTGATCGTACATGTGAAACATACGACACAACGATTGGTTGGCGATTTACAAACCCAAAACTTGCTGCAATACATCATCCCCACGGCATGGGTGAAACTGCTGAGCATGTCGCAAAGCAGTGGTCTATCTCGCGGGAAGCCCAAGATGAGTTTGCTTGGAATAGTCAGCAAAAATGGAAAGCTGCCCTTGATGGTGGCAAGTGGAACGATGAAATAATTTCAGTTGAAGTTCCGCAACGTAAGGGCGACCCTGTTGTCGTTGATACTGACGAACATCCCCGACCAGAAATTACTTTAGAAAAACTTAACACACTTCGACCAGTGTTTTCCAAAGAAAGCGACGCTTCGGTAACCGCAGGAAACAGTAGCGGTATCAATGATGGCGCTGCCGCACTTGTGCTTGTGGAAGAAACAAGAGCAAGGGAACTCGGTCTAAATATTCTTGGGTATGTAGGTGCTTCCGCTTCCGCAGGAGTTGACCCAGCCATTATGGGCATTGGACCAATCCGCGCCGTTGGCAAACTTCTTGAACGAACTGGCTTTCAAACAAACGACATCGATTTGTTTGAATTAAACGAAGCGTTCGCTGCACAATCACTTGCTTGTATCCAAGGTCTAGAATTAGATAGGGCTAAAGTAAATGTCAATGGCGGAGCAATTGCTATGGGGCATCCGCTTGGTTGTAGCGGCGCGCGAATTGCTGTTACGCTTCTTCACGAAATGAATCGAACAAATGCAAACAAGGGAATCGCTACCCTTTGTGTGGGTGTTGGGCAAGGTCTTGCTACCTTGTTTGAACGAGATTAACTTTCGAATTCTTGTTTAGTTACATGATCAATATGGGGAACTCGCTGTCTATCGTCTTCAACTTGTGTAAGGGGTTCACACTCTTGGCATGTTGCATTGTGGCGGTCTGCTAAGTATTGATACGTCCGAGTACCGTTCCCTTTCCACTGTATTTCGCGATCACTGAGTTCCTTTATAACTTTTGCTGGGCAACCTGCAACAACTACATTACTTGGAACTTGCATCCCTGCTTTCACAAAAGCCATCGCTGCTACAAAACTATTTTCGCCAACAACTACGTTGTCCATCACAACGGCATTCATCCCAACCAGTGCATTTTTTTTGATCGTGCAACCGTGTAACACAGCACCATGGCCAATATGCCCGTTCTCCTCTACGATTGTGTCGTCGCCCGGAAAACTATGCACTACACAAGTGTCTTGAAGGTTGCTTCCACGTTCTAAAATCAGCCGCCCGATATCTCCACGCATGACCGCACACGGACCAACAAAACATTGTGGACCAACGATAACATCGCCAATAAGAACGGCTGTTGGGTGCACAAACGCGGTCGGATCAACAACTGGCTTTATTCCTTCAAATTCATAGATGGGCATCCATACATTGTAGAGTGGTGTGCGGTGATTAAAATAGGTAACAAATAGCCGTTTTTCCACGAACAAAGGCATAAAAAAATATAGAAATAAGGCAACCTTTCCTTGCATCAGTCCGAATACATGATAAGTTTGTATTGTTTGAGAGGAATGCCCCCACAAGGAAGAAAGATATGAAAAACACACTTATTTATTGTTTAACGGCTTCTGTAGCAACAGTCGCATTTGCTGATGTGACCATTTCGGGTGTTGTGAGAGATGCTTCGGACAACTCCCCAGTCGAGGGTGCGCTTGTCACGCTGCAGGCAACGGCAACTCGAACCACTACAGCAAGTGATGGTTCCTATTCACTTATAATCCCAGGAGACGATGGATCAATAATTGTTGCTGCAGGCAAGGGGTACTTCAATACTCCAACAACATATAATGGAACACCAAATGGGCTTGATATTAATCTAGAGCCAGTACCACAGTGGGACAATCCGGGCTATTCACTGATGCAACCATCATCGTGTGGTATGTGTCACCCTGAACAATTAAGTGATTGGGAAAACTCGCCAATGCAAAAGGCGGGCATCAACACATGGGTGCATGACATTTATGCTGGCAACGGAAGCCTCGGAGGCATGGGCGGTTTCGTGTATTTACGTGACTCAGTTTGGGCAGATTCCAACCCCGCTTCTGAATGTTCTTCTTGTCACCAACCAGAATCGTGGATTCCAGAACCATTTACTGCACTTGAAGGTCCAGACGATCCTGGCTACCCATCTGAACACGCTGCACACGGTATCTCTTGCGATGTGTGCCATAAAGTTGCTGACGTTGATGTTTCAAAAATAAATCATCCAGGAATTTATCCTGGCGCAGTTACTTTTACTAGACCATATGACGAACAAGTCCAGTACGGCTTACTTGGAGACGCAACCTACCACAACCCAATGATGGGACCTTCATATCAACCGCAATTGGTTGCAGAAGTCTGTGGTACTTGCCACCAAGACAAAAACGATCCGCACGAAGACGAATCGTTTGACGGCATTATTTCTGAACCAACATATATCGAATGGGTAGAATCGCCGTACGGCAACCCAGATTCCGGCATGTACGCAACCTGTCTAGACTGCCACATGCTTCCAAACGATTCAATAAATGCTTGTGAAGTTCTTTATCCACCACTAGATCGTGAACCGGGAACATTACGCTCTCACATGATTCTTGGGTCGACTGCAACGTACCTAGACAACTCAGCAGAACTTCTCGTTGGTGCTGAGGTGATAGATGGTGAAGTTCAGGTTGAAGTTGACGTCTTTAATAATGGTGTTGGTCATCATCTTCCAACTGGCGTGACAGTTCGTAATTGCATTTTGCTCGTTGAAGCTTTTGACAATAACGGAAACTCTCTTGATTTTACTGGAGACCAAGTCGTACACGCTCTTGGCGGTGTTGGCGATCCTTCTGAGGGTTACTACGCAGACCAACCAGGCAAACTTTTTGCAAAAATGAATCACGGTGCTGATGGTGTAGGACCAACTTTCTATACAGATGCAACAGGAATTATTTTTGACACTCGCATCCCTGCGATGAGTATTGATTCTTCTAGTTACACGTTCGCACTACCAGAAGGTGGTGGCGATGTAAGTGTGCAAGCGAGATTACTCTATCGCCGCGCGTTCAGAGCATTTGTTGATGCAAAACAATGGACTACCGATGGGCATGGCGAACCGCTTGAAGATATCGAAGCACCACATTATGGGCACCTTATGGAGATGGAAACTATCATCGTAGATGGAGCTGTCGCAGGCGATGTAAACGGTGATGGAGTAGTAGATGTTTCTGACATCTTGCTTCTAATCAGCGGTTGGGGTACTGACGGGCCGGGTTCTGACCTCGCCGCTCCTTTTGACGTAATCGATGTTAGCGACATCCTCTTTATTATCAATAACTGGGGTTAAAACCCAGTAATAAACGACCCAGCGGGTCGTTTCCAACCCAAACAACAAATAAACGACCCGCGGGGTCGTTTATTTTTGCGCGTTTGCTTAGAACGCGTTATAACCGGTAAGTTGTCTGCCGACGACGAGTTCATGGATGGTCTCGGTACCCTCGTATGTAATCACACTTTCAAGATTGAGCATGTGACGAATAGAGCAAAACTCGATGCTAATACCACTTGCTCCGAGCATATCGCGAGCATCTCTGGCAATGTCAATCGCCGCGCGGACATTATTCCACTTACCCATCGAAACTTGTGAGTGGTGCAACGAACCATTGTCTTTCATACGACCAAGTTGCAATGCGAGCAATTGCGAAGTTGAAATTCGTCTACTCATGTTTGCAAGACGAAGTTGAATAGCTTGCGTTGTTGCGAGCGGTCTTCCAAAGAGTTCGCGAACTTTTGAATACTCAAGAACTTCAGTATGACATGCAATTGCAGAACCAATCACGCCCCAAGCAATACCGTAGCGAGCATTTGTCAAACAACTCAGTGGTCCCTTCAGTCCTTTTACTTTTGGAAGCATTGCGCAGTCAGGAACACGAACATCATCGAAGAAAAGTTCAGATGTTATTGAAGCACGAAGCGAATATTTTTTATGAATATCACGCGAGGTATATCCGGGGGTATCTTTTTCAACAAGGAACCCGCGAACACCATCTTCTGTATCAGCCCAAACTACTGCAACATCAGCAATCGTACCGTTTGTAATCCACATTTTTGCGCCGTTGATAATCCAGTCGTCACCATCTTTAACTGCTTTCGTGCGCATAGTTCCCGGATCAGATCCGCCATCTGGCTCAGTTAAACCAAAACAACCAATAGCTTCACCTGTTGCTAGTTTTGGAAGCCAATGTTCTTTTTGTTCTTCGGTGCCATAGGCGTGAATTGGAAACATAACCAAACTGCCCTGCACAGAAACAAAACTTCGAACGCCAGCATCCGCTCGTTCAAGTTCTTGACAGATTAACCCGTAACAAACGTTATTCAAGCCCGCACAACCATAACCTTCTAAGTTAGGACCAAACAAACCCATTTCTGCAATTTCAGGAACAAGTTCTATTGGGAAGGTATGCGAATCAAATGCATCAGCCATCAGAGGAATTACTCTGTCGTCGACAAATCTCGCAACCGCTTCTTGAATCGCGAGTTCATCTTCAGTGAGGAGCGAACTGACATTGAGAAAATCGGTTGCTGTTGGTTCATACGTTGCTGTTTGAGTGGTCATTGGCAGTTTGTCCTTGTTACTCCGTAAATGTCGAGAAATCTATCGGCTGTCGCCACACATCGTTTCATAGTTTCGCAATAGTCGTCGCCGCTTGCAACTTGCTCGTACGCTTTGTTCAAGGCATCGAGGGCTTCGCCGTGCACGACTTGGTCAGCCATCCCAAAAAGAATGGGGTTTTCCTTACCGATATGCCCACGCATCAAATCGATGTATTGCCTTCCATGGTCAACAAAATCTTCCATTGCCGACTCGTCACCGCCAATATGCGCATCAAGTTTTTCAAACATCGCCTGCGTAAGTCGCCTTGCAACGGAATGTTCTTGAAGCATAACACCTATTGGTCCACCATTTCGAGGAATGCCTTGTTGCTCAAGCGTTGGAAAAAGTTGATCTTCTTCTTTGCAGTGATGGCACATATCAGCGAACCCTTGGAAAAAATCAACGAATGCTAACAAGTCATCGTTTGATATCTCCCCTGCTTCTAATTGAATCAATGCGGGTTCAAAGCAATCAATCATTCCAAGGATGATTTCGTGCTCATCTCGTAAACATTTAGTGGCTGACATGTAAACTCCAATTATGCCGTACAGGCAGATTCTTTCAATTGCGAAATAAACTCTGTCATCTGATCAGTTACGTGTGCTTCGTTAAAGTAGCGAGCATCAACCATATCCGCTTCGATAACGATATGTGGAATCCCATTTTCTTCATAAAGCGGAAGACGACGCTTAACGTAACTATTCCATATTCCGCAACTATGATTCCAGTGGCAGACAATTCCAGTTGCGTTCCAATCGGTCATCATGTCCATCGTCCAGCCGTAAATCCAGTCGAGCGAGCGGTTCATTGTGTTCCAAGCGTATCGACGGCATAAACTATCCATCGCGTTGTCTGCATCAAACGAGAACCACCAACTATGGGTATAGGTACTTGCAACAAAGACAGCGTTTTGTTCCGCGGCTAAGTTTTGAAGCCAATTCTTTCGAGGCCAAACTGGAATTGCATCCCACACAAGTCGAACTTGTTCGTTTGGAATTGCTGTAATGCCATCAGTAACGTTTTGTTTAATTTCCGCAAGCAAGTCCTCATAGTATTTTGTACAAATTGGTAACCCGCGAGCAATCACGATTGGAGCCATCGCAGTAAACGCATCAAAATCACTCCAAGGTGCTGGTGACAACTTCGCCATTTTCAAACACTCTTGCCATAGCGCATTTGCTTTGTCTGATTCTGCTGTGTATTCCTTGAGTTTTTCTTCGCTGAAGGTTGTACCGAATCGTTTAGTTATTTGCTCAATGTGGTCTTCGAGTTGCGCCCTAAAGTCAGCTATTTCTTCTTCAGTATGGATTTCTCTTTTTGCAAGTCGAGGCGTACGAAGCACATAATGCGGAACATCTAGATCACGCTCACCACAAATAAGTTGAACTTGATCGCCCCAGCGTTCAACAACGTTGCACTGGCTGTTGCATGCGTAGAACAAATCCGCTGCAGGCAAGCCGCCGATAGGAGATTCTTCACCAAGCAACACTCCAATGTCGGAAAGTGCGTAGCAACAAAGTTTTGGTGATGAGAGTTCACGCTCATTTACGCTTCTATCAATTGCTTTGTGTGAATAGGGGTTGTCAATATCACGAGTTGGAGACAATGCGCCAAGAATCGCTGCGTGATTTTCAGGATAGACTGGCATAATTCCTGCAGCAAGCAGTGCTTCGGCTGGAGCAAACGCAGAACAGTGCGCAATTGGCATTCCACATTCGCGCACCCAATCGTAAAAACCAAAAATATCAAATTGTGTTTTAAATTTCATCTGTTTATCCATTCTTCTTTCTTGTGTAAATCATGACATACCCATTACAACCAGCGACCGCGCACGTTTTGCACGCATCTCCAAAATCAGACTCAGTAAGTTCTTTTGCAAGCACTTCAAATCCAAGAGACTCGTACAATTCCACTGCTTCCTTGGCTCGTTCGGGATCTGCAAGTTGTCTGCGTTCCCATCCCTTTGCTACTAGTGCGGGATCTGGTTGAACAGAAATGCTCTCAAGCGAATTAGGGTCACCGCAGTTTGGTGACGAGCCACTTCCGGCGGTGCCATTTATAGTGAGGTTCACATCATTCATTATGCTGTTGCCGCTTGGCGTTCCTCTGCAATTTTATCTAGGCGGACATGTCCTAAAATTGCTGCACCAAGAGCTGTTGTGAACATACACATTTCGCCTTCTGGAACATTTACTTCATTTTCGAGTTGTTTTTTTACTTCACCTGGAACAGTACTGAATCGCATAATTCCTCCAATGAGCGTGAACTCTTCTTCTGCTTTTACGCGCTTGATTAACTGTACGCAACGGACAACGAGTGATTCTATCGCGCCCTGCATAATGTCTGCAGGAGGAGTGCCAAGTGAAAGTTGATTAATCACTTCGGATTCTGCAAAAACTGCGCAAACACCTGAAATTTCTGCAGGATCTTTTGCAGTGCTTAGTAGTGGACCAATTTCTTCCGTTGTGTAGCCCATGTACCTTGCTGTTTTTTCAAGGAAGGCACCTGTGCCGGCTGCACACTTGTCGTTCAAACGAAAGTTTTTCACTTTAGCATTTTCTTCTAAGCGAATGGCTTTCATTGTTTGTCCACCAACGTCAAGAATGGTTCTCGTTCCGGGAAACAAACGAACTGCGCCGCGAGCACTTGCTGTGAGGTCTGTAACAAAAATATCTTTCACTGGGCAGCGGTGACGACCAATGCCGGTCGAAACTGTGTAGTCAATGTCGGATTCGGTTAAACCGGCCTGTTCAATACACGCCCTCCATGAGTCCTCAGAAACTACATCTAATTTAAAGCCCGTATGCCTAGCGTCTTTTGCAAGGATATTACCTTGATCGTCGAGTGCTATTGATTTTGTATACGTTGAACCAACGTCAATTCCAATTGTAACTGTCATTCTGCTACCTTTGCTACGTCTTGTGGTTGACGCGAAGCCATAATTCGATCCATCGCAAATAGTGCTGCACCAAGAGCGCCCATAAAGTGTGAGTCGTCGCTGATATTAACTTTTGTGCCAAGTCGCTCTTCGAGTGCTTTTACCATTGCAACGTTTTTTGTTACGCCCCCTGTAAATGTAATTTCTTCTTCAATACCTACGCGCCGCATCAAGCCACCGGACCGTGTCGCGATTGAAGTATGCACGCCCCACAGAATGTCCTCTACTTTTTTACCCTTACCAAGCCAAGACAAAACTTCAGACTCTGCAAACACCGTGCATGTTGTACTGATTTTTACTGGTTTATTAAACGTTAACGCAGTTGGTCCAAGTTCGTCGAGAGTCATTTCAAGTGCTTCTGCTGCTGCGCCAAGAAACCGACCTGTGCCTGCTGCACATTTGTCGTTCATGCAAAAGTCTTCAATTTCACCGTTTTCACTTATTTTGATTGCTTTTGTGTCTTGCCCGCCCATGTCAACGACTGTTCGTGTCTTTGGGAACATATGAACTGCACCGCGACCGTGGCAACTAATTTCAGTAATTTGTTCATTACCAAACGTTACTTTGTATCGGCCGTAACCCGTGCCGATGACATATTCGACTTCTTCGTTACCGATATCATTTTCTTTCAATGCAAGTTGAAACACTTCTTCTGCTGCTGCAATAACATTTGAACCAGTATCAATAAGTGCGACACCTACGATTTCGCGTTCTTCATTAATAATCGTTGCTTTTGTTTGTGTTGAACCAACGTCAACGCCTGCTGAATAAGCCATATTAACCCTCCTTACCAGCGATACTCGCCTGGTCCTTTCTTGATTTGAGTCCTTCAAAGAAGGCATCGATTCTGTTTTTCATCTGCGCTTCAGATATTACTCGTGCGTCCATCATGTCTGACTCAACGAACAAACTTGGAATATCTTTTTTGCCAGAGAAATAACCTCGGCTGTCTGCCAAGCCAGTCGAGACTGTTCTGCAACTTTTAATTGGGTGGTACACAATACCGTCCACATTAAAGTCATCAACCATATCTAAAAGCATACGGTCTTGGTGGAACATGCTGTCCATCGCATCGCGAACGCTGATGAGTAATCCCTGCGCCAAACTTTTGATTGGATCTTTTAAGTCATACTCAAAACCTAAGTTCGTGCCGCCAGAAGCAAACCAAAGGTACGTTGAGTTAATAAACGAACCACCCCAGTCGGTAAAGAGTTCGTTAAATTTCCTAAATATTGGGTAACAAGGAACACCAATAAAGACGAGGCGCCATTCTTCTTCTGTTAATCCACCAATGCCGTGTTCTGCTTTGTACTGCATTTCCTCGACAAGGTCGTCGAAGTAATCACCGCCCTCTTTTGTGCCACGGAAACCGTTCGCTACACCTAGAAAAATCGTTCCGTCAGTCAATGCGTTAAAAGGTGCTGGCATTGATTTGTTTGCTTCGATGACTTTTTTCCAACCAACGCTCATTCGATTTGCGTTGCCAAGAATTTCTCGGAACTTGTCAATGTCAAACTTTTTGCCAGTTACTTTTTCACATGTTTTTATAAGTTCGTGAATTTGTTTTTCAACGTATCGGCAATCATTTTCAAAATCAGGATCTCCAGGCCATGTTTGGGTGTCCGCCTGCCTAGTTCCAGGAACATCAATGGTCACAACTGGGCAATCATGTATGCGTTCCCAAATCTCTGCCCACTTGATGTACGTATTACAAGCGTTCGTGAGAACTGCAATGCTTGGTTTTGGAATACGACCCATGGGGTGTTCACCACCATTGATTTGAACTGCGACGTCTGCTTTCACATACCCGCAAATATCTGGCGAGTAGCCGTAATCTTCAGCCGTTGCAAGATAATCACCCGCAACTCGGCGAACAGCGGTTTGCAAGGAATTGATTTCTGGAAAAACAACAGGAAGATCAAATGTTTTCAAGATTTCATTCAATGAACCCATCACAAAAACATAAGCGGATTGTTCTCCTGCTTCTGCTGTTTGTGACAGTTCGGTAAACCAATCACGAAACAGTGCTGCTCCGTCTCGGTTTCCGCGTCCTACTAATTGGTCATTTGCTATAGTCATTGTATTTCTTAACTCCTCACCTTAGGCAAACAAAATGTTTTCTAGGAATGTTTCGATTTGTAACTCAAGTTGGTCAAAAGAGTTCATGTTCTCTTCAAACTCACTCACAAAGTATGGGATGCCCTCATCATCCAATGCATGCGAGTACGCAACCTGTTCCTCTAATCCAGGTTCGCACATCTTCGCAGCAGAAACGATGATTGCGTCTGCATTTGCATTTTTATATCGTTCAATCAACATATCTTCTTTCAACTTTCGAAGGTCATGTTGCACAGGGCTGTAACTTGATTGTTCGATGTACGCATATGCCAAATTTGTCATTGGATTGTCTGTTGCAACATCTTCTAAAATGTAACGCATTCCAATCAAGAAATCGTCATCCACGACGTAACATGTACGACCGAGCATTCGAATCAAGTCCAGCGGTGGTTGTTCGCAGAACGCGCCTTCATAGACAATACGAATGCGGTCTTCTTGTCGACCTTCTCTTTCGCGAATCATTGGAAGTACGGTTCGTAAAATATCGTTGTGTTCTTCGCGTGGAATAAATCCACCAACTGCGACGAGTGCATAAGCCTCGTCTGCTGAAACAAGCCACGGCGTGTCGCGTTTAATGTCATAAAGTTCACGCATCAGTGCGCGGTTTTCATTAAAGATTGCAATTGAATTCTTTAATGCTTCATCGGTAACAGTTGTACCTGTCACACCTTCGATTACTTTTGTTATTCGCTTGTACTCATCGGTGAGCCATTCAACCGAACCCTCGGAGTTTGGATTCTGAGTCAGGTATAAAATTTGACATGGATAATCGTAGTTTCGACCAAAAATTGCCGCCAAATTTCGTGCCGCATCACAAATTGGATGCGAGACGAACATATCAAGTTCAAACGCGCCACTTAAACACACTTCAAGAGATGTTTTAATGATTGAACAAAGATACGAACCAAAGTGCGAGTCAGCGTGGTTTGGGTCAAGCGGAAAACCGCACATTTTTACTGGCAACATACCCGCAGCGTGTGCTATTTCTTCAGGGAAATACACTTGGAAATGACCAAGCACCTTGCCACCATTTTCTCGCCACTTTTTAATTGTGGGATACGTTTCATCTTCAATAAGTTCTCTACAGTGGTAAAGAATTTCATCGAGTGGTTCGTTTTTCCAATCGTCAAATACAGTGAATGACATTAGTTCTCCTCCTTTGGATATTCGAAGCCGGGCAGATCGACGCCATGCGTCGAATAATCCATCTTCGGTGGTCTTGCACGGCGATCAAGTAATTTAATAAGTCCTGATCGAATGTATGGGTTCTTATTTGGATTGAAAACCTCGCCGGTCTCGCTTGCGAGTGCCTCGTCATCAATCCCTCGTTCTAATTGTTTCTTAAATAACGCGCGTGAGTAGGGTGCGTCCTTTGCCATTTGCCTAGCAAGTTCATAGCCTCGGCGCAATGCTTCTAATTCGCAATCGTAAATACCGTTCGATAATGAAACTTGGAAAGCACGATCTGCTGTCATGCCTTGATCGAAGACTTCGAGCGCAATGGAGTCGCCCATGCCAAGTCGTTTGAGTTCGCCCGCTGCTGCAAAGCCAGGAAGAATTGCGTAATCAAGTTCGGGCTGGTTATAAATGTTCTTTTGTTGCCAGACGGAAGTTCGTTCAAGTGCATCCCAAACGTAGCCAAAAGCACGAACGTCAAACCGTTGGTCAAGGAAGTATGTGAACTCACAACCACCGCCCCACTTTTCACCAAAAACACCAACAGTTGCAACTGGAGATTGTTGTATTTGTCTAAATAGTTCAACAGCATTCTTACTTGATGCAGCAGCGTCTTCTTCTGAGAGAGGAACGTAGCCGGTCTGGGCATCAAACCACCCACGGTTGAACTCTTTTGCGTCTGCTCCAAACATTTTCATGCCGTCACCACCTGCTGTAACAAGAACCCCGCCACATTTCCCATCTTTGTGCCAAGCAAGAACTCGAGTCCACGCATCGTTCAGTTGGTCGATAACGGCCTTATTGAATACGTTCCCTCGCATTGGGTTGTTGAAAATAATCGATGCAACTCTATCCTTGCCATTTGGCTCACAGAGTTTAAGGTCAAGATAGTTTACATCTTGATTACTTGTTTTGAAATTTGTTTCTGAAACAGTTGTACCGTAATATTTACCATAGCCAAGAAGTTGCGAAATACCTTTCTTTCGCATCGCATGCAACAAACATGGTTTGCCTTTTCGAGGACCGAAAGAACCATCAGTGTCAAGCATTTCTACTGCGTATTGATCTTCTGTATTTTCATCGCGCGCTCGTTTGATGAGGTCAAGCAAGCCATCAATTCCGAGATGCCGAATCATCGCATCAACAAGTTCAATTATGCCAACCTTAAACCGCAATCCTGCGCGTGTACAAGTATTTACTTGTCCAGCTGTTGCGAAACCATCTTGAACCATATCCATGCAATACAAACAAATTGGCAGAGCGTATTTTCTAAATGCTCTTCCTCCGCCATCGTCGCTACAAGCGACGAGAACTAAACCATCAGCGCTTTTTATTTTACCAGCAGCACGATCTTGATTTGCGGCTTCATAGTACGACCAATAATCGCTTCGTGACATTTTACAAATTGGAATGTATGAACCACTAGACGGATCGTACACACCCTCTGGTCGACGCTTTTCGTTGAGCGCATAAAAACCTTTTCGTTCTTTTGAGTTTGCACCTGTGTTTCCTGAAATTTCTAACTCGGCAATCCAATCTGGATAATGTTTTCCATCTCGGATGTACAGCGATCGCAACCGGTCGTCCTCAGGAAGAGCTTGGCCCAAGTGCTTCGATGATTCTGTGTATGGCATGTGACCTGTGTGATCAAGAACACTAAATGGGTTCGCTGTAAACAATTCCCACAAACCACCGAGTTGAACAATGTCATCGCCGGTTTTCACATCCCACGAAACAATTGCGCCCATACCTTGGAAGATTGGGTCGGTTAAATACCCGTGGTGATCAACTTCAAGTGCAACAACTTTCTTTTCAAGTATTTGGTCTGCGAAAACTACTCCGAATCTAAATGTTTCCATCGAAGCATACTTCCCTTTCATCACATCAATAAGACGGTTGCCTTCAAAAGGGAAGTATCCATGAACAGTTAAAAACTTTTCTCGTAAAGACGCTTTGGTAAAGAGTTCAGCAAGTTCTTCTGTTGTGTGAGAGGATGTATTTGAAAAAACCGCAGCCATCTTGTCGCCGTCTGCGACTGCTTCAATTGAAGCAAAAATTTTCGCTTTGATGTTAGCGTCTTCGGTTGCAACTTCCCAAATAACATCGCAATCAGATAGCCCATCATAAGAATCGGTACAAGAGACACGTCCGCGGAATTGGTCCGCATCTTCTTGTCGAATCATCGCGCCTTTGACTTCGCGCGCCCAGCCACTTTCTAGCCGTGAAATTGCCGTATCAAGTGCGTCTTTACTCACATCGAGCAACACCACTTCGCACTCTGTTCGGCGAAGCAAATCGATTGCTATGCCTTGTCCCATTGTGCCTGCACCGATGACCGCAATTTTACGAAGCGAATTAACTCGCTTCACTGCTTCGTCGAGTGTCTTATCACCAAAAATAAATGCTTTCTTCATTGTTAGGACGCCTTCGTGTTTCTAATAATCATGGCAATACCTTGCCCACCACCAATACAAGCCGAAGCGCAACCTAATTTTACGTCTCGGCGATCCATTTCGTACATAAGGTCGGTCACTAGCCGAGCGCCTGTTGCACCAAGCGGGTGACCAAGTGCGACTGCGCCGCCATTAACGTTAACTTTTGCTCTATCGAGTTCTAATTCTTTTTCACAGCCAAGATATTGTGCTGCAAATGCTTCGTTGATTTCGTATAGGTCAATGTCGTTTGTGTTCAATCCCGCTCGCTCGAGAGCTTGTCTAATCGAAGGCACTGGTCCTTGACCCATGATTCTTGGATCAACTCCTGAAATGCCATAACTTACAATTTCAAACTGCGTGTCTAAGCCAAGTTCAGCTGCCCTATCGTAATCGGCAATCAATACAGCGGCTGCACCATCTGCAATTTCACTTGCATTGCCTGGTGAAACCAATTTGTTAGGTGTAAAGCCAGGAAGAGAAGAGAGAGTTTCGTAATCCGTATCGCGAATACATTCGTCGCCTTCCATGTGGACCGCGTGACCATTTCGGTCAACCGCATCAAGAGCAAAGATCCCCTTCATTCGATCGCCACCATTGAAGTGGCTTTCACTGCGAGCTTCGCGAGCTCGTCTGTGTGATTCAACTGCAAACTCATCACACTCTTGTCTTGTAACACCAACCTTGGTTGCATATTCATCGGCAGTCAACATCATTGCCGTACCTGCAACGTCATGATTGAGCGAAGCGAGCATGGAGTCTTCACATTTTCCATCATCTTCAAACTCCCAAAAGAAAGCTGACGATTTTCTGGGCGCTCGATTGATTTGCGGTGCGCGAGTCATTGTTTCACCACCGAAACAAAGGATTACTTGTGAATCATCCATATTATTTGGCATAGCAATTTGTTGCATACCATTAACAATAACTTGAATGCCAGAGCCACAAATTCGCTGTACAAGGAGTGCTGGCATTTCATCGCCAAGCCCGCAACGCAATGCTACGTTTCTGGGAAAGTACAAATCCTGCGAACCTGGTGCTGTGAATTGATACACGTTTGCGCCAACACAGCCATCTATGTTCGACTTATCAATACCACTTCGAGAAATTGCTTCTTCACACGCAAGTACGGCTAGGTCTTCGGCCGAAAAACCAGCGAGCGTGCCACACTTCACGCCAAGTGGAGTGCGTGCTGCTGCTGCAATTACTATTTTTAAATCTTCAGTAGACAAATTTTACGTTCCTTGCATTTGATGTTTTGCGATACGAATAACACGTTCACTAGGGTTTGTTGCGAACATATCGTGTATTTGATCTTCATATAGTCCCATCACGGTAAGTCGAACAACTTTTCCGGATGGTGTGAGTTCGCCGCGTTCGAGTGACAGTTGGTTGTCTGCGATAATCGCACGAACTGGTCGTTGGTATTTCACTTCAATCACTGCGTTGATTCGTTCAAGTTCTCTTGCAAACAGATCGCGCAGTGCAGGAATACAGGAGAGCTGTGAGTCTAGTGGCAATTTATTTTCTTTTAGCCACGCGTTGATGTTCTGTTGTGATGGGAAGATGATAACTCCTACGTAATCTTGACCTGAGCCCACAACTAAAGCAGTACTAATGAACTCTGATTCATTAGCGAGTGTAATTTCGATTCGTTGTGGGTGTACTTTTTCGCCTGTAGTGAGTTTGAATGCACCATCAAGGCGACCAAATACCCGCAGACCATCTTTTCTAAATTCGCCAAGATCACCGGTGTGAAACCAACCGTTTTTGTCAATTGCTTTGGCAGTTGCATCTTCATCATCAAGGTACCCCTGCATTACATTTGGTCCCTTCACGAGAATTTCTTGTGTTTCATCAATTTTTACTCGTACTCCTGGAATTGGCGTGCCAACGTGCCCGCTTCGCCAAGTCCCGTCCATTGTTGTGACTGTCACGCATGGCGAGGTTTCGGTAAGTCCCCATCCCTCTAAAACGGGAATACCATGTCGTCTGTACCCCGCTTCAACTGTTGCAGGCAAAGATGCGCCTGCGGTAAATACCATTCGAAGGCGATCACCAAAAACCATTGCATCAACTTCTTCATTTTGTTTACACTCTGACAATAACATTTCGTGGACTCGAGGAACGCTAAAGAAAATTGTTGGCTCCCACAATTTCCAGTTTTCAACAAGACGATTCATATCACGACCCTTTGAATCATCAAGCCCAAGAGTAGCACCATTAAAAAGCGTCATGAATCTTTCAAACAATCCGCCAAAACTGTGGTGCCATGGAAGATAACTTAGAAAAGTGTCATCTTCGTCAACATCCCACAGAAGTGAAATTGCTTTTTGTTGTGAAACAATATTACGGTGTGTGAGACGCACACCTTTAGGTGGACCAGTAGTGCCCGAAGTGTACATAATCAAACATAGGTCATCGCCGTGGACGAGAGCAATTCGTTCGTCAAGTTTTTCAGTTGACGCTTCGTCGTTTTCTAACAATGAAGAAAACGCACGTGCTTCAGTTTGTTCAACTTCGTCCATCACCCAACAAGTGGTGACATTGCTATAGCTGCTTGCAACAACCTTGTCGTACTGTTTTTTGCACGAAGCAACAACGTATTTTGGACGAGCATGATTCAAAATATAATCAACTTGGTTCTCGGGGTAACCAGCAAAAATTGGAACTGTTACTCCGCCAATTGACATAATCGCCATCTCGAACATGAACATCTCTAGGCGGTTTTCACTGAGCATTGCTACGCGATCGCCTTGACAAACACCTTCGCGGATTAAGTTATTTGCTATTGTGAAAACGTGGTGCTCAAATGCCTTCCATGAAATCGTCGCATTTTCATCACCTCGCCTGTATCGTATATATGTTTTATTCGCGTACGTTTCAGCTCGGTTTTGCAACAACTTCCCTAGTGAGACTTCATAGTCACCAAGCGGAAGCATGCTTGTATGTTCTTCACCGCCGCGAATTACGCCATTCTCAGCATCCATTTTTTGTGGGGTCGACTGGCAATACGCCAAACAACTGTTTTCAAGGAAGCCCTTGGTTAGATTAAATCGTTCTTCAGGGGATGTGAAGTTTGAATCGGTCGAAAGTTCTGTGATGCCCGCACGTTGTCTTGCGAGATACGCTGCAACAAAGTAAATGATATTGTTTGCAATTTGTTTGACATGCGAACAACCCTCGTGTCCACCAATTCGACGAGTAATTTCACCCATTACGCCCCGTTCAATTCGCAAGCCGACAAGTCGTTCTGCGGAGTTTTGCACTTCTTGGCAAACAGGGAACGGGGTACGAATCATGTCTAGTTTACTTGCGATAATCTGTTCATTTGGGAGATGAACTGTTAATTCTAAATTGATAAGATGGTTGCTATCAAGCATTGTCCCAACTACTACAAGGTCGTCGTCGTTAAGTTTGAACAAATCTACACCCATGTCTCGTCTTGCAATCAATTCCATATTTTTTCGTCCTCCACCCGAGTTTGTTTCTTCGTTTTTAAAGCGAATTGCTCGTGCCATCGCTTGTTGTACTTGCCGTTTAAGTGAATTAAACAAACGCTCTTCTGCCGCCATTCCGGCGGTGACAGCGTACTCAACAAGTGGCTGCAAAATCCATTGTTCATTTGTAAAAAGTTGCACGCTTTCAAGCCCACGTTCAATCGCATCGTAAAAACCCTTGAGCGAACTCGTCACGTGGCCACGATTTTTTAAAATCGTTTCACGGTGCAACGCCCAAATTGATTCGTATGTTTCCTCACTTGTGTACACTCCGATTGCTTTGCCAACTCGAAATACTGACTCGGTAATTTTACGAACAAAGTCAGTCTTCTCAGAATCTGCACACAGGTCACCCATCCGCACGTCTAGGATGCTTCCATCTTCGCCAACTGTGTGGATTAGTCCGCCAACGTTCAGAACGATTGATATCATTGCCTTGTCAAATTCAAGTCGTGTCCCGCTTACGTGACTATGGTGTTTGAATGGATAATTCTTTTCGTTGAGAATTGATTGAATGCGCTCGGCTTCTACTTCTGCACAGCCAGCAAACTCAATCCAACCCTTTTCTTTCACTAAATACACTGAATCGTCCCCGCTGCCCCTGCGTCCCCCTGCTTGCATTGCAACACCTCGGACCAAACGGTTTTGCAACGCGTTTGCCATGTCGGAAGTAAAGTTTGGAAGGCGACCCATTAAAATAGATTCGTTGAGTTGATCAGATGCTTCGCTAATCAATCGTTCAGTACATATTCCGTTTGGCAAAATTAAAATGATTGGAACATGATCGCGAACGTCCTGCACTGACTTCATGTGTCCGCGAGAGGAAAGATTTTCAAGGAAGTTGGTGATTTCTTGCGTAAACTCACCAAGTTGATCGGGTGTGCTGCAAAGCAACAAGAGTTCTGGTAGTCCGCCTCTTGCGTCTGCGTCTAGCGGGTTTGAGTAAACCTGTTCTTGAACGTCGATAGCCCTCATGACATCGCCTTCAAGGTATCGAAGGATTCCGTTTTTATGAAGCACTTCCGTGCTTTTACTTCCACTGCGTCCAACAAAACAATCTGCATTAGCGTGCAGATAGAACGCAACACCAAGCGCGCCGGGCGGGTGAATGCCAAGTTTGCCAGTTGCGAGCATTTAGATTGTTGCCCTTATTTTGTTCATGGAATTACAATCGATCGCAGCGATTTTCCCTCTTTCATTACATCGAATGCACCTTGAATATCATCAAGTGCAAAACGGTGCGTGACAATTTTTTGTAAGTCAATCTGACCATTCTCAACCATTTTGATTAGCGGCACATATTCTCCAGGGGGGCAACCGAGCGAACCGGTTATTTCCATTTCCTTGAACATGATTTTGCCTGCAACGATGTTTATTTTTTCATGCGTGTATCCAACAACGCAAAGGCGACCACCAATTCGGCAGCACTCGAATGCTTCTTCGATTGTTCGAGGGTTTCCGATTACTTCGATTGCAATATCAGCGCCACCACCGGTCATTTTCTTTACTTCTTTGGACACACGTTCAACATCACCTGCGTTGATTGTGTGCGTTGCACCAAACTCTTTAGCCCATTTGAGTTTTTCGTCGTTCATGTCAACGGCTATTACGGTTGCGCCGCAAGCAGTTGCAATTTGCACTGCGTTGATGCCAACACCTCCACAGCCGTACACGACAACCGTATCACCAGCACGGACTTTTGCACGGTTTTTCACTGCGTGAAATGGCGTCGAAAGAGCATCTGCAATAATTGAGGCTTCTTCCAATGGTATGCAATCAGCGAGATGCAGAACATCTTTTGCATCGACTGCAACGTATTCAGCGTACGCACCGTCAAAGTGGTTGCCAAGCATTTTCATATCGCTGCATATATTTTCGCGACCAGCACGACAATAACTGCAACGACCACAAGTCAATACTGCTGGAATAAGAACGCGTTGTCCTTCAGCAAGGTGTGTAACATTTGCCCCTGCTTTTTCTATTACACCAGATGCTTCGTGACCAAGAACGATGGGTGGCGCTTTGAATGTGGGAATGCCGTGTTCGATATAGTGAAGATCAGTATGGCATGCTCCGCATGCGGCAACCTTCACCAAAATATCGTTATCACCAATTTCTGGAACTGGAATATCCTCGATGAGAATTCCTTTTTCTGTGCCGTGAAATACTGCTGCTTTCATGTTCTTTCCTTTAAGAGTGAGACCAATTCGCTTCGCGTTTTTCTAAAAATGCTGCGATGCCTTCGTGAGCATCTGCAAGTTTCATTAATTCATTCATGTAGATTTTTTCTGCTTCGTCTAAACGCCGCACTACTTCTTCCCTGTCAGCAAGCGTGCATGCTTTTTTCGCCATACGAATCACAGGACGTGATAGAGAGCACAAGTTAGAAAGATACGTTTCGACATCCGCATCAAATGTCTCGACATCGTAAACATGACTCACCAAACCAATTCGCACTGCCTCGTCTGCTTTGATTGTTTCTCCACAAACAACAAGTTCAATTGCTTTTCGTGTTCCAATTTGTAGTGGCAACATCGCAGCAGCAACTGGAGGAAAAACGCCGACTTTTACTTCGGGTTGCCCAAACTTTGATTTCGCTGAGGCAAGAACAATATCACAAAAACATGCAAGTTCCATGCCGCCGCCAAGTGCGGCACCATTTACTGCTGCAATTGAGAGTGCATCACTTGCGGCAAGTCGGCGGAAAATGCCGTGGAATTGTTTTACCATTTCATTGACTTTGTCTTCTTCGTGGTCGCTAACATCGACGCCCGCGCAGAATGCCTTGTTTGTTGCGTTAAACAAGATGACAGCAACATCTTGTGATGTAATGTCATCGAGTGCTGCGTTCAATTCCGTCATCATTGGAATGTCTAACACATTCACAGGTGCTTGGTCGAGCGTAATTGTTGCTATGCCGTCATTCACGGCACATTGAATAAAATCGTATGTTTTCGTTGTCATCAGATGTACTGACCTCCGTCTACTTTGATTACTTCGCCTGTAATAAATCGAGAACGCTCGCTGCAAAGAAATGCAACCGCGCCTGCTACATCTTCCACCGCGCCAACTCTGCCGAGCAAAATTTCGCTTAGCGCAGCGACTCGCTGCCCATCAGACATGCCCTCAAGAATATTGGTGTCAATCATGCCGGGCGCAACTGCATTTACAGTCACATTAAATTTTGCAGTTTCTTTTGCGAGGGATTTTGTTAAACCAATCACTCCTGCCTTTGCAGCAGAGTAATTAGTTTGCCCAAACTTACCACGCATACCGTTAATTGATGAGATGTTTACAATTGAGCCCTTGTTTGCACTTCGCATATATGGAATCGCAGCCCGGCAACAATTAAAAACGCCAGTAAGATTTACATCAATGACTTGTTGCCACTCTTCATCGCTCATTTTCCAGCTTACGTTGTCGCGAACGATGCCTGCGTTGTTCACAAGTGCGTCTAAACCGTCTTGGGCAAACTCAGCAATTGCAGCATTTACCTGCTCAGAATTAGATACATCAACAGCACGTGCCCACACTTGTAGTGATTCATCAAGTTGCACGTCAAGGACGCCAACATCATAGCCATCGGCTATCAGCATATTTACAATGCCAAGACCGATGCCACTACATCCCCCTGTAACTAATGCACGAGGTTTCTGAGGTGTTGCCATCTGTTTTCCTTACGCGTTCGCCGGTACTGCTAACGTAGCACCGCACTTACCGCAAAATTCGAACGAAGTTGGAATGCCTTTCACGCCACAATCACCACATTCTTGTGAGTATGGTCCCCAAAGGAATTCGCTTGAACCGTTTGGATCCGCAGCCAAGTCGCGCATGCCTTCGTAGTCCGCCTTGCGTTTTTCAACAAATGCGGTCATACCTTCGTATGGTTCTAAACTTGTGTAATGCACAGAGAGCCAGTCGCGAGCGTGCCCAACTGTTGAGTGCCATGCCAAGTCTTTCCAGAAGTTGACTTGCGTCTTGGTATAGCGAGTGCATTCAAAGAACTTGTTAACAATAATGTCACAGAGTTCAGCAATTGCTTCATCGAGCAATGAAAGGTCGAGTGAATATCCATCCTTACCTTTCTTAGCCAATGTAATTTGTTCGGGAGTTGCGCGTGTTTCAAATGGATTGTCCCATTGGTCGGTGTTCCAATCAGCAAGGTATTTCCTGCCATTTGTGAACGTAGTGACCCAGTTGCCATCAGAATCTTTTACTGTTGGAACAACCATGTTGACCAACCCCATGCCGAGTGAAGTCCAAGATGGGTATCGTTGGTTGAGCATTAAAATACCTCGAGCAGTTCGATCGCCAACTGTTACGGGAAGCCACTGCGTTGAACCACCACAAGCAACTGATCCAACGTTTGTTCCAACTTGAGCAATGAATGCATGCTCGCCCATCACGCCAAGATCGCAAGCGAGTTGACTTTCGTTTCCGCCGCCAACTGCCATGCCATTAAGCCGTGCAATAACTGGCTTGGAACAATTGATAATGGATTCAATGTACGCCTTAAAGCAGCACATGTATTTCCAGTAGTCGCGAGGACGTTGCGTATAACTTGATTGGTACTCTTTAACATCTCCGCCTGTGCAGAATGAAGAATCGCCCACACCAGAAAATACCACAACAGCGATCGCATCATCGTACGCTGCATCTTTGAACGCGGCTTCTAAGTCCTGCAAAGCAGGGGTGCTGTACGCGTTGTAATTGAAGGGACGATTGATCGTGATGTATGCAACACGACCTTCTTTTTTATACGCCACTTCCTCGAAGCCGAATTCGTCGGCACACTTAGTTGGGAAAAAACTCATTGTAAAACTCCTCTAGTCTTAGGGCTATATATAGTACCCACGAGCGTGGGCAGTACGTACAATTACTACACCCGAACGGGCGTTCGACAATTATAGCACGATTTTTGGCAAAAACTTCTGTCTTTTGTCCTTTTTTACGGTATTATTACTAGAACAATAGGCGTTATTTGGCTCAAAACTGCGTTTCTGGCACTATAACGCCATTTTTACAGGTACCCACATGGGCAATACTATACCCGAACAATCGTTCGTATCGCGAACCCAAGATGACCGAAGTACTGCCCACAACAGCAGTTACAACCAGCGCAACGATGCCATCCTCAAAGCGGCAACAATGCTCATCGCCCGCGATGGATACGAAAAGGCCTCTATGCGGGCAGTCGCAGCCGAAGCGGGTGTAAGTCCTGCATCTATGTATCACTATTTCGATGGCAAAGAAGCGATGCTTTTTACGATTCTCTTTAGAGCGTTTTCAGGGCTTGAATCCAATTTGCGAATGAAAACACATCTGGTTGAAGATCCCCTTGAGAAAATTAGGATCATGATCGCAGAGCACGTTATGTTTTTTGCAAACGATATGGATGGGCTCAAACTTTGTTCGCACGAACTTGATTCTATGACGGGCAAAGCGTACGAAGAATTGCACCGAATTCGCCGCGCTTACTATCATCACACAAGAGAAATCGTCAACGACCTGATCGATAAATACGATCTCGAAGTCAACGATCCTCACGTTGCAACGATGTCGTTGTTTAGCAGTTTGAACTGGTTGTATCGATGGTACGATCCACATACATCAAACCGATCCCCTGCTGTGTTGGGAAAGTCATTCTTTGAACAGTTTATTGGCGGTCTCAGTGGAAGTGAACTCCTGCAACAGGACAATGGAGAAGAATCATGATTGGAACATGTCTTGGCGGCTTAACCGTCCACAAACCAAA
>CAYYRP010000020.1:0-27151 GCA_964474235.1 uncultured Isosphaeraceae bacterium
TGGCGGAGCATACCAAGGCGACGATGCAACTTGCGACGGTGATCCTTGTGTAATCATTCGAGGGGCATGTTGTGCGCTTGGCACCTGCCTTCCCGAAACACCAGAAGAAGCGTGTGCCGCCCTTAATGGAACCTTCCACGGCGAGGGGAGCAGCTGTGACGATGCGCCTTGCCCCGTTGCAGGTGCTTGCTGTCTCGGAACGATTTGTTCAGATGTTGATGATGAAACATGTGCGCAGTTTGGTGGTGTTTTTCAAGGCGAGAATACAACTTGTGAACTAGAACCGTGTCGTTTGCCAGGTGCGTGTTGTGTAAATGACATCTGTTTTATTGCTTCTTCGCGAGAGTGCGAAGAATTTGAAGAAGAAACATATCTCGGCGACGGCTCAACGTGCGCTGATGATTCATGTACAACAATGGTAACGGGTGCGTGCTGTGCAACAGATGAAACATGTTCGGTTTTGTCTCGCAGAGATTGCATACAAGCTGATGGAACCTATAAAGGTGATGGCACAACATGCGACCAAGACCCTTGCGTACTTGCCGAAGCGAAGGGAGCGTGCTGCGCAGAATTTGCAGGCGTAGGATGTATTGACGATACGGCGCTTGAAGCGTGTCTCGCGCTTTCCGGAACATATTATGGGGATAGCAGCATATGCGAAGATATATCATGTGACACAACCGTAACGCTTGGTGCGTGTTGTATTGATGGTACATGTTCTTACGTAACATCTGCAGTATGTACGAACGCTGGTGGCACATATCAAGGAAACAACATTTTTTGCAATGCAAGCACTTGTGATCCTCCTCCTACTTCAGGAGCGTGTTGCACAGAACAAGCATGTACAATTCAAACGGAAGACGAATGCGCTGCTTTAGGAAGTTTATTTAGAGGTGAAAATACAACGTGTTTTAACGACCCATGTATTGCTGGCTCTTGTTGTGCAAATGAGACTTGTTTTGAAAACCTAACAAGAGAACATTGTTTGACGATTGGTGGAGAGTACGAAGGAAATGGATCAACCTGCTCAGATGAGCCGTGCACTCCGGTTGCAGTTGGGTCTTGCTGCCTTGGGGATGGTCATCTTTGCGACGAAATTCCGGAATTGCACTGTGCATCGTTTGGGGGCACATTCAACGGTGAAGGTACACTTTGTGTAGATTCTCCATGTGTACAAACTATAACTGGTGGATGTTGTTCCTCAGAGAACTGCTCATTATTAAGTGAAGCAGAGTGTGTGAATATTTTTGGATCTTATTTAGGAGATAACACAGTGTGTTTCGGAGACCCCTGTGTATCACCCGAAGTGTTTACAGGTGCGTGCTGTGCTTCGGAAATTTGTACAGTCGAAATAGAAATTGACTGCATTAATCACAATGGAACGTATCTTGGAAACAACACTACGTGCGAGTTTAGTACTTGTGTTCCTGACGCTGGAGCATGTTGCGTCGACGGAATATGCACAGTGACAGAACTCGTAGATTGTAGTGTGCTAGGCGGCGCGTTTCATGGGGCAGGTGTTGCCTGTGCAGATATAGTTTGCGTTACAGGTGCATGTTGTATTGGTGAAACTTGTGTTTCACTTTTACAATCAGATTGCCTAGCAATAAATGGGGTTTATTCGGGTGGAGGAACAAATTGTATTGACACTGAATGTGCACAAGATAACGAACCTACTGGTGGGTGTTGCATCATGCAAGGATCTTGTATCACAAATGCAACCCAAGTAGCATGTGCACAAACAGGCGGGTTTTATCTTGGGGATGGCAGTAGTTGTTCGATTGATGCGTGCACAAATGAAACCAGTGATCCTAGCACACCAATTACGCCTGATGAAGCGTGTCTTGGTGAAACGATCACGCTTCAAGCTTCGGTTGATACGTACTTTGAATATGACTGGCAAATGAGAGACCCCGATGATTTTACGTGGGACACGTTACCAGGTGGTTTATCAACAGTGCAACTCACAGTGCACGAAGAAGGGCTTTGGGTTTTTCGATACCGTCAGCGATCGCATGGATCTGGTTGGTCGGTTTGGTCAGAACTTGTTGGTCAAACGATGGTCACAGATTGCGCTCCAACTGGTGGTTGTTGTGTTGCTGGCGAATGCAGTGAAACAACAGCGGCGAATTGTGAGGGAGCATACCTTGGTGATTGGGTTTCTTGCGCTGCAGAATCGTGTAATGCAAATGAGGGTGAAACAGGTGCGTGCTGTGTAGAAGATATTTGTACGGTTGTGTTGTTCACAGATTGCATTGGAACGTATTTAGGTGAAGGTACAGATTGCAGTAACGCGCCATGTTCCGAAGTGCTTGGATCGTGTTGCATCGGCGAGAGTTGTGTTCGAATTACAATTGATTCTTGTTTGGATGAATCAGGAATATATCGCGGCGATCACACGCTTTGTTCAGAAAATCCATGCGAAGAAGTTGTTGTTGGGGCATGTTGCCTTGGTTCTGATTGTTATGAATCATCGGAAAATGATTGCATGGGGCAGTGGCTCGGAGAAGGAACCGAGTGTGAAGAAGATTCTTGCCAAAACGAGGACACGATCATTGGTCCATTCCAGTGGAAAAAAGAAAATGGTGGAAACGATCATTGGTATGCCATTGTTGTTACAGATGAACTTTGTTGGGTAGATGCAAACGCTGCTGCACATGCGAATGGTGCGTACATGCTCACGCTCACAACAAGTGAGGAATATGCTTGGTGGCTTGCTACGTTCGGCGGAACTGGGGAAGAACCCTATATTGGTCTTCGTCAACACGAAGGGTCTGTTGAGCCTGACGATGGTTGGGAATGGGCAAATGGCGAAGGGAACACGTTTGATAATTGGGCTTCTGGATCACCAGATGATGTCACAGGTGAAGCAAATGTTGCACAATTATTTACTTCAGGATATTGGGATGATGTAGTTAGTTGCGGTGCGACATCATATGCAATTGAGTTTGGACAGTGGTTTAACGTGTGCGAAACATGTGAGTACACAACAATTCAAGCTGCGGTTAACGATGCAGCAGATGTTGAAACGATTTACGTTGACGAGGGCACATACATATCTGTGGATGGCGAGTTCCTCGTTGATCTTCAATCAAAAGATATTTCGATTGTTGGCGCCGGCTCCGATCTTACAATTCTTGATGGTCAGTACGCTGTTTCTGGCTTGCGGTTTGCTTATGGTGCGTTAGGCAATGCATTACTCGAAGGAATCACTATTCAACACTGTGTTGATCGAGAAGGTGCGGGCGTTTCGGTTTCTGGTGGATCGCTTCGAATGTTGAACTGTGTAGTCGCAACTAATCAAGCTACAGAGGCTGGTCAGAGCGGTGGTGCAATTCAAGCAAGCGGAAGTGCGAACTTGTCAATCGAAGGGTGTGAGTTTACTGAAAACGCAGCGATGCAATTTGGCGGCGCGATCTATCTTGTTGATAGTGGCACATCAGCAATGATCACTGATTGTTTGTTCGCACAGAATGAATCGTCGGTTGGAGGTGCAATCTATGTTTCGAATGGAACAACATGCAACGGAGACCTCATAGAGTTCAGCGAAAACATTGCCGGTGACGGTGGCGCCGTAAGTGTGACTGGAAATGGCTCATCATTTATGTCATGTTGTTTCCAATCCAACAACGCACTAGGTATTGGTGGAGCAATGGATAATAGTCAGGGTGCTGGAACAATGTTGACCGATTGTTTGTTTGTAAACAACACGGCAGTCTATGAGGGCGGGGCAATTTATAACAATGACAGCAACCCTATTTTGTATCAATGTACGTTAGCTTCTAATATCTCATATGAAGAAAATGGCGGTGGTTTACACAATGACAACACAAGTATGCCTTCAGTAGAATCAACGCTCTTCTGTGGAAACATTGGTCGTGGCTCGTCTGAAAGTACCCTCGAAGGGCACATCTACCCAACTGTTGTAGATTCAGATTATGTATTTGTCGGTGGCAATGAATTCCATGCACTCTGCTCAACGTGTCAAGGTGACATTAATGGAGACGGGGAAGTCGATCTGACAGATCTCATCGCGATTGCAATGATCTCGGTCTGGGGCGAGTGCGATGATTGCTTGGCAGATCTTGACAATAATGGTGTTGTAGACCCCGACGACATCGTGATTTTGATTGAATTGCTAACATCTCGCCTCGATCGACCTTGCGATATTGAATGTCCATATCGCTTTTGATGTTATTATTGCGTAAACCGTTTTACTACAAGTGTGTTGTTCTGTCCACCAAAACCAAACGAGTTACTTAAGCAGCAATCAACATGTGTTTTTCTTGCAATGTTTGGGATGTAATCAAGGTCTAATGCAGGATCTGGATGATCTAAGTTAATCGTTGGCACCAACATGTTTGTTTGAATAGACATGATGCAGGTGATGAGTTCAACTGAGCCGGCTGCGGCAATCAAATGTCCCATCATAGATTTGATAGAACTGATTGGCACGTTTGGCGCGTTGTCACCAAATGCTAACTTGATTGCCATCGTCTCAATGGAGTCGTTTTCTTGTGTTGAGGTGCCGTGTGCTGATATGTACTGCACAGGTGGCGTGTCAGTTGGTGTTGTTGCATCGATGCCTGCTTGAGCAAGTGCGTTGTTCATCGCAGCGGAAGGGCCTCGTCCCTCTGGGTGTAAGTCGGTGATTCGATAGGCATCAGCGCTTGAACCAAATCCAACAATTTCCGCAAGTGGTGTTGCGCCTCGCGCGAGTGCGTGTTCTAAAGTTTCAAGCACGAGCATGCCTGATCCCTCACCCATGACAAAACCACCCCTATCTCTAGAGAATGGCTTCGATGCTTTTTTTGGATCACCGTCAAAAGTAGAAAGCGCTGTTAAACGGTTGAAGCCAGTTATACCAAGTGCGTGCAGCATGGTGTGCGTGCCTCCCGCGAGCATGACATCAGCATCGCCACGAAGTAACACACTCGTTGCTTCACCGATTGCTTGCGTACTTGCAGCACATGCAGTTAAGCAGTTAAACGCTGGACCACGCAAACCATATTCACGCGCAAGATGCCAGAGAGGCATGTTTGGTTCTTGTTCAACTTCGCCCCACTCATCGAGTTGGTCCTTTGCAAACTTAGCCCATGCAACGGCGTCTACTTTTCCATCTTCAACATCCCACGAATGTGTGTCGATCATGGAGTGCGCGGAAAAATCAAGAACGCCTTCGCCCGCTCCAAGATAGATACCTGCACGGTCACTGTCAAGATCGTCGAATGATCCGAGTCCCGATTGATCCCACGCTTGTTTTGCAGCGCCAAGTGCAAATTGAGAATTCATCGCAGGTGTGTGATGTATTGCAGGATCGTTGACATATTCTTTCCAGTTGAAGTTGCGAACTTGTCCCGCGAATTTTGTTGGAAAACTTGTTGCGTCAAATCGATCAATCGTTGCGATTGCAGATTCACTATTGCACATGCGTTCCCACACAGTTTCAAGATCATTTCCAAGCGGTGTGATCCACCCCATTCCGGTAACAACAACTCGCGTCATGATGAGATTCTCCCTAAGATCATCGCAACACATTGCCCACCTTCGCTTGGTGTAACAATTAAGACCTTGTTGATTGTTGCCTCTTGGACATCGCTCCTTGAGGCGGCGATTCCTGGAGTGTGCGACCCTCCTAACCTCGCAGGGATTGTTTGTTCTTTAATCGCTTTTGCGCCAACTGCAATACAAATCGCGCCATTGCCTGCCATGCAGTTACCAGTGTATGGAATCGTCGTGACAGTTGGAATATCTTGCAGCGATGATCCAAACACTGCAACAAGAGCGTCGCGTTCAATCGTGTCAATTTTTGGTATGCCAGAGCCAAGTGGAATGATAAGATCGATATCGGAAGGGGAGCAGTTTGCTTCTTGCATCGCTTTAGCAATTGCAGTCTCAATCGAATGTGCGTCTGCATCAAGTGGTGTTTCTGCGAATGCCTGCTTGCAGCCAATTCCATCAATTGTGCACCAAGGGTTGCCACCTCGATTCGTGCAAGCGGATTCACTTTCAATGAGAAGGATGCCGCCTCCTTCACCGATGACAGTGCCGTTTGCATCCTCTGCGAAGGGCCTTACTGCCACAGTCATATTACCTGAACCGTCATTTTCAGAAAGCCGGCCCGTGCAATGTTGTCTGTACAGTGAGAGTGGATTCACACGGTCTTCTGCCCCGCCAGAAAGGCACGCATCTGCATCGCCACGCTGGATAACTCTGCGAGATTCAGCAACTGACAATCCACTCGATGCTTCGCAGCATGTGATAGTGTTAGAGGGACCTCTGCAATCATGCACGATGGTGACATGACAGGCGAGCATGTTTGGCAAGTACTTTAATAGCCAAAGAGGTGAAAGATTTTGCATCCCTTCGCTCCCCCAATGAGCAAGGTCAAATGTTCCATCGTTTTTTTTGCTTGTCACGAGTGCTGCGCCGAGTTCGTTCACTTCTGCGGAGATCAGGCCTGCCCCAATATGACATCCAATTCTGTCAGGGTCGATTGTGGGTGGTTCATCGCCCGTACCGGCTGTTGAAATTCCAGCATTTTCAACAGCACAAGCAGCTGCGCCTACGGCAAGTTCCGTGTCGCGACACATGACCTTCGTTGCTTTACGATGGCTTTTTGGAACGACTTTTCGAACTTTGAACGCATCTTCAGCGAGTTCGCCAGCAACCCGTGAGGCGAAACCGCTCGGGTCAAATCGCTCAATCCGGTGAAGCCCCGTTCTTCCTTCAATCATCGCCTCCCACAGTGGGTCAATTCCAACGCCGAGCGCAGAAATGACTCCAACGCCAGAAATAACGACTTTGTTGTTACTTACTTGCGACATGTGTGGGGATTGTACTTGACCTTCATAAGGCCGGGTTTGAGGGTCAGACCCTAAGGTAAGGTCCGAGTGCACAACCATGTTGTTGCAGACGATACGCTAGCTTAGTTTTTGCCCAACGAGCAAAGCCAACTCAATTGATTGCTCATAATTGAGTCGAGGGTCAACGAGAGTCTCGTAGGCATCGCCGAGTCCCGATTCATCAAGACCGCGAGCGCCGCCTGTACATTCAGTTACATTCTGTCCACATACTTCAACATGAACGCCACCCAGAATGGAATTGTGCGATTGGTGGATTTCAATCGACTGTTCAAGTTCAGAAAGTATGGCATCGAAGTTACGCGTCTTGATTCCGCTCTCTGTTTTTTTGGTGTTACCATGCATAGGGTCGCACACAAACAATACTTGTTTGCCTGTGCTTTGTACCGCTTCAATAAGTTTGGGTAACTCATCAGCTACTTTTTCTGATCCATATCTGTGTATGAATGTAAGGCGACCAGGTTCGTTATCTGGATGAAGCACATCAAGCAACTTCGGTATATCAATGTTGTGCGTTCCAACTTTTACACCAATTGGATTTGTGATTCCTCTAAAAAATTCAACATGTGCTTCGTCGATGTCAGTTGTTCTCGCACCAATCCAAGGAAAGTGGCATGACAAGTTGTACCAACCATCACGCCTTGGAACCCTGCGAGTTTGTGCTTGTTCATAATGAAGATGCAACCCCTCGTGACTTGTAAAAAATTCAACGCGGTTGATTGCTCCAACCGCTTCGCCAGCGAGCGTTTCCATAAACCGTAAACTCTCTGCAATAGAAGCAACAATTGCCTGGTATTCACTCGCTTTTGGTGAATGTTCAACAAATTCAAGATCCCAATATTCTGGGTGGTGCAAATCGGCAAAACCGCCATCAATCAACGCCCGGATAAAATTGATCGTCATTGCTGATCGTTCAAAACCACGAAGTAACCGATTTGGATTCGGTGTTCGTGCAATTTCAGAAAATTCAATGTCGTTGACAAGATCACCCCGGTAACTTGGCAGCGTGACACCATTTATGGTTTCTTCGTTACTCGAGCGAGGTTTTGCGTATTGTCCTGCAAGTCTGCCAACTCGAATGACCCTTCTTTTGGTGGAATGCACCAGAACGAGTGACATTTGTAAGAGGACTTTTAGTTGACCAGTGATTCGCTCTGGAGTGCAATCAGCAAATCGCTCAGCACAATCACCCGCCTGTAAAAGGAACCGTTTACCTGCTGCAGCATCAGCGAGTTGATGTTTCAGCGTTTCAACTTCCCAAGAGGAAACGAGTGGTGGGAGGTTCGAAAGAGAAGCAACCGATGCTTCGAGTGCTGCACCATCAGCATAGGTCGGTTGCTGTGTGGTTGGCTTCGCTTGCCAAGATGTTGGTGTCCAGTTTGTCATCAATGTTGTGTCAATGCGGGCGAGAGGACTCGAACCTCCACGGGTGTTACCCCACCAGAACCTAAATCTGGCGCGTCTGCCAATTTCGCCACGCCCGCGGCGATGTGCACAGGGCGTATGATACGCTCGCGGCGTCATTTTCCCAAGTCACGAAAGGACGAATGTTCCAATGAATTCAATCATGCCATTACTTTCTCGTTTTGTCATCGCAGCGGCGATGGTCACAGCTGGCTGGGTCAATTGCTTCGTTTTCGTAGAGGTTACTGCAGCCCAAGCTTCATCCCTCGAAGCGACGGAATTGCAAGTCAAAACCGATGCTGAAACTGGCGATCAAACCACTCGGGGTCTCAACCGGATGGCTTTACTCCTCAACAATGAATGGCCGCAACTTGGGGGGTGGGGAAAGCTCATCGCATGGTCTGCCGGAATTTTTGAGCTGCTTGCAGGGATTTTGGTCTTGGTTGGGCTCTTTACGCGATTTTCTGCTTTTGTGATCTGCATCATCATGGGCATGGCGCTCTATCTGGTCTCACATAAAATACATGGCATGTTCACGATGAACCCATTTGATTGGCCGCTGCAACATGGCGCATTTTCACAGTTTTTTACCGAGATGTGCCTTTTTGTATTAGCGCTTGGTATTGTTGTCGGCGGGGGCGGTTCACTATCAATAGATAGATTTCAGCGTGGGCGTATTGAAGAGCGTGAACTTTCTGAAGAGAAAAAAGGCGACGATTAGAGGGTTCGCACATTTTCTGCGGTAGGCTCCACAATGTCATGCATACTGCAATGAAGAATCAAAACACAAATCAACCCAAAAGAACATCGAGCACGACCTCGATTGTCGCTTGGGTGCTTTCAATTGGTGTGCATGTTGGTCTTGGAGCACTTGCGTTTCTCATAACATGGTCTGTGATTAAAACAGCTGACGAGCCACCGCCAATTATTACAGCAACTTGGCACGATCAATCTTCTCAACCAATGGCGCTTCCTTCCGAACCAACGGAAGTTGAAGAAATTGGGTTTACCTTGCCACCATTACCAGAACCACAAGAGAGATCAGTTCAAGACGGGCTCGCCTTGCTTGCGCAAGCAACACCCACAACGATGCCAAATCTTGCCAGAAGAGAAGAAACGACAGAAGCAGCGTTTATGGGATTAGAAGCAGTTTCTGCTAGAACAATTGTGTACGTCGTAGATGCTTCTGGGTCGATGTTGCTGCATCTATCTACGGTTGTGCGTGGACTCGAACAATCTCTTTTTGATTTACATAAAAAACAATCATTTGCAATTTTGTTTTTTCAAAAGGATCAAGTCATCGCAGTTCCTCCCGCAAACAGATTGGTTTCTGCGAACGTGAAAAACATTCAAAAAGCAATGCAGTGGATTCAAAGTGGAGACAACGTTATCCCAACGGGGAGAAGTAATCCAACGAAAGCAATTGCACGTGCGCTGCGAATGAATCCCGATCTTGTGTATTTACTCAGTGAGAATATTCGCGGAGCAGGGCAATATGAAGTTTCCCCAGAACAATTACTCGCATCCCTTGATTCAATGAACCCAGTCGATTCTAGAAATGGACGGCGGCGAGTTCAAATCAACTGTATTGAGTTTCTCACTTCTGATCCCGCAGGCACGATGCGCAGAATTGCAGAAAATCATGGTGGAATTGATGGGTATACGTTTATAGATCGAAGTAAAGTATCAAGGATAGGAGATTGAGTTTGATGTGTAAAGCAGACATGTTGTTTTCGTTTGTAGCCAATGCGGGAGCGGGGTCCCACTCATTTGGAGAAGCGTTTTTTGTATCAAGAAGATCTGATGGTTCGATTGAATATCTCGGAAGTGGCGTAACATGGCTACTTCTTGCAATGTCGATAGGCGCAATTGGCATGATGATTTATATGTTTCTCGCAAATCGACAACCTACTGTGGTGCCCAGTGCGCTGATTGAGGAAATTGAAAAACGAATAAAGAAAAAAGACTTTCGTTCAATTGTAGAGTTAACCAGCGAAGATCAAACGTACCTTGGGAAAATATTGCACGCCGCGTTTCGAGAAGCTAAGTTTGGATTTCCTGCAATGATGCGTGCACTTGAACAAACTGCCGACGAATTGGCAACAGCGAGGCTGCGTCGAATCGAAATGCTCAATGTCGTGGGACAGGTGAGCCCAATGATTGGATTGTTTGGCACGGTCTACGGTATGATTTTGGCATTTGGGGCGATTGTTGCCTCGGGAGGAAGTGCAGATCCAGTTGCGCTCGCTGGTGGTATTGGTACTGCCCTTACAACGACATTTTGGGGTTTGGTCGTCGCTATTCCCGCGCTTTCGGGGTACGCGGTGCTTCGAAACAAAATTGATGAACTCACTGTTGAGGCAACCATTGTTGGGGAAGATGTATTGAATCATTTTAGGCCACGGAAAACCTCATCAACAAAAACCAACAGCACTGTGCAGCATGCGTTGCCAAGCCAAACACTTGAGACGACTGCTACATGAAACGATCTGCAGCAATCACGCTGAATGCAAATATGACACCAATGATTGATGTCACTTTTTTGCTCATTGTGTTTTTTGTTGTTGTGTCACAAATAGTCGACAGAAATGTTGTTCCACTCGATTTGCCAGCTCCAGAAAACGCACAAACGATGGTTTCAGCAACAGACAGTAAAATGGTAATCAATGTCGTCCCACTTTCTGACGGGACAGTTGCAAAAATTGTCATAGGCGAGCAAGCGATTGGTACAAACGACATGGCAAAGTTATCGTCAATTGTTGGGCTTGGTTTAGCAAACGGAACAAGCGAAGTGCACCTGCGAGCTGATCGCGCAACGAAATATCAATACATCCATCAAGTGATTGAAGCGGTTCGAACCGCTGGTGGCAATCCTCGTTTGCATTTAGTTGTTGACATGGAGACGAAGTTGTGATTCCACGGATGCGTCGCTCATCTTCAATTGGTTTAAATCTTACATCGATGATCGATGTCGTATTTTTGTTGTTGATTTACTTTATGGTTGCAACGGAGTTTCGCCGCGCTGAAGCGTCGTTTCCCATGGATTTGCCTGCTCAGGGCAGAAACAAAGAAGCGATGCTTGACGACGAACCGCTTGTTGTGTTGGTGGAATCGGGTGGAAAGTTTGAGAACGATCTACGCCTGCAACTTGAAGGACCATGGGAAACAGTAAACACTCTCGCTGAACTGAAAAAGTTTCTTCGTGCGAACCGCGCAGATGGCTTTGGTTCTGGAGGATTGTTCACACCTGATCATCCGATTCTCATTCGACCTGGAAGTGAAACTCGCTGGGAACACGCGGTCGCAACCTACAACACTGCAGTGCAATCGAGATATACAAATATTACATTGGGGAACCCTTAGATGATTTCTATTGGTCTAGCAATAGCGATGGTTTGCACACCGTCATTGTGCGAGGAAGCAAACAAGGCACTCTTTGAACAGTGGGGGACAACGTTACATATTCCTGAAATTACAATTGGAGTACCAGCAGATCAAACCATAGAAGATTCGTTTGTTTTGCTCGACGAAATCTATGCGGATCTCGTCGCGTCAACACAAGGCGATCTTAGTTCAGAGCAGCGAGCACTCGTTGTCCCATTTGCGATGGGGATGATCGAAGGTATACGCGCATCGCAGGGTGATGAGGCAGCGGCAAAGTTATGTGTACAACATCTCTCGGAGTTAGAAGACGCAGTGTCAGGATGGTCAGCTTCTCGGTTGTGGCGCATGCGATTGCACGCGTATGTCTGTTTGAACATGGATGAAGAAGTTCAAAGTTGTATCAATAACATAGATGAAACAACAGGGGCAGACGTCGAAGACCAACTTGTTGCAGCGCTGTGTGGTGGTCAGAATGTGTTATTAACGTTGGATAGAACACTTTCCCAGCAAAACAAAAATGACTTGCGGTGGTTCTTCGCTTGTGGAGTGGTCGCGAAGCAACCAGATCACTTACCTCATCTCTTTTCAGTTGCAAACAATGTAGTCAGGCTTGGCGTAGACAGAATTGCGATTGATGAACAACTCATTGCTGTACTTGCGCGATTAGACCCGCCGATTGAAGTCGAGACTTCTTCAACGCAAAAAAACGTTGCACTGCTTGCAAGGCGAACGATTGCAAACGCGTGCATTGAACAGCAAAAGTACAAGGTGGCAAAAGAAAAACTGCTTGAACTTACTCAGCACGGGTGTGGATATTCAGCACAACAACTTCTTACAACCACTGGAATAAAATTGCAACGAAACGAAGCGAATATTGCGATAGAACTTGTTTTGAAGAATCCAGATGAAACGTCGTACGAACTTTCGTACTGGCAATTGTTTGCGGGATCACACTTTGCGAGGACCGGAGATAAAAACAAAGCAAGTGAATGTTTACAGTCGGTTTCGAACACATCGCAGTACTTTGAAGAAGCCCAAGCATTACTCGCGCTCATTCGGGGTAGCGATGTTCGTTCTCTGCAAACAAAAATAGACAAGGTTGCAAAAAATGGGAAGAGTATTGGTTCGATTATTGAAGAGATACAACCCGCTGCAGCAAAGCAGTTACTTCAACACTATGTTGGTGTGTGGCACGAACAAGGAACAGTGCAAAACCCGTGGTTGTCAAATGTGTTGGTTGGGCTGTTGGATAAACCTTCTGGAATTTCCAAATCACTTCTTGGTGAAGCGAACAGATTGCTTGGCCGCGTGCACGAAGCGAAGCAATTTTTAGAGCAGGCGAAGCGAGAACAGGGCGGCTCGCTTCAAGTTGCTGTTGGGCTTGCAGCGTGTGATCGAGATCCCGCTGCAATGCGAAGCGCTACTCACGGACTTGTACATGGAACGAAAAACGACTATTGGTTTTGGCTCGCAAACGCACGGATGATCCAATGGTATTGCGAAGATGGCGGGAACAAAATGAAGGCGCAGGCGAAAGTAAATCGTTTGAAACAACTTGACCCAACGCTTGGTGGAGAACAGTTTGCGAGCGTTTTTCGTGACGCTTTACGTTGAAAAAGCAAATAAACGACCCGCGGGGTTGTTTATCCTGCTGCTCGGTGGGATTTTGAAGGGACTCGATGCATGTGTTCACGCAGACGGCGAAGGGAATCGATTTCAATTTGGCGAACGCGTTCGCGCGTAAGCCCAACAACAAGACCGATTTGTTTTAGCGTAAGTGGATCTTGCCCTTCAAGTCCAAATCGTAATCGAAGGACACGTGCATCTCTTTCATCGAGTTTGTCGATATATGCAAGTGCGTCTTTGATCGTTTCTCGTTGCTCAACATCTTCGTCAGGTCTCGGCCGCTTTTGATCTTCAAACAAATCTGCAAGTGAAATTGGTTCGCCATCGGGACTCACTGGTCCTCGTGATGCAGTTGCATATGCGCGCATGGCACGGCGAATAGTCAATAATTTTTTTGAAGGAACGGACATCGCCTCGGCAAGTTCTTCGCTTGATGGCTCATGACCTAATTTGTTGTGTAGTTGTTTCTGTACCTGTCTAAATCTGTTGATCAGGTCAACCATATACGCTGGAATGTGGACAGGTTGTGTTGCGTTAATGAGCATTCGGCGAATCGATTGCTTGATCCACCACGATGCGTATGTTGAAAATCTCGCACCATGTGCAGGGTCAAACCCCTCAACCGCACGAATCAGACCAACGTTTCCTTCCTCGATTAAATCACCAAGCGTGAGTCCACGCCCGAGATATCGTTTGCCTATGGCTACAACAAGTCGAAGGTTTGCTCGGATCATGTGATCCTTGGCTGTGGGGTCATTGTCATTGACGATTCGCCACCCTAGAGTTTTCTCTTCCTCTGCGGTGAGCAGGGGTACTTCGTTGATCTGGCTTAGATAAAGGTCGAGGTTCACTTGTTTTCTCCTATTCGCAACACTTAGAGTCCTGTTCTGCTTAATCGGCGACTTTTTCTTGCAAATGAATAGAGTGGTCCCTTCCATTTGTAATAGTAGCCCGCATAATCGGAACGACCACCTGTTTTTACTGCACCTCGAGAGTAGAATGTCACATTGGGAAAAAGGTATTGATTATGCGTGATGATATGTATGACATTTTGAAGAATTGGCCCTACGAGCAAGGAAAGCTCAATGCTCGTGTCATTGAAGCAAGCGATGGTCGTCCATTAATCCAAATTCGCATCGAATTGGGTGTGATTCAGATGGAAATGGTTGGTCGACCCGACGGTGTTTTGCAAGATGGATATACGACGCTGTTGGCACTCTTTGAAGACCGCGGTGCGTGGGGTGGAATAGATCCAGAAATGTGCCGTAGATTGCGAGAAGAAGGGGTGCAACGATCACATCGAAGCGCTGCCCTTTTTGCCCTTGGAAAGTGGGGGGCTGTCATCCAAGATTGTGACCAAAATCTCGAGCTTTTTAACCTTTGCCGTGACAACGCTCAGGAGCAAATTGACAGAGAAGCGTTGGAACAATTTCGAGCTTCTGTGATCGCGATGCGCGCGAGGGCGGGTGCAGAGTGGGCTGTTGAAGAAGGGGAGCCATCAAAGGCAGTTGAGGCAGTAAATCGTGGATTAAATGAGCTCAAAGAGACGTTAGGTGAAGGGTGGGAATCATCAAACGAAGTGCAGTTGCTCCTTGGGATGAAAGAAGCGTTGGTTCCACAACTTCCCCCCTCAGAACGAGCCGATCTCAAGGAACGACTTTTGGCTGCAATCTCAGCAGAAAACTACGAATTAGCCGCAATTTTACGAGATGAATTGAGATTACTCAGAGATTGACCTTGAACTAATTGGCTTGCCGACATATTCTTAATAGAAGGCAATTATTGCCTATGGAGACTATTTAGGATGATGAAGCAATTTATTACTATCGCTGTGGGGCTTACGTGCTTCGCTGTTTCATACAGGGCGGATGCAACCACATTTGAACCGGTGTACGTAGAGTCACCCCTTACGGTGCACAGTGAAGAAGCACCTAGAGCGAGCAGAGACTTTGCAACTCGTTTGCAACTTGATGTTTCAAAATTAACTCTTGCAGCAGATAGTGAGTTTATTTTTATTGAAGATTTTCCACTTGATAAAGACCGCCGAGTCACGTTGCAACTCGAAGAAGCTTCTGCACTTTCAAGTGATGCGACTTTGGTCGTAATGCGGCATGATGAGCGTGGTCGTTTGGTCGAAGTTGAACTTCCATGGCCCACGGCTTATATGTTCCGAGGCACAGTTGTTGGTGAACCAACTTCAGATGTGTTTTTGGGGATTGGCTCAGAAATAGCAAACGGTTGGATTTCGATTGACGGCACTCGATTCATCATTGGTACTCGTTATGCAGACAGAATGACGTTGTTGTATGACGAGAACAATGTTCCAGAAGGAATGATGAACTGGTCTCAATATGAATGTAACGTTGAAGCGCCAAAAGAAGGCGTGTACAAAGGTGATTCAGAGAGAGCAGCAGCTATCCCTGACGAGTGTCCTCAGGTACGAATTGCCTTTGACTCTGATTCCGAATTCACGGATTTATTCGATGGCAGCGAAACTGCAGCGGCAAATTATGTTGAAACGCTTGTTTCCTCAGTTTCAGATATTTATAAGGGTGAAATTACTGTGGGCGGGCTTGGTGTTCGATTGAAAATCTCATACCTACGCCTTTGGTCAGTCTCTGATGATCCGTGGACATGTGGCGATACAGATTGTCAATTAGTTGAATTTTCTAATTACTGGCGAACACACATGGGTGGTGTTGATCGTCACCTGGCACATCTTTTGAGCGCACGTAGTCTTGGTGGTGGAATTGCTAACCCCTTTGGTCTTTGTAATGATGGTTATGCTGTATCTGGCGGTCTTGCTGGTACATTCCCAATGCCACTTGAAGGGGAGCAGGCTGGTAATTGGGATCCAATCGTGTTTGCACACGAAACAGGACACAATTTTGGCATGATTCACACACATGAAATGGAAGATCCTCCAGATGAGTGTGGCAATGGGGATTGTGCAAATGCAGCCGGCGCTACGATTATGAGTTACTGCCACCTGTGTGATGGTGGGGTGGCGAATATTGCCTTTGAGTTTCATGAAGACAACGTTGATAGTGCTGAAGTTTTTCTTTCAGTAATTGCTGGTTCTGAAGGATGTAACATGTGGCCTAACGACCCGCCGCAATTGGAAGATGATCGTGCTATTACGGACATGAATACTCCTGTTGCAATACATATACTTGCAAATGATGTATCAAATAATTGTAACAATCTATCGTTATCTGATTTTGATGCTCGAGCACAACGTGGGGGTATCGTTACACAAACCGCTAATGACGAATTGACATACAGACCAACGGGTACTTTTGCCGGAACAGATTCATTCACGTACCGAGCGTCGAATGGCAGTTTTACTGAGCAAGCAAACGTTGTAGTTGAAATTACTAGACCGCCACCAGGTGGTGGTGGAACTGATCCCATTGATCCAAATGACGTGATTTTTGTGATAACACTCTGGGGTTCTCGAACCGCAGATTGCACAGGTGATGGAACAACTGATATAGACGATCTCCTTGCTGTTCTTGAAGGAAAAGCAAAGCCAGATCGATCACGAGGTAGAAAGTAAGTTTTTTGAACAAAAAAACTTCAATAATCAATTACTGATGTAGGAAGTAAGTTAGAAATGTTAAGAAAAATTATAATTTGTATATTTTTGATTCCGGCTCTAGCTAGCAGTATTGCCTTCGCATCTGCACCGATTAGAATTTCTTCCCCAATATCGGTTCATCCTGAACCCGCTCCACGTGATGTGCATCCTAGTGCAACTCGCCTTATGCTTAATGACATTGGCGAAGCATTATGCAGTGAAGATGCCTCGGTAGATCTTAGCAGAGAGGGTGTTATTGTCCTCATAGAGGAGTTTCCTCTTGACAATGAACGCGTTGTTACGCTTGAACTAGAAACACTCCACTCACGCACGAACGGAGCCCAGCTCGTTGGATCGTCGTATGACCGATTTGGTGGCATTGTAAATCATGACCTTCCTTGGACAAAAGTCGTGATGTTTAAGGGGACAGTGCTCGGCGATTCAAATTCCCAAGTATTTCTTGGTTTCGGTGGTGGATTGGTTAATGGTTGGGTTTTTGTTGATGGCACAAGGTTCATGATTGGGACCTCGCCAAGTGAGGGCCTCACACTTATTTACGACATGCAAAATATTCCGGGGAATTTTATTGATTTATCGGGAATCAGTTCCTGTGATACAGATTCATCGAAGGCGATTCACGTTCCAGCAGGAGGTAATCGAGATGGAGTGGATGGCTATGCACCATGTAATCAACTTTGGATGGCGTATGAGACAGATAATGAGTTTCTAGATTTGTTTGCCGAGGCCCCAGATGGTGCGGTTCCTGCAGCCAACGCATATGTCCAAATTCTTATTGGGGCTGTTTCGAGCATTCTCTATGAGCCAATTCTTGATATTGAACTAGTCGTAAACTATCTTCATTTTTGGGTAGATGAGCATGGTTTTCCTGCCTTCGATCCTTGGATTGCTGCAACAACTGATGCTGGTCTAGCAGAGTTTAGGCTTTATTGGGACTTGTATATGACGGATATTGAAAGGGGACTCGCCCAATTTTTCTCAGGAAGAGGTTTGGGTGGAGGTCTCGCAGGTCTTAATAACATTTGTTCTGGCTCTGGGAATGCAATCATGGCAGTAAATGGATCATTTCCACAGCCACTTCAATCAAACTCAGCTGGCAACTGGGATTTTATTGTTGTAGCGCACGAAACAGGTCACAATTTTGGCATGATTCATACGTTTGAAATGGATGAACCGCCTGATGAGTGTGGCGAAGAGTGTAGTGATTATGACCCCATAGGTAACCCAGACTTTGATTGTGCTGATTATATCTCCACTATTATGAGTTATTGCCACCTATGCCCAGGAGAGGATGCAGCGTGTTGGGAAAACGGTTCATGCTTTACTTGCGACCCATATCTATGGGACGCTAATATTACATTTGAGTTTGCATTTGAAAATATTGTTCGGGCCTTTAGTCATCTTGACAACCTCTCATGCGACCTCTGGCATGAAGATCCAGGGCCACCCACAGTTATCGATGATGTTGCTGAAACTGAAATGTCAATACCTGTCGAAATTGAAGTCCTTGAAAACGATTCTTCAAACGACTGTACATCTGAACTTACGATAATCCGTTTTGATATGCGTTCAGTTCGTAGGGGCACTGTTTCACAAGGATCACCATCGACATTTGTTTATACACCTGGCCCAGGCGTGTACGGAACAGATTCGTTTACATACACAGTTATGAGTGAACGCTTCGAACAAGCAATCACAGGAAATGTAGTAATTAATATCACTAGACCTGATGGGGGTGGTGGCACTGACCCAGTAGATACCGACGATGTGGTCTTTATCATCACGGTTTGGGGGACAGCGCGTGCCGACTGGAACGGTGATGGCACTACAGATATTGACGATCTTCTCGCCGCTTTACAAGGCAAATTTAAACCAGATCGCAGCAGTCGATAATTGATTGCAAAGAAGTAACGTTTGAATTACAAAGCCCTCGGCAAATGTACTTGCCGAGGGCTTTTTCTCGAATCAAGTATTATCGTTTGTAAAAGGGTAGGGAAACCACTTCGGCGTCGATTGTTTTTTTCCCGAAGTTGATCTGAACGACATCGTTGTCAAAATTAGCACTGACCAGTGCCATGGCGATGGGATAACCAAAAGTTGGGCTCATGCATCCGCTGGTAATGGTACCGATCTCTTTGTCTCCGCCGAGTACTGCCATCTGTTGCCTTGGGGTTCGTTTGCCTTCTACCTTCAAGCCAATCAATTTTTTGGGAGCACCTTCGTGATCGATCTTGATTAACGCACCTTGCCCGATGAAACCCTCCGCTTCATTATCCCCGCGACCTTTTTCAAGTTTGACAGCAAAGGAAAGACCGACAGAAAGTGGATCGATATCTTCAGTTAATTCATGACCATACAACGGCATTCCAGCTTCAAGCCGTAGAGAATCTCTCGACCCGAGACCAGAAGGTTTTACTATTTCAGTTCTTTCGGCGTTTTCTAATATCATCCCAATGGCTTTCTTCGCAAACGACGCTGGAATAATGACTTCAACGCCATCTTCACCCGTATACCCAGTTCTAGAAACAAGTATTTTTGCAATGAGTAGGTTTTTCGTCGTGAATCGATATCGCTTGAGATCAGGAATCTCAGAGGAAAACGAGCGAAACAGCTCCATCACCTTAGGACCCTGCACGGCAATCATCGCAGTTGATTCTGTTTCATCCTTGAGTTTGAATACATAGTCACCTTTGACTTTCGCAAAATGTTCAAGAAGTTTGGCTCTGTTTGACCCATTACAGACCATTAAATACTCAGAATCGCCGATGCCATAGACAAGCACGTCGTCTTTACACCCGCCTTGTTCATTGCAAATTAGGGAATACCGAATTTGCCCATCCTTCATCCCCAAAACTTGCCTTGTGCAAACTCGATCGAGAAATTTGCAGGCGTCTCTCCCCTTGAATCGAAGCCGTCCCATGTGGGAAACGTCAAACAAACCGCCGCTTTCTCTCACTTGTTGATGCTCTTCAATAATCGATCCATAATGCATTGGCATGTCCCAGCCAATGAAGTCAACCATCATCGCGTTGTGGTCAAGATGGAATGCATGAAAGGGTGTTTTTTGAAGTGGGGCTGTAGTTGTCATGGTTTCTTCCTACTCTCTGGGGTCCGCTGCTTGTGGGTGGCACCTTGGGGCGGTATCCTGCCTCGTTAGATGCGATTTATTACATTAAGTATTGTAATTCTGATTACACTTTTTAGCACACTTTCACACGCAGAGGTATCGACCGAACTTAAAGATCGCCTTATTTCTGCAGTTGAGATTGAGGGACTCGAGCGGGTGGATGATCAATTCGTGGCAAATAATATCCGATCAGCAGTGGGTGATCCTTACGACCCAAGGGTTGTGGAAGAGGATGTTCGCCGGCTTACTCGCCTTGGTCGGTTTAAGCCAATTGATTCCAAAGTTATTTTGCAAGATGATGGTACTGTTCATATTGTCTATGTACTTGTGGAGCAACAAATAATAGCATCAGTTAATGTTGTTGGAAACAAGTTAATTAGTGACCAAGAATTGCTCACTGTAGTTCCGATGCTCCCCGGTGTTGCACGGGACACCTTTCTTATTGACAAAGGTCGCCGAGCGATAGGAGAAAAATATCGGAAACTTGGCAACTACCTAGTTGAAGTAGAAATTGATAAAGCAGAGTTGAACAATGCGGGTGTGTTGATTTACAAAATTATGGAAGGCCCTCGTGTGCGAGTAAAAAGCGTGCGGTTTGAGGGCAACAACTCTTTTGCATCCAAGCAACTATCTGCAGAGATAGAAACAAGTATTGCCGTTCCATTTCTTCGTAGGGGTGAACTTGATGAATATGTTCTTGAAGATGATGTTGCAACACTTGTAAAATATTATCGAGATCGCGGTTTCCTTGAAGCCCGCGTTGGCAGTGTGATTACACAAAGCACAGACAATCGTTCTGCAAATGTGTTATTTCAAATTGACGAGGGATTGCAATATACGCTCGGGGAAGTTTCTGCCGTAAGCAGAAACGGTGAATCGCTGGTTGTTTTTTCTTCAGAACAAATTGCTGCACTTATCCCAATAAAAAGAGGGGATATCTACAAATCGAATGAGATAAAAAAAGCAGAACAGGCAATCATAAATGCCTACGGCGCGCTCGGTCATATTGAAATGAATGTGCTCTCGGTGCCTATACAAGCAGGAACGGAGCCTGTAAAAAACATATTGTTTAGAATTGACGAAGGTGTGCAAACAAAGGTTGGGCTGGTATCGATTAAAGGCAACTTGCTTACAAAAGACGAAGTCGTTCGTGGGCGAATTAGACTTACACCGGGTCGTCGTTTTGATGGCGCCGAACCAGAACGTGCAAGAACTCGTTTATTAAAAACTCGGTTATTTAATGAAGTAAAAGTTACTCCACAGCCAGAAGATCCAAACAATCCTGGGTACAGGGATCTGCTTGTTGAAGTGAAGGAAATGCAAACCGGTTCAATGAATTTTGGCATTATGGCAGGAAGTGATGATGGCATCATGGGTGAAATATCCCTGAATCAACGAAACTTTGATGTTGCTGATTTGCCTGAGAGTTGGGATGAATTTTGGCAAGGCAAGGCGTTTCGTGGAGCAGGTCAAGGGTTCTCAATGGCATTTCAGCCCGGCGATGAAGTCTTTAATTACCAAGTGAGTCTAAATGATCCCCGCTTTTTGCAAACGGATTATACCGTTGGCGGAAACCTCGGATATACGCGCCGTGTATATAAAGATTACAACGAAGAAAAAGTGTACAGCAAACTCAGTGTTGGTCGCAGGTTCGGTGATATTTGGTCAGGTAAAATGTATCTCTCTGCAAATCGTGTTGAACTGACAGACATTGATAACGATGTCCCGCTTGAAGTTTTTAATGACCGAGGTCCTGCAAATATTGACACGCTTGGGATTATTGCGACCCGTACGACGCTCTCACCATTTGTGGGTCCGCAAAAGGGTTCGCGTTTAGAATTGGGTCTTAGTCAATCTGGTTTGTTTTCAAGCGACTATACGTTTTCAAAAGCATTTGTTAATTACACAACCTACTTTACTGTTGATCGCGATTTTCTTGGCAGAGCAACAACGTTGCGGCTTGATGGAAAAATGGGATATATTTTTGGTGGTGACGCACCGACCTACGATAGTTTTTATCTTGGTGGCCGATCGTTTAGGGGGTTTGATTTTCGTACGGTTTCCCCAAAAGGCACCCCGCGTGTGGCTGGCGGATCGACCGATATTCCAATTGGCGGCGATTGGAAGATTTACTTCGGTGCCCAATATGAAATTCCAGTTGTAGGAACGTTCCTCTCAACTGTTGTATTCTGTGATTCAGGCACCGTGACCGATACCGTTGGCTTTGATGATTACAGAGTGAGCGCCGGTGCGGGCATTCGTTTGCGTATTCCTCAACTTGGACAGGCACCTCTTGCATTCGATTTCGGTTTTCCAGTCGTGAAGCAAGAGGATGATGAGAAGAAAACATTCAGTTTTAGCATTCAAATGCCGTTTTGATGCGTAGTACTCGGTGTTGCTTTGCGGCGTTCTCAGATACAATCCCACCTTCAAAGACCGAATTGTTCAAAGTCTCATTTTCTATCCTATAAGGAAAACTATATGTTCAAGCAGACAAAATTAAAACGTACATATTCGATGCTGATCCCAGTGCTTGCAATTGTTGCAGCTGGAATTGGTTACCGCGCCGTGGCTGTTGCCATGGAGACGAGACCACCAACAGTTGTAGTTGTTTTTAATTTGCAACAAGTTTTCGATAGTTTTGTAGAACGTGCGGTTCTTGGCGCAGGCTACAAGGAGTTAGAGGCAGAAATTGATGCCGAACGACTCGTTCGGAAAACAAGTGTTGATGCCCTCATTGCTGCGTACGACGAAGCCGGCGATGAAGATAAAGATGTGCTGTTTGATCAAATTCAACAAGCAATGGGCGAAGCAGAAAAGTATGTTGAATTTACTGAACGTGAAAAAGATGTTGAGAAGTCTCTCATTATGCAAACACTTTTTAAAGATATAAAAGTAGCCGTTGCTGCGATTGCTGAATCAAACAACTACGATCTTGTTATTGCAAGTGATGAGTCCACGGAATTGAATCCAAAACTTCCATCTCGTGCGACGAATGAACAAATCTCAATGCATCGAGTTTATTTTGCAAATGATCAAATTGATATTACTGAACAAATAATTACACAAATGAATCTAGAGTTGGATACAAAAACCAACTAATACTTTGTAAAGGTATAAAACCCATGGTGAACACAACCAGACATTTTTACATTTTAGCCACAGCATTTTTGATTTCCCTTGGCGTACTCGCCTGGCAGTCATCTGCAAATCGCAGGTTTGAACCTCTTGGACCAACTGTGATGGCATTCGTGGATATTCAGAGTGTATTTAACTCACTTGAAGAACGAGCGCACATGTTTTCAGACGCCGAGGCTTTTGCAGAAGAACTTCAGGAAGAAATTATTGCACGCCGTCACAAAATTACAGATATTGACAGTGAAATTGAACTGTATAAAGAAGGCAGTGAAAAACGAAAAGAGTTAGAACAAAAACAAAAACTCGATTCGCTTGCATACAACGTTTTTGTTGATTGTTGTGAAAGTAAACTGAAACGCTTTGAAGCTCGCGGCATTCGAACTATGTACGACAATATTCGCGATGCAGCGGAAAAACTTTCCAAAGAAAATGGTTGGGATGTTGTGTTTGTAAACGACGCTGCAGTAAAGTTACCAGATGGAGATAACCCAAACATTATGGGCGAAATTGCTAGCAGAAGAGTGCTGTATGCAAACACAAACTTTGATGTTACAGATCAACTGATTGAATATATGAATGGTGAGTTTGACGAGATGGCTGTTCGGTAAACCCTCACGGGTATTCCCATGATTCACACATCTGCATCTATAGCCGAACTTATCGGGGCAACGATTGAAGGATCATCCAAGATCGTGATTGACGGAGTGTCCTCTGCGGATATTGCAAGAGAAGGCCAATTGACTTTTATTACAACTACAGGGTATGCGGAGCAGTGGTTGAATTCATCTGGCGAGGTTGCAATTGTTGGGAACAAGGTTGACTGTACCAATATGAGTTTTGGAAATAAAACAATCTTGCTTGTTGATAATCCTGAGCTTGCAATGGCAAAAGTATTAGAGTTGTTTGCGTTGCCAGAAGACGAACCAAGTCTTGGTGTTCATGATTCATGTGTTGTGGATCCAACGGCAACAATTGGCACAGATGTTCGAATAGGACCATTTGTTCGAATTGGAAAGAATGTAACTATCGGAGATGGGTGTGTTATTCAATCGAATGTTCATATTGGAATGGAAGCATCTGTTGGCTCAAACACCGTTCTGCATTCTGGAGTTTCAATTGGTTCGTTTTGTCGGGTAGGTTCCTGTTGTATTTTTTACGCAAATGTGGTGATTGGAGCGGATGGATTTGGTTATAGACCCGCAGACGATGGAAGTCATTTGATAAAAATGATCCACGTCGGAAATGTTGAAATTCACGACAATGTAGAAATCGGGGCTGTCAGTACTGTTGATCGAGGTAAATTTGCAGCAACAATCGTAGGAAAAGGCACAAAAATTGATAACCATGTGCAGATTGGCCATAATGTCCAAATTGGGCATAATTGTGTGATTGCAGCCTATACAGGGCTTGCGGGGTCAGTTCTAATTGGCGATTGGTGTCAAATTGGAGCAGGGGCTGGGGTTGTTCCACACATCAAAATTGGCTCTGGGGCTATGATTGGGGCGAAAAGTGGTGTAATGAATGATGTTCCTGCAGGAGAATCATGGCTTGGCGTACCTGCTGGTCCAACGAAGAATACATTGCGGCAGTGGTCCGCTGTACGTAAACTACCTGGAATCATTCATACACTTGCCGAACAAGATTCTTAAGAGAACGCTGTTTGTGGCACAATGACCTTGGACTAACAGTGGAAGATACACACCAACAACTCGACAAAACAGGCACAATGCTGATGCAGCGAACGGTTGCGAAGCCTGTCACCGTGAGTGGCAAAGGTTTACTCACTGGAGCAGATGTTGACATTATTATTGAGCCCGCCGGCGCGAATGAGGGCATCGTGTTTGAGCGCGTGGATCTTGATCCGCCGGTACGAATTGAAGCGGTCGTCGATCACGCGATCAATGATCGAGCAAGGCGAACTGCAATTGGAATTGGAGATGCATCGATAGAGACAATTGAACATCTGATGTCTGCGCTTTCTGGCATAGGGATCGATAATGCACTCGTTCGGGTGGATGGGCCAGAAATTCCAGGTGGTGATGGCTCGGCACTCCCATTTGTGGAAGGTTTGGTTCGAGCGGGAACAACAGAGCAGGGGGAACCAAGAACAGTATTAAAGATTGAAGAGCCAATATATGTGCAAGATGGCGGGGCTATGATTGCTGCTTTTCCAAGTGATACCCAAGGGTTACAGGTTGTGTATGATTTAGATTACGGCACTTCTTCGGATCGAATTGCAAGGCAAACACAATCCTGGAATAGTTCGAACGGATCGTATCTCGATGATGTTGCTCCAGCGCGAACGTTTAGTTTGCAAGAAGAGGCTGCTGAGTTACAGGCGAAAGGCATGTGTTCGCATCTATCACCCAAAGATGTTCTTGTTATTGGTGAAGGTGGCCCGATTGACAACGTGTATCGATTCGAAAATGAGCCTGTTCGTCATAAGATTCTTGACATCATTGGGGACCTCTATCTTGCCGGTTCGCAAATTCAAGGTCGCATTGTTGCAAGTCGGTCGGGGCATGCGCTGAATAGACAATTGTGCAAGGCAATTCTTGATCAGAATCGGGAAAATAAAAGAACCAAAGTTCTTCAAGAAGGTTGTGTGATGGATGTGCGTGATATTCAACGGATCATGCCCCATCGGTATCCGATGTTACTTGTGGATAGAGTTGTTGAAATGGATGGGGATCAACGCGCACTTGGTATAAAGAACGTGACAATCAACGAACCGTTTTTCGAAGGGCACTATCCAGGTACACCAATTATGCCCGGCGTACTCATTGTTGAGGCGATGGCGCAACTTGGTGGTCTGTTGATGAGTAGAAAACTTGAGCATACTGGGAAAATTGCCATTCTTCTTAGTTTAGATCAAGTAAAACTTCGTCACCCTGTGACTCCAGGCGACCAATTGCTCCTTGAGGCAATTGCTGTTCGGGCTGGAACACGTACTGCTGCATTGAAATGTAAAGCGCATGTTGGTTCTAAAATCGCGGCGGAAGCGTCGGTTAAATTTATGATGGTAGATGCGGAGCAAGAGTAGAATGTGTGATCAAATGACGACAAATTGTGACATTCATGTTTCTGCTGTAGTTGATCCCTCAGCGGTCATCGACCAGACTGCGGTGATTGGGCCGGGCTGTGTTGTTGGTCCGAACGTGCGTATTGGAGCTGGGACGGTTCTCCTGAATCACGTGACCGTGCAATGTAATACGACCATTGGCAGTGGCAACACGATGTATCCCTTCTCTGTGATAGGCAGCGATCCACAAGATAAAAAGTTTGACGGTGAATTGACTACCCTAGAGATTGGTGACAACAACGAGATTCGTGAACACGTCACTATTCATCGCGGTACAGGAAATGGCGGCGGAAGAACCGTCGTTGGTGATGGAAATCTTTTCATGGTTGGGTGTCACGTAGCGCATGATTGTATGCTTGGAAATGAAATCATACTGGCGAATCAAGTCATGCTTGCTGGGCATGTAGAGATTGATCATGGTGCAGCAATTGGAGGCGGAACTGGTGTGAATCAGTTTTCTGCAATTGGCCGCTGTTCGTATGTTGGAGGTTTAGCGAGAATCACTAAAGATGTACCGCCATATATGATCGTTGAGGGGACACCTGCCGAGGTTCGGGCGGTGAATGTTGTGGCGATGTCAAGGCGTGGGTATTCTGAGCAACATATAGAAGCGACAAAAGAGGCATTCCGTCGATTATTCCGCGAAAATGGCGGCTCGATCGCACAACGGATGGCGGACGTATTGAGAGATTTGGGGGAGCATGATTCTGTGCAACATCTTTGCAGTGCGATGGCTGCTTCGAATGATGGTAAACACGGTCGTTCTAACGAAAAAAAATAGTACATATCGTACGCATGGGGCATCTCAAAGCCACGCCTGATTGGCTTGAAATACCCATTTGTTGGCGTTAAATGCGTGTTCATCGCACTTCACCTCTGTGTAATGTTCTGTGCATACCTCTGTGTATACCTCTGTGTATACCTCTGTG
>CAYYRP010000020.1:27251-54299 GCA_964474235.1 uncultured Isosphaeraceae bacterium
ATACCTCTGTGTATACCTCTGTGTATACCTCTGTGCATGCCTCTGTGTTAACCTCTGTGTCATGCTCGGATCAAGCCTCTGTGTTTACCCCTGGGTCATGCACCGTACAACGTCCGATAACAGTGTTTTTTGAGGGTATTTCGTAGTAATGTTGAACAATTACTTTATCTCGAGTGTTATCGGGTCGAAGCAATAGAAGGAACAACTGCTATAAATAGTGCGTACAAAAAGTTCCTTTGCAAAGATATGAAGAACACCCAAAACAACACGATATTCAGCATATTTTCAGATGCCAAACGATCACTACGAGTGATGTGGTTACTCGTTGGTATTGTTGCACTCAGTCTCGCGGATCTCACGCTCACAACGATGTACCTCACAAGTGTCGGTATGACAGAAGGAAATCCGATAGCAGCGTGGCTGCTCACTCAGACAAATTCCCTCTGGGTTCTCGCCCTTTACAAAGGCGTTACTGTTGCAACTTGCGTCACCCTCCTTTATTACATGCGAAATAGTCGTCAAGGAGAATTAGCAGCATGGTGTTCAATGTTGATCATGACCGCACTCTCTGTCTGGTGGAATCAATACGCACTGTATCAACCGAGTTTTCCACCATCAGAAGATCAAATAGTTATGGCTCAGGATGAGCCCTCTGTAATTATTTCTCCCCAAGGGCAACACCGCTCTCACACTTTGATACAGTGAACGAATGCTTACAAGAGTTTTGTTCATGGCGTTCCTTGGGACCATTGGCTGCAGCGCTTCCCGTACACCAATCGCCCACTACACATCATCAACCATCAGCGACTCCCTGCCCACCGCGGTTTCCCTCGATCTTGAATTTGATCTTTCAAACAACAACGACGAACCACTCAGGCTCGTTCAATATACATATTCCGTTTCTGTAAACGGCGATGTTGTGTATCACGGTTTGGCAGAAGCACAACAAACACTCCCACGAGGGTCAACCACTTCCACAACTATTCCGATCGTTGTACCCCGAGCATATCTGGTGGGACAAGATACAGTTGTGTGGCACTTGAGAGGCAGGCTTGATTACTTGTCGCACGGGGCACTTGCAGAAACGCTTGTTGATTCAAAGTTGTGGCAACCATTTACAACGATTGTTGCATCAGACTATTTAGTCGTTCCTCCTGTTGAATAAGTGTGCATAAGTTCGGCAGAGATAACATAACCGAACCCCACTGCGCGGTATAACCCTCAAAACACACACATCCGGTTTGTATGTAGAGGTGTGGGTTTATCTCAACCGAAAGTTTGCCGATGCATCACCATCGCAATGTCTTTCGATTTTCAATCCATCCTTGACACGGCAACACGCCACGATGCTTCTGATATCCACTTGGTAACAGGGGAATCTCCTATTATTCGAGTTGATACGAATTTGTGCCGAGTAGATCTCCCCGTACTTGATTCCGAGGCAATGGATTTCATTATTGAAACAATGCTCACTGAAACACACAGAGATACACTGCAGAAAACGCAGGACGTAGATTTATCCTGGGCAACAGACAGTCGAAGGTACAGAGTCAATGTGCACTACCAACGCGGTTTGCCTGCGATTGCAATGCGAACTGTTAAATCAAAAATACCGCCACTCGAAACGTTGAATTTGCCTGCAGCAATAGAATCGCTTGTAGATTTGCCACGCGGGTTAGTTCTTGTTACTGGTGATACTGGTTCTGGAAAATCCACAACACTTGCTTCAATACTGAATCGAATTAATGCAACAAAATCTCTGCACATCATCACGCTTGAAGACCCAGTCGAATATACGTTTGACTCAGATCAGTGTCTCGTAGAACAACGTGAACTTGGACGTGACATGCCAAGTTTCGCTTCAGGTTTAAAACATGCCTTGCGTCAAGATCCAGACATCATTCTCGTAGGTGAAATGCGTGATCTTGAAACAACATCCCTCGCGATTTCTGCAGCGGAAACAGGTCATCTAGTGCTTTCAACATTACACACTGTCAATGCAGCGCAAACCGTAGAACGAATTGTTGATATGTATCCAGCAAATCAACAATGCCAAATACGTTCAATGCTCGCTAATACATTAAAGGCTGTGATTTCACAAACACTACTTCCCAAAATTGGTGGAGGAATGGTTCCGGCTGTTGAAGTATTGCTTTGCAACGCAGCAGTGAGAAACATTATTCGGGAATCAAGAACATTCGAAATACCGAATGTAATAGAAACAAGCGGCCGTGCAGGAATGATGGCAAGAGACACATCAATGACATCTTTACTTTACAACGGGTTAGTTGAGAAAAGTGATGTGATTGCAAATGCAACCGACCCACAACGAATGGAACTGTCACTGGCAGCATAAGGAGATCACCATGCCGACTTACCGCTATGAACTTCAACAAGAAGCGGGAGATCTGATGGCTGGTCAACTCGCTGCAGAGTCGGCGGCTGCCGCTGCGGAAGCGCTGCGAGAAAGAGGCGGGCGAATTGTTCGACTGGTTCCGTTTCAAGCGAACGAAACCGGTTTAATGCAGCAAGTTTGGAAAATACTGAATGCCGGAAGTGGACCCGCAAAACGAGAGATATTAGATTTCACAACGCAGTTGGCAGTGATGGTTCGTGCAGGAATAAGTCTTCGCGCAGCCATTGATGGTATTGCGACAAATACCGAAAACAAAACATTCAAAGAAATTCTTCGATCTATAAAAGAAGACATCGAAGCAGGATGTACTTTTTCAGACGCTATTGCTCAGTATCCAAAACTATTTTCCCCCCTCTATATCAACATGGTTCGGGCATCGGAACTCTCTGGATCCTTTGGCCACATGCTTGATCGAATAGCAAAAATAATCACAAGGCAAATCGAAACAAAAAAAATGATGATTGGCGCGAGCATTTACCCCGCAGTCATTGGTGGTCTTGCAACAGTTGTTACTATTTTTCTCTTAACATTCGTCCTCCCAAGATTTGCTGGTGTATTTGCTGGAAAAGAAAGTGTTCTTCCTTGGCCGACGAAATTTTTGATGGGTCTAAGTGGATGGATGGTTTTGTATTGGTGGACAGTACCAATCGCAATAGCAGTGATCGTAGTATGTCTGATCATCGGAGGTAAAACGAATCGAGGTTCGAAGTATATTGATACTTTAAAACTGCATTTTCCTGTGATTCGACAAATGTTGAGAGCGTTGTATATCAATCGTTCTTTGCAGACGTTGGGAGAATTAATCAATGCAGGTGTCCCAATGCTTAGTGCACTTGAAGTGACTGGCGACATATCTGGTAACCAGCATTACAAGAAATTATGGTACGACGTTCGTAAAGGTGCTAAGGAAGGCGATCGAATTGCTAAAACACTTGATGGCACAAAGTTGCTGCCTAAGCCAGTAGTTCAAATGGTCGGTGCGGGGGAAGAATCTGGTCGACTCGGCGACGTGTTACAGGAAGTCGCAGAATATTATGATCGTGTGCTTCGCGATGCAGTAAAAACATTTACCGGTCTGCTTGAACCAGCAATGATTGTATGTATGGGCGGTATTGTTGGATTTATTGCAATGGCTATTATTCTTCCAATTTTCAAAATGAGCGCGGTGGTATCAGGATGATGACACGCTTTCGAACTAGACATCTCAAATCAATTCAGAGGAGGGGGTTTTGGATTATGGAATCTACGATCGCCATCGCAGTCATTGGAATTGGTGTTGTTGGTGTTGTTGGTTCGCAACAAGCTTGGCATATTCAAGCAGTTGTTTCTGATAGGCTTGCAACCGGAATGCGACTTGCGATTGAGATACGCGAATTGTCTCTACTGCTTCCTGCAAACGACCCCGTTACAGGCAATACAACATGGGGTGTGGAAGCGGGCGAAATTCTGCCCGATGATCTTGATGACCTTGATGATTTAGACGGCAATACATTTACAACTCCCATTGATGCAACAAGAACAGAAATTGCAGGGATGAATGGTTGGACACAAGAAGTAACTGTGCAATGCGTTGATCCGTTTAATGTTTTACAAATTGTTTCAGATGGAACTTCAAATGCAGTTCGGGTGGAAGTAGTTGTTGAATTGAACGGGGAAGAGATCACGAGGTTGTCATGGATTGCGCCGCGATGATGTATACAACCCGAAACAACTTTGTGTATTCTCGCCTCTGTTCCTCCCTGGCGTTCCTTCATTGCCGCAGAGACTCGGATGCACAAAGGCGTGGCTGGGCGACAGTACCTGCACTCTTGATGTTGGGAGTCATTGCTTCGATTACTGCGGGCATCGCGAATGTTTCTTGGACAAATGTTCGAAGTGCAAATGCAATGATTGCAATTTCACGAGCGCAATCAGCGGCTGAATCAGGGATGTCCTTTGGCGCTCGTCGTTTGCAAAGTGTTGTGAACAGATTTGTCATTGATCAAGGTGTGATTGACATAGATTTGGCTGACAAATTGTGGCTTGGTACTTGGACAGCCGGTGATGGATTGATAACAGTGACGCCACCAAATGCATATGTCATCACCTCACCTACTGGAGTTGGGATTGTGCATGAACTTTTTGATGTATTTGATGAAGTGGATTTGCATTCCGTCGAACGTGTAAGTGAAGATGCACTGCTTCCAGCATTGACAAGTGGTGGGTATGAACTTGAACTGAAACCAGTCGCACTAGATTCGGATTCAGATGGTTCAATTTTTCGATTGCGGTACGAACTGGTCAGCGGAGACACAAAAATACAAATCACAAGCATCGGTGAAAGCAATGGTATTTCGCGTTCTATATCAATGGCATTTGATCTTGATAAACGAATCGATTATGCGATCATCGCCATGTCAAGGTTGATGCTCGGCAGGAATGTTCTTGTCGAGGGACCGATTGGGACACGGTATGGAATAGATGCAGATGAACTCAATACCGAATTCGGTTCACCGCTTGTTATGAAAAGTGATTTTTACGGAATTGATTCAGGTGTTCTCGATATTATTCTTGAAACGTTTTCTCTATTGGTGCAAACAGATGACGTTGATGGTGATCATCGGCTACGTGTAAATCATGCATCGGAATCAAGTGGTTTGGGTGGCGTATTATCTGATTACGATGGCGATGAGTTTGTGACGGACTTTGACCTGTTTCTTTCTCACTTTGATGCAGATGGTGATATTGGTGTTGTGTTTGATTCTGCCCAAGCAGCCATCGCAGGTTTCCCTGGTTTGTCGCAGGAGTTCAGTGAAGACATGCAATTGGCATTACTTATTGATCATGCAAGAGCAGATAGAAATAGGGATGGTGTTGTTGACAATAAAGATCGTGAGCTTGGTTGGGATGATGGCATTATTAATATCAAAGATAGATACGGCAAGGTTGATGGAAGCCTAAGTTTTGCAGTTTCTGTTTCTGATTGGGAAACGCAAACGGCAAAAGATTGGCAAAGTGGTGTGCGTGGTCCTGTTACACCAGACTACGGAGAATCGCCCGCAGCGTTCACAGTTCCTGAAGAGCAATTGACTGAACTTACAACCGACATGTTTTCAGGAGCATCTAGTTGGTTTGAAACACAATCAATGACAGGTGTAGCATTTGGTGATACAAGTACAGGGCAAGTCCAATCAAATATTATAAATGGAGGAACGTATATTCCCGCATCAGGAAGTAGTTGGGAAGGTGTTCCGTTTGAATCGGCAGGTGCGTATGACTGGTATCAACGTCCCGTCTTTCAGGACATGACATTCACAGATGTCCGCATTCCAACTGGAACGAATGCAGTGTTTGAAGATTGCACGTTCATTGGTGTAACTTGGGTAGAAACAACAGAGGAAGTTGATGATCCGAATTGGAATTATGCTGGCGCTGTTGAACCAGACGGCGTTGGTGGATATGAAGTTCGCTTTGAAGACCTTGAAGCAATTTCTGGTGCAACGACATATTCTGACACGCGTTCGGTTTCTAACAATATACGTTTTAACGATTGCACGTTCCTTGGATCAATTGCCGGAGATGTTCCAAGTGAGTTCACACACTGGAGAAACAAGGTCCAAGTAACGGGCGAATCTCGTTTCTTTATTGATCCCGACGATCCAAATCTGATCGAACAGCCAGATGGAGCCGTGTTGCAAGCAGTGTTAGAAGCGATTAATCCAACCGATCTTGAGCAGATGGCGCGGAGTTCAATTTTAATGCCCGGCTGGTCTGTTGAAATTGGTGCGTTCACAAACGATGAAGCGGTTGGCGTCAATTTGCAGGGAACTATTGTGACAGGCTTGTTAGATCTGCGAGGTGTAGTTGATGTACATGGAGCGATTCTTTCGACATACCGCCCAGTTTCCGACGAAGGACCACTATTCTATGGTGGAGAACCTGATGCATTTAATACAACCATTGGGTATTTTGGCCCCGAAGATGGTGACGGTGAAGGTGTAGATGATGCAAGTAAACCATTTTCTGGATACGGTCGTATTTCCTTACGTGCAAATCCAGAAGCATCACTACCCGATGGTGTTCCTTGGCCGATCACCATCGTCGCTGATTCATCAAGTTATCAAGAGGGATATGAATGAGAAAAGGTTTTACACTTCCCGAAATTCTTGTAGCACTTGCAATCTCAGCACTCTTACTTGCTGGCTTGTTTGGTTCTTTGCACGGGACGGTGGATGCGTACAGGCGGAGTGCTGCCGAGGGAGTAAATCGTTTAACGGCGCGCCTTCTAGTTGAACGAATTGCACTCCTTGTAAGAACGGGTGTTTCGTTTGGTCCCCTCCCAAGTATTGCAACAGAAGATGAGGTTGAAAGCAACGTTTTAGAAATAACAACGGCGAGTGGTCAAGAAATTGAAATCGAATGGGATAGTGTGAGTGAATTATTGACGATGACAGTGGATGGAGTAAGTGCAACAGTTCTTGGTGGTGTTGTGCAGACGACTGGTGGTGCAACTATTACTCCATTTTTACTTCAGTATGAAAATGGCACAACGCTGCAACGAGTGACGATTAATCTTGCTGTTGATCCAGACCCCGAACAAGCAACGTCGATGGATGGCGGTGATGAAACAATACGGTTAACAACTTCTGTGATGCCAAGGGGAGGGTTGTATTAGAGATTTACACAACCGATATGTTATGAACAGTCTCGTGTTTTTTGCCACAGGGTCGTTGAGTCAATGTGAAAACTAACTCCGCGGTCTAAGTTAGCCCAATTTGACTCTTGCAGCGAGCTTAAACGCAGTGAGTGAATCCTTCGCTTCAGCAATGATGCGAGCGATCGGTTCAGTATTACTCGGTCGCAAGTGCACCCAGCCTTCTTCAAAATCAATGCGTAACCCATCGCTGTTATTTTGTTTATCTTCAGAATAATATTCTTGAAGTCGTTCAATTTCTTTATCAAGTACGGGGATGCCACCGAGATCAGCAAGATCGATTGTCTTCTTCATTATTTCGTATCTTGGAAGTGCATGAACAATTGATGAAAGTTGCTGGTCTCTTGTTTGCATTAAATCAAGAATAAGAGCCATGCCGCTTAGGCTGTCGCGAACCCAGCAAATCTTTGGGAAAATAACCCCGCCGTTTCCCTCGCCGCCAATAATACAACCATGTTCCTTCATTACACCAGCGACGTTTGCTTCGCCAACTGCAGCGCGATATGAAGTTCCGCCATGCGTTGCAGCAATATCATCAACCATGCGGCTCGTCGAAAGATTCGCCGCAGTTGATGCGCCTGGATGTTGATGGAGCCAATGTTCAGCAGCAAGTGCAAGCGTGTACTCTTCGCCGATGTATCGACCGTTTTCGTCGACAATTGCAAGACGATCTGCATCTGGGTCTTGTGCAAAGCCAACATCTGCATCAAATTTTACAACAGCCTCACATAGACCATTCAAATTAACTTCTTTTGGTTCTGGCTCGTGTGCGAACACTCCCGTCGGTTCTCCGTTGAGATGCAACACGTTGCATCCAAGATGTTCGAGTAATCGCAATCCGCCTACGCATCCTGCTCCATTGATAGAATCGAGTACGACACGGAATTGTTTTTTTTGTATTGGTTTGGGATCAATGATGCCAAGTACTTTTGAAATATGTGTATCGTGACCATGATTGTTTTCTTCAAATTTCCCAGTCTCGCAATGAGGTAGTCGAAGCTTCTCGTGAAATCGTCTGATGATTTCCTTTGCGTCTTGTATTGGAGGAGCAAGACCATCGCCGTCGAGGCATTTCATGCCATTCCATGGTGTTGGGTTATGCGATGCTGTGACAATAATGCCACCATCTGCGTGCAATGCACCAATCATTACGCCAGCGGTTGGTGTCGCTACAACACCAAGATCAATAACTTCACATCCGCTTGAAACAAATGCATCAGCCACGGCTTTTGCAAGTTCCGGTCCACTTGGTCTGCTGTCACGAGCAACGCACAGTTTTGGAACTCTTCCAAGCCGTTCTTGTAGAAAAGAAACAAACGCTGCGGCATAATCGTTTGCTACTTCTGGGGTCATTGTTTTGCCAACAATACCTCGGGCGCCGGAAACAGAAAGCATAAATGGAGCGTCGGTCATAGTGTGTAAATTGCCTTGCAATGAGGGGCTTCAGTTACGGTTACAGATACAATTTTATTTGGTGGGAGGACGTGTATGCAATGAGCAATGTATTTCGCTACTCGTTCGGTGGATGGATTTTGGTTTTTTATTTCTGGGCACGTATTGAGATTAGAATTATGGAGTGGATTGATTGCTTCGGAGAGTTGTTTTTCTAAATCAAGAAAGTCAACAAGTAAACCATCGCTATCAAGTTCTTCGCCTTGCACCTTTACCACAACTTTCCAATCGTGAATGTGAGGTTCTTCTTCAACTCCACAAATCGTGACAGCGTGCATTGCTGTAAAAGATTTTTCAACCGAAACTTCAAACATCAGTTGCTGTCCACTCTTCTTGCACGGTCCATTTAAATGGTTTTACTGAGCAGTCGATGTGCACTGCAAAAAATCCACCTCGGTGTTTTCGTACTAATGGCCAAATAATAGATTTGTCAGTGTCTGGAATGTCGAACGAATCTACATCTTCAACGGGGACCCATTCAAGCGTGCCCTCGTCCATTTCCATCGAGGCAATTTCAGCGTGATCAATTGCCCTCGTGACTTCATATAAGAAAATGAGCCAGTGCGTTTCGCCTTCATACGCGGTCTCTGCAAGCATGCCAGAGAGCCGCACTTCATGTGTCGCAAGTTGTACTCCCGCTTCTTCATGAATTTCTCGTATCGCACAGGCGTGGGGACTTTCGCCAATGACTGCTTCAAGTTTTCCACCGATTGGTGAGTATTGATTTGCATTCGGGGCTTTACATCTTTTTAATAGAAGAAGCCGATCGTCCTGATCATAGAGATAGCACAATACGGCAATTTTATATGGCAGGTCAGTAATATCTTGTGTCATTTGGAACTCTCTTTGATGCGGTCCTTCATTTCTCGTACCGCTTCTCGCATCCCTACAAAGACGCAACGGCTTACAATCGAATGTCCAATGTGAAGTTCGCTCAAACCTCCAAGCGAAACAATTCGGCCGACATTATGATAATTCAATCCATGCCCAGCGTTGCACTGCATATCAAGTGTACGAACATGGTCTATCGATTTTTTAATACGTTCTAATTGTGCATCTACATCTGAGTGAGAGATCGAAAAATCATTCTTTTCGATCGATTCGGCATATGGCCCAGTGTGAATTTCACAGACATCGCAGCCAGCTTCTTTTGCGGCTTCAATTTGGTGAGACTCAGCGTCAATGAACGCACTCACTGGTAGGGAGGCTTTGTGTAAGGTGTGAATTACATCTTGCAATCGATCAAGATCGCCGCAAATATCAAGCCCACCTTCGGTTGTGATTTCATCTCGTCCTTCTGGGACAAGCATGACCATCTCGGGTTTTGTAGCAATTGCAAGTGAGACCATTTTATCTGTAGCTGCCATTTCTAAATTAAGAGGAGAATTTACCTTATTGCGAAGTAACGCAAGGTCGGAATCTTGCATGTGTCGCCGATCTTCTCTGATATGGAGTGTGATCCCATCAGCACCTCCATACTGTGCCTCGCTAGCAGCCGCGACAGGGTCTGGTTCGTAGGTTTGTCGGGCTTCACGAATGGTCGCGACATGATCAATGTTGACACAAAGCTTTATCATTGGTTACTCTCAGATGGGGAACGGCGAGTATACTTCGCCACATAGCAATTGTACTCTCTTGAACTAGAACTTGAATCTAGAGAACTAAAATCCCGATGCCAGAATTTGCCAAAAAACTAGCCCAACTTCAAGCCGACCTAAATACACAGGGCGACCGAGTTGTTGAGCAACTTTTTAAAGCGGTTGAAGCCTGTTTTGGATCAGATAACGAAATTGCCGAATCGGTTTTAAGTGGCGAAGCATTTATTGATCAAGTTGATGTCGAGATTGAACGTGCTTGTATAGATTTGCTTCGTCTTGGTTCAACCGAAGAAAAAGGAATCCGAAGCGTTCTAACAGTTGTTAAGGTTAACAATGAACTTGAACGAATTGCAGATTGCGCCGCTCTTGTCGCAGAGAAAACAATGCAGGACGGCTCCCAGATTTCACAATCTCCTCCTACATTTAGGGTGATGGCTAATAGTGTTGTTGGGATGGCAAGAGATACAAATAAAGCATTGTGTGATACAGACACAGAATTTGCTGTGCGTGTTCTTTCGTTTGATGATACGGTTGACCGTTTTCGCAAGGAAATTGTGCTTGATGTACAGCATAGAATAGGGGACGGTTCGCTAGATCCACTCGTTGCTTTTGAATTACTTTCAGTCACAAGGTCATTGGAGCGAATTGCAGATCACTGTACAAATATTTGCGAGCAAGTTATTTATCTAGGGACGGGGAAAATAGTACGGCATCTTCCGGAGGGTTGGACAGCCCCGGAAACACCTGAGTTTTGAGTTCAGTTTCACCATCTATTGAGCAACAACTTATCCGTTCTGGTCAAGAGCATGTGTTGCATTATTGGGATGAACTGAGCTCAGCATCTCAGACGCAACTTCTGAAACAAATTGAATCAATTGATTTTGATATTTTCGATCAACTTGTTGAGATGAAGCAGTGCGACGAAAACCAATCTGCTGATACCGATATTTTACCTAGCCCTTTTATCTCAGTTGAAGATGGTGTTGTTGATTGGGAAGAAGTTGATAAGGTTGGGCAAGCACTGATCCGTCAAGGAAAATTAGGCGTGTTGACTGTTGCAGGTGGCCAGGGCACTCGGCTTGGGTGGAGTGGCCCAAAGGGAACCTATCCAGCCACTCCGGTGACAGGCAAATCACTTTTTCAAATGATTGCTGAGCAAATACTCTTTGCATCAAAAAAATATAAGGTGACGATTCCTTGGTACATCATGACGAGTATCGAAAATGATGAAATTACGCGTTCGTTCTTGCTAGATAATAATTGTTTTGGGTTAGATCGAACTGATATTTTTGTTTTTCCCCAAGGCGTAGTTCCCGCGATTGATGCACATGGGAAAATGTTGCTTGCTGAAAAAGATCAAATATTTATGAATCCCGATGGGCACGGCGGTGTGATTACTGCATTAAACAAAAGCGGTGCGTTGGAAGAAATGGCAGCGCGGGGTATTGAACAGTTGGCATATGTACAGGTGGACAATCCGTTGGTAAAAGTTGTGGATCCATCGTTCTTGGGTCTTCATTGCAGTGCCCACTCTTCAGGAGAAGTTTCAAGTAAGTGCGTCATGAAAAACGACCCAGACGAACGTGTTGGTGTTTTTTGTAAACGTGGTGAATCGACAAGTATTATTGAGTACAGCGATATGACCGCTGAGCAAACACGTGAGCAAAAAGATGGACAACTTGCGTATTGTTGCGGTTCAATTGCGGCGCATCTTTTTTCAACAAATTTTATTGAGAGTGTAGCGAGCGATTTGCCGTGGCACGTTGCGCACAAAGCAATTCCCCACATTGATTTTTCGACTGACAACACAACGACGCCAAAAGAACCTAATGCGTATAAATTTGAACGGTTTGTATTCGATATGCTACCCCTTGCTTCAGATTCTCTCGTGCTGCAAATAAAACGCGAAGAAGAGTTTGCGCCAATCAAAAATGCCAAGGGAAATGATTCTGCTCAAACAAGCATGAAACTGCAGTGTGATCGTGCGGTTGCATGGGTACGCGCTTGTGGTGTTGATGTTTCAGATGAGGCGTTGGTTGAAATTAGTCCAACAACGGCGGCGACAATAGAAGATCTTAGAAAAATTGAATTACCCACAGAGATAGGTGCAGGCGAAGTGATTTCGCTCTAATTTTCATGGAAGAGTGGATCAATCAAATTTTTTCACTGGTCGATCCGACATGGGGGCCTTGGGTGGTATTTGGGTTACTTTTATTATCAGGGATCGGAATTCCACTCGGCGAAGATATTATTATTATTCCAGCGGGGATGCTTGTAGCGCACGGTGAAATGCCACTTTGGCCAACACTGGCGACCGCGTATGTTGGTGTCGTGTCTGGTGATTTATTATGGTTTTTTGTATGTTCAAAATTTGGGACACGGGTTTTGCACAAGAAATGGTTTAAGCGATTCATTCATCCGAAGCGAATGTTGCAGGCGAAATATCAATTTGATAAGCGCGGCGCATGGGTGATTGTTCTTGCCCGGTTTATTCCAGCAAGCAGAACAACAACGATTACTGTTGCGGGTTTGATGCACATGCCATTTATCAAGTTCGCAATTCCAACACTTGTCTGTTGCTTGATCACAGCGCCAATGCAACTTTTTGCGGGGTGGTGGATTGCTGAAAGTTTGCAAGCGAAGAGCACCATAGAATTGGTAGTTCGTTTGTTAGGACTATTGATGGTGGTTGTTGCAATTGTTTGGGTATACAAGTTGTGGTCAAGCCATAGCGCATCGGGAAAAAGTGTCCCACGGGCCAAGGCTTCTTGGTTACGACGATTCAGAAATTAGGGGCTTTAAACTTTTGAGCTGCTAATACTGTTGCACTGCAGTTATCTCTGATCTCTGGGGTTCTGTGCCAAAAAAGGCTCACTCTACCCACACAAATCACTGTAGATTCAGAAAACAACGATTTTTCTACTTGTTAGGGTATAATAGAAACCCTATGAGAACAGTAATAACAGGTCAAATCGGAATGGACAAGAAGCCTTACCTTGAAGAGGTTTCGCGGCTTGCTGGTGAACGTGGCGGTAACATTGAAGTTTTTAATGTTGGTCAAATGATGTACTCGGAGGGCCCAGACATTCGAGAGGGTCGCATTTTAGATTTACCCCTGAGCCGATTACATTCATTACGTCGAGCGGCAATTAAAGATATTGTTTCTTCTACATCACCTTTTGATGAGCACGAAAATGTCATCATGAACACGCACGCGACTTTTAGGTGGCGCCACGGTTTGTTTCCAGCATTTGACTTCGATCAATTGATTGAATTTCAACCCGAGTTATTTATTTGCCTCGTAGACAATATCGAAGTTGTGCACGACCGGCTTCACGCTGAGCACGACATTGATGCAACGCTGAAGGATTGTATGGTTTGGCGGGAAGAAGAAATTCTCGCGACCGAATTGATGGCGCAAGCAGTTGGTTGCCGCAATAGTTTTTATGTTTTAAGTCGCGGCCGACATCAGTCAACAACAGAAACATGTTACCGGCTTGTTGCTCGTAACGATATGAAAAAAGTGTATCCAAGTTTTCCAATGAGCCATGTTGTGGATCTTCCAGACGTGCTTGCGGAAATTGATCAGTTTAGAGCAGCGCTTGCAGAGCATTTTATTACCTTTGACCCAGCTGATGTTGATGAAAAACTTTTGCTCGATCGCGGTATTGAAGCTGCAAAAGAAGGCAAAGATTGGATTGAAGTCGAACCTCACGCGTTTGGCGGCAAAATTGATGGTGATCCAATGCGAGTATCGGTTCGTGAAATTCTTGACATAGCTGGCGATATTGACGGTCAAATTTACATGCGTGATTTCAGGTTGATTGATCAATCTGACATGATTGTTTCGTTGGTTCCTGAGTTGCCAGGTAGTATTCCAGGCTTATCGAGCGGTGTAGAACGAGAATTACAACACGCTTGGGAGCACACCAAGGAAGTGTATGTTGTGTGGAAACCAGAGAAACCGCCCTCACCATTCATTACAGAAACTGCGACAAAAATTTTCAAGACTGTTGAGGAAGCACTCGAGTTCTTTCAAGAGCAAGGGTACTTCGCAATGACTAACTTGTTTGGTCATTGATCGTCAGAAAACTGTACCCATTCCAGTGACAATCCTTGTGCGGCCATTGTTTTTCCGGCACGTGTTCTATCACACGAAGCGATGATGTCCGGAATATCTCTCGGCGAGTAATATCCTCGTCCTACCTCAAGCAAGGTGCCGGCGATGATTCGGACCATATTCCACAAGAATCCAGCGCCTGCCACGTCCATCGTAATTCGCCACTGTTCTGATTCTTGCACTATGCACTGATCTACTCTGCGAACGGTAGTTTTTCTTCCATGGTTTAGTTTTGTGAAACCAGCAAAATCATGTTCACCAAGGAAGTGTGTTGCTGCTTCCTGCATTTTCGGTATATCCAGCGCGTATGCGGTAAAGGCGGTAAATCGCCTGTCGAATAATGGTTTTCGAAGCGGGTTGCTGCAACCGTGGGCGAGGGTATACTGATAGCCCTTGCTTGTGCAGTGATTAATTGGGTTGAATTTGCTGTCCGCGATTTCGACACGCCGAACTTGCACATCATCGGGAAGCCAAGAATTGAATCCAAGGACTAATTTGTCGGGTGGGATTTCATTGTCGGCATCAAACGCCACAACTTGTCCGTTTGCATGTACCCCAGCGTCAGTTCTTGAAGCTCCAGTAAGCACCACGGGCTCTCGCATGACCTTCACGACGGCTTTTTCGAGTACGTCCTGCACGGTTCGCATGTATTTTCGGTCTGGGTGTACTTGTTTCTGCCACCCGTGAAAATCCGTTCCATCGTAGGCCACAATCATCTTATATCTCGGCATCGCACCATCATACATTTTGACCCGCGGTCAAGTTGACCCGTGGTCAGATTGACCACGGGTCAGGTATGCTGCCCAAATGCGGATCATGCACATTTCAACACGGCTTATCCTTGGCGGCTCTCAGGAAAACACGATTCTCTCATGCGAGGGCCAGGCAGATGCTGGGCATGAAGTTTCGCTTGTCTATGGACCGATTTATGGTCCTGAAGGGTCGCTGAGAGGGCGGGCAGAAACGCATGGTGGTATAGATCTCATAGAAACGCCAAATCTAGTGCGTGCACTCTCCCCAATGCGTGATTACCGCTGTTACAGAGATATCAAGCGCCTCATCCGTTTTTGGAAACCAGATGTAGTCCACACACATTCATCGAAGGCAGGCATCATCGGGAGAGCGGCGGCGTGGAAACTCCACGTTCCGTGTGTAGTGCACACAATCCATGGTCTTTCATTCCACCCTTACGAAAGGGCGTGGAAAAATGCGATCTACATCGCTTCGGAGCGCTGGGCAGCAAAGCGCTGCCATCGGATTGCATGTGTTGCAGATGCGATGCGAGACCAATCGCTCGCAAAAAACATTGGAAAACAAGAACAGTTTTCCACGATTTACAGCGGGATGGAAGTGGAAACATATCTATCGCCAGATCGATCTGAAATAGGTATGCGAGATGAATTTGGAATTGACAAGGATGATTTTGTTATTGGTACAGTGTCTCGTCTTGCGGAACACAAGGGACACGACGACATTCTCGATGCGCTCGGAGAAGAATTGGTGGCGAACCAAAAAATGAAACTTCTTTGGGTTGGAGACGGTTGGTGGCGAGAGAGGCTTGAAAAACGAATTTCCGAACTGGGAATCGAAAAACAAGTAGTCTTCACTGGGCTTGTGCAACCAGAAACAATCGCAAATTACATCTGTGCGATGGATATTTTAGTGCATCCAAGTTACCGTGAAGGATTGCCCCGTACTGTTGTGCAAGCGATGCTTGGCGGGAAGCCGGTGATCGCAAACGATGTGGATGGCACAAGAGAAGTGTGCATTCCAGAAAAAACCGGATACCTCATCAAAGTTGGAGATCATGCTGCACTTCGAAACGCGGTCCTTGCATTGCAAGCAAGTCCAGAAAAGAGAGCAGTGTTTGGAGCGGCAGGTCTGTCTCTGTGTAAGGAACAATTTACAGCAAGTAAAATGGTGCAAGATTTAGACAAACTCTATCGCGAAGTCTTGGTACGCTAAACAAACTATGACAAACATATTAGTAGTTGGACCTCACCCAGATGATCAAGAACTTGGCATGGGTGGCACAATCGCGAAGTTGGCGAATGAAGGGCACGATGTTTTACTGCTTGACATGACAAGTGGTGAACCAACGCCGCACGGCACACCAGAAATCAGAGCGAATGAATCAGCAGCAGCTGCATCTATTCTAGGTGTCAAACGGACGACTGTTAATCTTCCTAATCGTTATGTTGAACATTCAATTCCTGCACGTCATGCGGTTGCGGCAGTCATTCGGGAACACCAAGCAGAAATCGTATTTACCCCGTACTTTGAAGACGCACACCCAGACCACATTGCTACGACAAAAATTGTAGAAGATGCCCGGTTTGATGCAAAACTTACAAAAATAGATCTCGCCGGTGATCCGATTTATCCAAAATGGTTGTTCTATTATTATTGCACGCATTTACGTATTGTTCCAAACCCGAGTTTTCTAATTGATACAACGAACTACGCAAAGCGAAAGCGAGATGCGATTGTTGCGTACGAATCCCAATTTGTCATTCCAGAAAATAACCGACCAATTGTTGGCTGGGTTGAGGCGCAAGACAAATATTTTGGCGGTCGGTTACGAACTGAAACGGCTGAACCATTTTATTCGCGTGAACCAATAGGTTTGATGGACTTAAAAAGTTTGGTCTAACTTCCAGTTGAACCAAAACCTCCAGACCCACGGATAGTCTCGTCTAATTCCTCCACAACCTCAAACGATGCTTGCACGACGGGCGCAATAATCATTTGCGCGATTCGCATGTTTGGTTCGACGACGAATGGTTCGCTTCCATGGTTGATAAGTGGCACGCAACATTCGCCGCGATAATCAGCATCGATGGTTCCGGGAGCGTTTGGCAGGGTGATGCCAAACTTTGAAGCTATTCCACTTCGAGGGCGAACCTGTGCTTCATAATGGTCAGGTAATGCCATCGCAAACCCGAGCGGAATCATGGCAATTTCGCCAACTCCAATTGTGGTTGGATCATCGTTGGCTGAAAACAAATCCATTCCCGCAGCGTGTTCTGTCTGATAAGAAGGTACAACTGCAAGTTCTCGAAGCTTTTTGTATTTCACATTCACGTGGTGCATATGAACATTGTAATTCCTCATGGCGTATATGATGCAGAGAGATGGAACAAGAAACAATCCCAACTTGGGCAATCCACAGGCGACTCTATGAATGGGCGCTTGGTTATGCAAAAAACCCAATTGCACCAGTTGCTCTCGCAATCATTGCGTTCGTTGAAGCATTTATGCCGTTCGTCCCACCCGATGCGCTCTTGATTCCCATGTGTCTTGAAAAACGAAAAAAATCAGTGTTATTCGCTGCGATTTCAGTTGTTGGGAGTGTCGCGGGTGCCTTGGTTGGATATTTTATTATCGCATCGCTAATATCTAGTGGAGCGGGGTGGTTTATCGCCAAAGAGCAAATTCAACCAATGGTTGATGAGTTTGAAGTTCGGGGGCAACTGTGGGTTTTTGTTGCAGCACTCACGCCTGTTCCGTTTTTTCTTCTGACCGCGGCAGCTGGGGTAGCGAAACTGAATTTTGGTTTGTTTCTCGCCGCTTGTGTAGTTGGTCGAACAATTCGATATGGTCTTGAAGCAACAATCGTCTGGTGGATTGGTGATCAAGCAAAGACTTTTATTGAAAAGTGGTTCAACCTTGTGACCATCATTGCTTGTGTGCTAGTTGCCGTTGGTTGGTGGGTGTTGCGGTAACTACCCGCCAATCGTGCTCATTGTTTTTTTTGGTCGTTCGAAATTATCACGATCCATTTCATGCCCAGCAGACTTCGTCCACATTGCATCAATAAAGAACTGACGCAATTCCTCATCGGAAGCGCCGTTTCTTAATAATGGGAGGATGGACCACTCCTCATCACTAAACAAACATGGACGAACAACGCCATCCGCCATCATTCGCATACGATCGCATGCACCGCAAAATGCTTCAGTAACTGAAGCAATAAAGCCAATTCTTCCATTACCTTTATCGAATCTATAGTTCATGGACGTGCTTGTTTTTGCATCATCTTCGCGAACAATATTGTGTTTCGTTTTAATTTGTTCTAGCATTTCTTGAGCACTGACAACGTGTCTTTTTTCCCAACGTCGTCCAGCATCGAGTGGCATAAATTCAATGAGTCGCATATCAATTTCGTGTACTTTTGCAAAGTCAGCAAAATCAATAATTTCATCATCATTGACGCCGCGCATCACAACGGCATTTACTTTCACCGGTTGTAGTCCGATGTCACGAAGTGTGTCAATAGCTTCGATTACAGAAACTATTGAAGTTTGCGATCGAGTGATGGCGTCTTTCCGTTGCGGTTGTAACGTATCGAGGCTGACAGTGACTCGGTTCAGTCCATACTCTCTCCAACGTTCTGCCCACTGCGTACGAATTTGCGAACCATTTGTTGTGAGTGCAATATCTTTCATTCCCATTTTGCCAATTTCTTGAAGAAGTTCATCAAGATGCGGATACAACGTAGGCTCACCTCCGGTGATTCTCAATTTGTTGATCCCCAGCGACATAGCAATGCGGATGACTCGAATATATTCTTCGAGAGTAAGAAGTTGCATTTTTGGAATGTACTTCACGTCCGGAGCCATGCAATACACACACCGAAAATTACATCGATCGGTAACAGATAAACGCAAATCCCGAATTTGCCTTCCATGGGAATCAAAAAGGGCGTGCTTTGAAACAGCCTCTTGTGGAGCCTTTGGCGGAGTTTTCTTTAAAATTGGGAGCGGGATATTCATTATAGAAGGCATACATTATACCTTTTGTTACGAGAAACAACCCCTAAGGAGAAACAACCCCGCGGGTTGTTTTCAAACTCTAAAACTTTTTTGAGAATTTTCACGAAAAAAGGCGAATTATTGAGGAGTTGTCAAAAACACTATTACCCTGTCGCCTATGAAATATTTTTTATGTGCAATAACAATGACAACATCGGCATGTGCTGATTCTTGGCGAGTTCCTGAAGACTGCGAAACAATTACGCAGGCGATTGAGATTGCGACAGATGGCGATATCGTTTTGGTAGGTGTTGGTGTGTGGCGTGAACGTATTGACCTCCTTGGAAAGTCTCTGACTTTGCAAAGTTCGATGGGTGCCGAAGAGACAGTCATCGATGGTGGTGGGATTGGACCAGTGGTTTCCTGTGTAAACGGTGAAACTTCTAGCACAATCATCGAGGGATTTACAATCACAGGTGGCAAGAATACGCTGCACGGAGGCGGCGTTCTTGCTATCAACACTTCCCCGACGATTCGTCGTTGTCTCATTGAATACAACGAGGCAACGCAGGGCGGAGGTATATACGTCCGCGGTGGTGACCCCATTATTGACCAGTGCGTTTTTTCTGCAAACAATGCAGAGGACGGTGATGGAATTTGGACAAAGCATGCTCGACCAGTGTTGACGGCTTGCATTTTTGCGGGGGATGCAATTGGTTGGGAAAGTGGCGAAATGGTAACTATCCGCGACACAAACAGTCCTGCTGGCGCGTGCTGTATTCGTGATGTCTGCGTCCAAACTGCTTCGGTTGCCTGCTGGGAAGCTGGCGGCTTGTACCGCGGTGAAAACACGACTTGTGAAGATGTGTGCAATCCTGTGTGTGATGAAGATGTTTCAGGTGATGGTGTTGTGAATATGACAGATTTATTACGCGTGATTGCAGCATTTGGGTTTTGCCCGTGAGCAGGCAAAAGCATATACTAAACAGATGTCTTACGAAGAAGAGTTGCTCGACAGACCTGTTGCAATGCAAATTGAAATTTGGAAAAAGATGTCTCCATACGAGAGGCTTCAAATTAGTGAACAACTTCGAGTTGGTGCTATTGCGCTTCATAGTGCATACCTTTGTTCTAAATATCCGCAACTTACAGATTTTGAGTTAAAGCAACGTATCAATGAGTTTCTTCAGCGTGGAACAGGTTAAATGGATTGCTCGTTTTATTGAGCCCCTTAATCAATTTGATGTTCCTTACATGGTGACTGGTTCGGTAGCATGCATTGTTAGAGCTGAGCCAAGAGTAACAGTAGATGTAGACATCGTTATAGAATTAATAATGGAAGATATACCTGAGTTCCAAAAGCTTTTCGATCTGGAGAGTTTTTATTGTCCGCCGATGGTTTTAATTCAAGAAGCAATTAGACTCCCGAAAGGTCAGTTTAATATTATCGATTCAGAAACTGGAATGAAAGCGGATATTTTTATTTGTAAAGACGATGTATTGCATACATGGGGGATGTCTAGAAGAAGCCAATTGCAGCTAGGAAATATGAATATGTATGTTGCACCAAGTGAATATGTCATCATTCGAAAACTTGAATATTTCAAAGAGGGTGGTTCAAGCAAACATCTGCGAGATATTTATGGTTTGGTAAAAATAGACGAATCGATTGATATGAACTGGCTTATGAAAGAAATTGCCGAACGCTGTTTGATAACCGAGTGGGAGAAAGTTGATCCCTAATTAGTTTTATTGTTTTTGTTTACTGTTAACCCAGTTGTTTTGTTTTCATGCTGCGCAAGCATGTGGTTGATATCAATGTCCATCAATTCAAGCACCGCTTTTCCGCGCTTTGTTAAATCAGCAACGGACCACGCGGGTTCCCAACAGAGTTCAACTTTCACATTTGTAACTCCATCAACCATAGAAACTGCTTCAAACACCTGGGTTGGCATCATGTCAGCAACAGGACAGTTTGGCGTTGTGAGTGTCATTGAAATGTGCACTTCACCACTGTTCATGTTTAGTTCACGAATCAAACCAAGGTCGTAAATATTGATTGGTAACTCAGGATCTTTAATCGTTTTGATTGCAGCAATGACGAGTTCTTGAAGATCGCTCATTCGGTACTCGTTTCATTATTGCCGTCAAGTGCGGCGATCAACGTATGCCATGCAAGGGTCGCGCATTTTACACGCATTGGAAATTCTTTAACTCCTGAAAAAACGGCGAGTTTTCTTGGAATTTCTTCTTCGCCTCCGTTCCCAGTTATGAGATCGTGGAAACCTTGAAACAAATGTTTCGTTTCAACGAGCGTTTTTCCAACCAACACTTCTGACATTAGGTCCGCCGATGCGGTAGATATTGCACACCCTTCACCATCAAATTTCACATCAGTAATAAGCTCGTTTTCAATACTAATAGTTACGACGATCTTGTCACCACAAAGTGGATTGTGCCCAGTGCCAATGTGCGAACAGGATTCAACCTTTCCTCTGTTTCGAGGATTCTTAGCATGGTCGGTGACCATTTCCAAATAGAGTTCTCGTAGATCAGACATTACCCAAGTATTCTAATGGCATCTTTGATGGCGTCAGCAAGTTTGTCTACATCTTCTTTGGTGTTGTAAACCGAAAATGAAGCACGGCACGTCGCGTGCAAACCAAAACGCTTGATTAATGGCTCAGCGCAATGGTTCCCTGTGCGAATTGCAACTCCCGCATGATCTAATATGGTCCCGACATCATGCGGGTGTACGCCATCTACAGTGAAGGCAATCACTCCAGCTTTGCCTGGAGCTGTTCCAATGATTGTGACACCATCGATTGCATCGAGAGCTGTTGTTCCATACACAAGGAGCTCATGTTCGAGTGTGGAGATATTGTCGTACCCTAATTCTTGAATAAAAGTAACGGCGGCGCCTAGCCCGATTGCGCCAGCGATGTTTGGCGTGCCCGCTTCAAATTTGAATGGGACTTCGTTCCATGTAGTTTCCTCAAAAGAAACTGACAGAATCATGTCACCGCCACCTTGCCAGGGCTCCATTTCTTGCAATACATCGTAGTTACCAAATAAACAACCGATTCCTGTTGGGCCAAACATCTTGTGCCCAGAGATTGCATAGAAGTCGCAACCAATATCCTGAACATCAATGTCCATGTGCCCAGTTGCTTGTGCGCCATCAATAACCGTCGTGGCACCAATCTCTTTGGCTAACGCACACATTTCCTTGACAGGATTGATTGTTCCTATCGCATTTGAAACATGCGCAGTTGAAACGATAGCGACATCTTCTGAGAGCATTGACTCGTACGCTTCCATATTGATGGATCCATCATCACAGATCGGAACGACCTCCAATGATGCGCCCGTCTGTTCACAAACAAGTTGCCAAGGAACGATGTTTGAATGGTGTTCCATTTCTGTGATAAGAATGACGTCATTCTCCCCAATGCGAGGTCGTGCAAAAGCTTGTGCTACAAGGTTGATTGCTTCAGTTGCGCCACGGAGAAAAATGATTTCTTCGTGGCGATTGGCATGCAATAAGTTTGCAATTTGCACTCTTGCGTTTTCATACGCCTGTGTTGCTCGTTGGCTGAGTGAGTGTACACCGCGGTGAATGTTCGCATTATCGTGCTCGTAATAATGGGTCACCGCATCTATGACACGCTGTGGTTTTTGTGTGGTCGCAGCGCTATCAAGATAGATTAATTTTGTACCTTCAATTTCTTGTTGGAGAGAAGGAAATAAATCTGCGATGGTTGCATCTGAAATCATTAGAGGTATAACTCTCGTATAAACTCGCCGCCGGGTAAGTTTGATAAAAGTTCGTCAACCAGATTTGATCGAAACTCGCCGTCTGCAAGTTCGTCAAGCGATTCGTTGAGAAATGCGTAAATCAATAATGTCCTTGCAGCATCGGCAGGGATGCCGCGAGTTTGAAGGTACAACATTGCTTCATCATCAATTTCGCCAGTTGTAGCACCATGCGTGCACGCTACGTCATCTGCATAAATTTCTAGTTGTGGCCTCGCAGAAGCTCCTGCATCGTCACTAAGTAAAATATTTTGGTTTGTTTGCTTTGCATCTGTTTGTTGTGCATCTTCCTTGACGTAAATGCGACCTGTAAATACCGATTTTGCATTTTTATCTAGAACGCCTTTATAAAATTCTCGGCTATTGCAGTTTGGCATATTGTGTTCAACACGCAAGTGGTTGTCAACCAGTTGATCTTGACCGATCATGTACATTCCATCAAAGTTCGACTCGCAATGTTCCCCGTCGAGATATGCATAGACTTCATTGCGAATTCTTTTACCCGCAAGCGTGATGGTGTGCGTTTGAACTCTGCTCGATTCATGTTGCTCAACATGGAGACCACTAAGGTGGTATGCGTGTTTGCTTCCGCGAATTGCTCGTACAATGGTGACCGAACTGTTTTTCTCTGCGACTACTTCAGTGTTTGGCATCAACAAGTGGTCGTGTTCGCCAACCCCGGCGTTCGTTTCTGCAACCGAAATTGTTTCACCTTCGCGGGCGTGAATGAACACGCTTCCATAACAAGCAACTGGCGCATCTCCTGCAACCATTTGCAAAACGTGAATAGTTTCTTTTTGCGTTCCGGTGATGTGCACTCCATCACATACCCCTTGTGGAATGAGAGTGCCGCTTCTTTTTGCAACGTCTCCGCCACCGGTATTGATGGTTACACCATCAGAAAGTCTTGAAACATTTTTTTGAAAGACGCCATTGACAAAAACTACGAAGGGAGAGTTTTTTGAAATGTCATAGAGTTCGACACTTTTAGTGTGCGCGTCTGAGTTGCTTTGAAATGTGATGGTGGAGAGTGCTGAAACATTTGTATAAAGCCAAGCTTCATTTTTATGAAGTTTTTCAAAAATCGAATTGTCAATGGAACAAGGCATTAGCAACCACAACTGCAGGCACTTGGCTCAAACGCTGCGTACCCTTTTTCTTCTAAGACAAGAGCGAGAGATTTGTCGCCGCTCTTCACAATTTTTCCATCAATGAGAACGTGGACATAATCAGGCACAATGTAATCCAGTAATCGTTGGTAGTGCGTGATCACAACGAACCCTCTTTCGGGAGAGCTAAGTTTGTTCACGCCTTCTGCGACTATTTTTAGAGCATCAATGTCTAGGCCAGAATCTGTTTCATCAAGTACTCCAAGTAGTGGGCTAAGCATTGCCATCTGGAAAATTTCAGCCCGTTTCTTTTCACCACCTGAAAAGCCTTGGTTTACATTGCGATCAAGAAGATCTGTATCCAAGTTTACTGATTTTGCTTTTTCTTCAACAAGGTCAAGAAAATCCATTGCATCGAGTTCATCTTGCCCTCGATATTTACGCACTGCGTTTACTGCTGCTTTCAAAAAGAATTTTGTTGATACGCCAGGAATCTCAATCGGATATTGAAAAGCCAAAAAGACACCGGCGCATGCACGTTGATCTGCTTCGAGTTCTAAAAGGTCGATACCATTGAACAGGATCGACCCTTCTGTGACTTCGTATGCTTCGTGTCCCGCAATGACAGAGGAGAGTGTGCTTTTTCCAGATCCATTTGGACCCATGATGGAATGAACTTCGCCCGGAAGCACCGTGAGGTTGAGACCTTTTAGGATTTCGGTGCCATCGACACTTGCATGTAAATTTTTAATTTCTAATAAGGGGGTTGTCATATTTTTATCCTACGCTTGATTCTAAACTTACTTCGAGGAGTCTTCGTGCTTCGACTGCAAACTCCATGGGTAACTCTCTGAACACTTCTTTGCAAAATCCATTCACAATCATGTTGATTGCATCTTCAGTGGAGATTCCTCGCTGATTACAGTAGAACAATTGGTCTTCGCCAATTTTAGACGTAGACGCTTCATGTTCTGCTTTTGAGGTTTTGTTTTTAATCTCGATGTACGGGAAAGTGTGTGCGCCACAACGATCGCCCATAAGCATGGAATCACATTGGGTATAGTTGCGAGCGTGTTCTGCGCCCTTCATAATTTTCACAAGTCCACGATAAATGTTCTGACCAAATCCTGCGCTGATGCCTTTGGAGATAATCGTGGATCTAGTATTTTTGCCAATGTGGATCATTTTCGTGCCGGTATCAGCTTGCTGGTAATTGTTTGTTAGCGCTACAGAATAAAATTCGCCAACTGAATCGTCTCCCAACAAAATACAACTTGGATATTTCCAAGTTACTGCAGAACCTGTTTCAACTTGCGTCCACGTAATGCGGCTTCGTTTGCCTTGACACTTACCACGTTTGGTGACGAAGTTGTAAATGCCACCAACACCGTTCTCGTCACCGGGATACCAGTTTTGCACAGTGGAGTATTTAATGTCAGCATCGTCTAATGCAATGAGTTCAACAACTGCAGCGTGCAATTGATTTTCGTCGCGCATTGGAGCAGTGCATCCTTCAAGATAACTGACACTTGCGCCTTCTTCAGCGATGATGAGTGTTCGTTCGAATTGTCCAGTTGATTTCGCGTTGATTCGAAAGTACGTGGATAAATCCATTGGGCACTTCACCCCTTTTGGAATATACACGAACGATCCATCGGTAAAGACAGCGCTGTTGAGCGTTGCGTAGTAATTGTCAGAGTAGGGAACAATCGTGCCCAAATATTTTTTTACAAGTTCAGGGTGCGAATGCACAGCTTCTGAAATAGGGCAGAAAATAATACCAACCTCTTCAAGTTTATCTTTGAAGGTTGTGCCAACACTGACGGAGTCAAATACAGCATCCACAGCAACGCCAGCAAGTGCGGCGCGTTCGTGCAGCGGAATACCGAGTTTTTCGTATGTTTCTAAAAGGGCAGGGTCGACCTCATCAAGGGACTTTGGTCCATCTTCAAGTGACTTCGGTGCTGAATAGAAAATGATCTCATCGTAATTTGGCTTGTTGTATTTCAGATGCGCCCACTCTGGTTCTTCCATAGTGAGCCAATGTCGGTATGCTTTTAATCGCCAATCTAAAAGCCACCTCGGTTCATTTTTTTTCGCAGAAATAAATGCAATGGTGGATTCATCTAATCCAGGAGGTGCAGAGTCCGCTTCAACATCCGTGACAAAACCCCACTTATACTTTTCATTGAACGTTTCCTTGAGTAAAGCGGTGTCTTCCTCCACAGGATTTGAACTACTTAACAGCGTGCCACTTGAAGGCAGTGGCATCGATGAGAGTTGATCATCTATCGCAGTTTTTGGAGCAGAATTGTTGTTTTCTTGATTGTTCATGAGACTCAGTTTCAATTAGAACTTTCTCGTAGTGTACCACATTGGTAGGAAAAAACCAGTTTTACCTTGCTACTCGCAGTGTTTTCTGAGATACTGACGCATGAGGAAGAAATCTATGAAAACACTGTTACTTACACTTTTTTGCATTACGCAATGTACTTTTTCCGAGGAATGGATTGCCTTTGATAATTTTCCCGCGGGTACACCATCAACCGTTTGAAATCGATGCAGAATTTTATGCGCAGAACAACATGCCATGGCCTCCAGGAATTGGCGATATATTTTCACCGCATACATTACGCGGTTCCTTGAAAATGCAAACCATTTCTCCACGCCTCGCGACCTATAATCCGGTAAGTGATGATCTCGTTGTGCACAACCATTCAATGATTACAATTCTACAGCCCGACACTTTGATGAATCCAATCACTTTATCAAGAAGGTTCGTAGCAAGTTTGATTACCGACATTCCTAACTATGTTCAGTTGTTTGACTGGGGTCTTTTGTTTCAGAATAATGATGGAATGGATGGAAATTATTTGTTTGTCACTCCTGCAAAATTCACGAGTGCACTTTGGCCGCTCATCTCTCAAAAATTAGATCGCGGGTATCGAGTGACAATGATGTACACCGAAGATGTTGGGACAGACCCCGCTGTGTTAAAAACTGAAATTTCGGATTGGTGGAATTCATTAGCGACAGATACAGATGCATATTGTTTGCTCGTGGGCGATGAAGAACTTGTGCCGATGCACC
>CAYYRP010000021.1:0-11664 GCA_964474235.1 uncultured Isosphaeraceae bacterium
ACCCGTGCAAGTTGGTGCACCCTTTCCTTGTCAATCTGCTTGCCTTCAAGTGATTGCTCAAACTCTCGTAATAACTGCCCTCTCTTCTGAAGGAATTCCTCGAAAAACTTGATCTCTTTTGATACACAGTCTTTTAAAAGTGCGATTTGTTCCTCTGTTAAGATTTCTTGTACTTCGTTTGCTACCACTCCTCGCTGCACACTGTGTCCTGATTCCATTCTTAAACTCACAAAACCAAAATGCTGGCTCGGCTTTCCTACGGTTTCAAAATCATTGTCTTCAGGTGTGCCTGTTACCCATGTTAGAAGACGTGAAGTTAAATTCCAAAACTCTTGATTAGACGTTTTGTCCATTCCTCTAAGAAGTGACTTCTCGTCGCGAGGCAATTTAAACTTCCCCGACTTGCCACTGAGATATCTCAATCGCATCTCTCGCATTTCTTCTATCTGTGACTTAGATAAAGTTGTTGCGATCTCGCCAAGACCAATGGCAAGTACTCTTCCTAGTTCCGCTTCGTATTCACTATAGTCTTCAGCAATTGTCAAGAATTGTTCTTTGTCTAATTGCTCACCAACAAGAATACTTTCGAGCGAATGATTAACTTGTTGTCTAGCTAGCAGCACACTCTGCAACGTCTCCATTTGTTCTGCATGAAGTTCAACTAAGCGCTTCCTCTGAGATTCCGTCAACAGTGCGTATGTTTCTTGTCCTGCTGAGCTACGGGTCAAACTATGACCACTAGCCACTCTGAATTTAATAAAGCCAAAAAAGTTTGCCAATCGACCAACAGAAACATAGGCGTTCTGTTCTGAAGAACCTGTCAGCCATGTTAGTGTGCGAGAAGCAACTGCTTGCAATTGCTTCTTAGCATCAACTTCATCCAAACGTGTGTCCCTAAGGGAGCCATCGTTGGAACCTGCTGGTGTTTGCCCATATATTTGTGATGAGAGGAGCAGGACTAATGCAAAGCACCACAAATTAACTAATACTCGTCTCATATACTTTCTCAACGTATAATTAACGTCGATATTACTGTCTTTCGTTCAAAAATATAGACAGTTGACATCCAAACCCATAGACAATTCTCTTGAGTGTTCGGACTTGATTTCGTAATTCAGTTATTTCGTTTTGCATCGTGATGCTCCTTCACTGTGCATTATGCATCAAATTGAAACACCACACATTTTCTAAATAAAACAACCCCACTGCGAAGGGCAGAGGGGTTGAGTTAGTTTAATCAGATGTTTTTGGATTAGGGAGTTTGAGAAGTGACTGTCCCTTTACCGTTCTGAGTTTGAACCAAAGACATCAATGACCCCTTCACTGTGCAAAGTGCCTATTGCTACTGCTGCTAATACAGTCATTACCCCTCCACCGTATGAAGGAGGAACTAAAGCAGTTGTGATAATTGCTGCTGCCCAAAGAATTGCCTGAGTAATCATAATTTTTTTCATTGTAAAACTCCTTCACTGTGCATTATGTCACAAATTGAAACATCGGGCATTCCCCCATCTAAAACAACTCCCCTGCGAGGGCAGAGGGGTTGAGTGAAATTACTTACGTTTTCGTGCGCATTCAGGACACCAAGTACCCATTGACCTTACAGAATATTGCTCCGCTTTCCACTTGTGCCCTTCAGCACATTCCCACTGGAGTTTTGTTTTACTGTTTACATACTTTTTTGAAAGACACTTTCCACCACGCTTCTTTGCAATCTCCTGCATATCTTTAATTGTTAAACGCTGAGATTCGCCTGCACTTGCTTTTGCACATATTGGGCACCAAGTGCCGCCCTTTACATAGGTCGGTTTTGCATTCCACCTATGTTCTTCAGCACATTCCCACTCTAGTTTTGATTTTCCACTCACATACTTTTTGGACAAACACTTCCCACCAAGAGATTTTGCTATCTCTTGCATCTCCTCAATTGTCAGTTTATTTCTTCCCATCCTCTCCACATTATGCATCAAATTGAAACATCATGCCTTCACAATATATGACTATATATTTCATATGTGTAGATACATTCAGAATGCGGTGATCCTTTTGCAAAAAAAATAAAATAACGAGCGGACACTCTTGTAAAAGCCAACAAGCACTTGGTGCAATTCGTTATAAAGGTATGCATAAACAAGATAAAAGAGTTCAAGCAAATCGTGTCTTAGACGGAGGAGTTAGTCACATGCAACCCGATCTCAATGGATTGAGTGGATTAGATAGTAAGTATTCTTTAACAGTGGCTGAGGCCGCCAAGGTGATTGCCGTCTGCGAACGCAAAGTTCGTGGGCTGATTGTCGAAGGCAAGATCCCACATTTCCGTATCGGGCGTTCGGTACGCATCCCGTGGAAACCCCTGAAAGAATGGATGGATAACGGTGGAACGAGAGGGGACAAGCAATGATTCGATTAACTCCAATCAAAGCCATTCGAGAAAAGTGTCTCGATTGCACTGGTAACCAACCAAAAGAGGTCAGGCTTTGTACTTGTTTGAGTTGTCCATTGTGGGGCTACCGCATGGGTGTGCGTCCGATGCACAAAAGAGCCCAAGAAGCCAACGAGGAGGCACGAGTTGAAAAATTGCGAGGTAGCCCATTGATTAATTGCTCAAACGCTGTGGAAACAATCGCTGGTTCAAAGCAAGAGGAGTTGACTTTACAGAAGAGCCAGAAGGTTTCTGAAGATACCGAGGGATACGGATGATATTGAAGAAAGAAAAGAAAAAGAATGATGTCAGAAGAGACGGGTTGGAAATGACATGATATCTATGAACCCATCTGAATCCCAAATAGAAAAAATCCGTAATGCAATTGCACGAACAGTTGTAACAAGTCCTGAACCTGCGCATGTGCGTAAGCAACTCTTCCAATTAGCAAGAGAGGTAAAAACGATTATTGGATTTGATAAGCCAATAGTTGATGAATCTAAAAGTGTTGTTATTGAATGGCATAGACAGTCAGGTAGCCATCTTAAAAATGAGTCTATTGACATTCTCTGGGCACAGTTCAAAACGAGTTGGGACAAGATTAAGTATTCCACTGACATGGAGTTGTTTTGCGAACTTGTAGGAATCGCATACCAATCAAAGTATCCGCCTGTCTGCGAAAATTATGAAGATATTGCAAGGGATTTAATTAGATTGTGTGCTGTGTTAGATGCTCATTGGTCGCCAGAGCCGTTCTACTTGTCTTGCAGGATGGCAGAGGATCAATTTGGTTTTTCACATGCGAAGATGGCATCTCTCTTACAGTTGCTTGTAATGGATGGAGTGCTTGAACTTGTAGAGAAAGGGAAACTCCTTGGCCATACAGGTCAAACAGGGAGAGCATCGCGGTACAGGTTCTTGAAAGAGAAGGGTAGAATAGATCTGGGTTCTATTAAGAACTGTGGTCAAGTAAGCAAGGAGGCTCAACAATGGCAAGCATTACAAAACTAGGTAACGGCAGGAAGCGACTTGCGTTCAATGATCCAAGGGGTCAGCGGCAACATGTTCGTCTTGGCAAGATGCCAATGAAACTTGCCAACGAAGTAAGAACAAAAGTCGAAGAGATTGTGGCTGCAAGGTTAGCAGGTCATCAGCCATCTCCAACCACCCAGCAATGGATCGGTCAGCAGCGAAAAGACAAAACAAAGTTGATTGAAAAACTTGCCGATTTAGGTTTGATCCATAGAGAGTATCTCCCCGATGTTCCAGATACTTTGGAAGCCTTCATCACCGAATACATTGAAAAAAGAACAGATGTCAAAGAGGGGACTCTTATTACCTATCTTCAAGTGCGAAAGAGGCTTGTCGATCACTTCGGAGCAGATCGAAGGCTTACAGACATCACAACTGGCGAGGCGAAGCAGTGGCGACGATGGTTACTTGAAAAGGGGTTGGCCGAAGCAACTGTTAATCGTACTTGCTCATCAGCAAGGCAGTTCTTCAAAGAAGCAATCGACCAGAAGGTATTGTCGTCAAACCCATTTGATGGTTTGCCTGTAGTTGTGAGAGGCAATGAAGATCGGTACCACTTTATTGACCATGAAACTATAGAGAAAGTGCTTGACGCTTGCCCCAATGCAGAGTGGAGACTACTTGTTGGCTTGGCTCGGTATGGAGGGTTGAGGATTCCTTCGGAGTCATCACTGCTTCGATGGGGAGATATTGACTGGGACAATGAAATCATGACAATTACAAGCCCTAAAACTGAGCACCATCAAGGCAAAGGGATGCGTTTTGTTCCCATCTTTCCTGAGTTGAGAACCCCACTGATAGCAGCATTTGAGATTGCTGAGGAAGGAAGTGAGTTTGTCATCCCGTCATACCGTAAATCAACACAAAATTTGCGAACTCAGTTCCAGCGGATCATCAAGAGGGCAGGTCTCGAGCCTTGGCCTAAGTTGTGGCAGAATCTGCGCTCATCTAGGGCTACTGATTTGGCTGATAACGGTTACCCAGAACATGTCATCTCAAAGTGGATTGGCAATACGCCAAAGGTAGCGAAAGAACATTACTTGCAAGTTACTCCTGAACATTTGAGCAGAGCAGTCACGGTGCCAACTTCGAAAGCGCAGGGTGGCGCAAAATGCGCACCAGTACCCAGCGGTTTGGATATGAATCGTGTTGCACAGAGTTTTCGTAAAGAATCTGTAACTGATGGCGGTGCAATGAGAAACACCCACATGCATACACAGGTAGGTGTTACTCGATGGGCGAGACAGGATTCGAACCTGTGAAGGCGTACGCCAGCAGATTTACAGTCTGCCCCCTTTGTCCACTTGGGTACTCGCCCTATTCACTTGAATTTGGTATCCTACCCGCCTCGTGGAATGTGAGCAAGCGAAAGCAAACCCATTTCCACAATGCCTCCGTAGCTCAACTGGTAGAGCGCTAGATTTGTAATCTTGAGGTTGCGGGTTCAAGTCCCACCGGAGGCTCTAGCAAAACCTTGGCAATTGCCAAGGTCTTGTTTTTTTAGTCGGATTTGTCTTGTTTGTGGTATAACTGTTTACATGTCAAAATCAAAAAAATGTAGTACAGGTTCTTGTCTAATGCCTTGGATTTTAGGAGGTGTTGTAATCGGTCTAATAGTTGGCACGCTGACAGATAACATCGGCCTTTGGGCTGGAGTGGGCGTTGCAGTTGGGGTATCAATTGGACTCTCTCGAAGTAGTGCATGTTCTTCAGAAAAATCTGAGGAAAGCGATGACTGAAACAAAATGTGAAAAGTCTAATAATGTCGGCTTGGGGATTGTCTGGGGTTCAATGGCGGGTGTCATCATCGGTGCAATCACTGGTGAGATGGGATTGTGGCTTGCAATTGGAACTTCGATGGGCATTTGTTTCGGCGCAGCATTTTCAAATAGTGAATCAGAAGATGATGAAGAATGATGCTCGCAACCTGCATCGGACTGTTGGTTGCATGCGCCCAAAGCCATGTTGATCATCGCACGCAAATTCTTGATGGCATAAATTCGATTCCAGTTCTCGGCACCCCGGGGACGATGGCGGTCTGGGGGGAAGACGCGTTTCCGATTATCGCCGGGAAAAATAAATCGCAACCCGTTGCCGCTGCTGCAACATATAACAAGGGCAGGTTTTTCGCGATTGCGCATGGTGCTTATGTAGGAACAGAGAGTGTGTTCTTGCAACAAGTTACCAAGTGGGTGTCGCAAAAAGAACATCCACGAATTGGCCCGCTCAAAAACAACACAAAAAATTGGGACAAAGTGGATTTGCTGATGTGGGGGCAAAACATGCAACTGTCCACCGAAAATGAAGAGAAACTTTTGGAGTGGATTGCAAACGGCGGCGGCGTGATTGCAAGTGCGTGCCCGTGGGGTTGGGCACAGGTCACAGGTAACAACTTACAAACAGATCTATCGCAAAACCGCGTCATGGCAAAATTGGGGATGCAGTACGGCGGAAACTACGCAAAGGGAAATGACGGTGTTTTTACAATTGAAGAAATTGCAGATGAAACACACGCCGGAATTGCCTTGCAACAAATCAAACAAGGCGAAAAAATTACAAGCGTTGGTTCTGGCGCGTTGCAATATGCTGTACAACTTTCTCCAACATTTAGAGATAAAGTGAATGCAGTTATCGAGAGTGACGGATTGGTCGGTCCAACAAAAACAAGCCCAGTGAAAACGAGCGATGTTCGCAGGCGATTGTTTGTGACAAACTTTTCTTCGCAGTGGAAAGAACAAATTCCACAAACGGTGAGAGCTGCTTCGGGCAGTGATGATTTTCCAGGAACGGTAGACGTTTCGGTCCCTCGTGTTACAGAAACAATTTCTCTTGATGCTGCAACGCAGGGGTGGCAATCAACGGGACTCTACCTTTGCCCGGGAGAGGTCATGCAACTTCGCGTTGTTGGTGCATTGCAAGGGTGGAGCGTACAAATTGGTTGTCACAAGGACAAACTTTGGCACAAGGACAAGTGGACACGGTGGCCTGATGTAACACATAGAATTGCGCTGCAAGACGAGATTGAAATTGCAACACCTTGGGGTGGTCTTGTGTACTTCGAAGCTGGGAATGGAGCAACAGATACAGTCGTAGAACTTTCTGGGTGCATCGAAGCACCATTGTTTGATGTTAACAACACTGCGGATTGGCTTGCAGAAAGAAATAATCCAGCACCGTGGGCGGAAATCAAAGGACATCATATGATTTTAACCGTGCCGTCTGTTGCAGTGCGCGATCTTGAGAACCCAGAAGACGTCGCAAAATTTTGGGATACAGTCGTGCGTTCTCATTGTGAATTGGCGGGCGTAGAAGTTCCAAAAAGACCAGAGCGGTTTGTCGCAGATAGGCAAATTTCTGCTGGTTACATGCACAGTGGGTATCCAATTATGACAGGCGTAGATGTTGCAACTCCTAAAAAAAGCGAACTCGCTCGCGTAGTAGATGTGAAAGATTTAAAAAAGCGTGGGAGTTGGGGGCACTTTCACGAGTTAGGACATAATCGGCAAAGAGGATGGTGGACATTTTCAGGAACTGGCGAGGTGACGTGTAATTTATTCTCACTCCATGCAGGTGAAGTGCTTTGTGGCATTGAACCTTGGGAGAACCCATGGTTGCAGGGGCAGTTTGCAAAAGCAAAGAAATATCTCGAAGATGGTGCAAATTTTGCAGCGTGGCAAAAAAACCCAGGGGTTGCACTTGTTTCTTACGCGCAATTGCAACGGGAATTTGGCTGGGAACCAATGACGCAAGTTTTTACTGCATATGAAGCAATGGCTGCACACGAACGTCCAAAGGACAATCAGGCGAAAATGGACGAGTGGGTTCGGCGAATGTCTTTCGCGACGAACCGAGATTTAAGACCCTTCTATCAATCTTGGGGAATGCCTTTATCAATTGCATTACTTTCTGATGAAAATATCTCATCTTTAACAGTTTGGTTGCCTTCCTCACTATAATTTCTTTTATGTCAAAAAAAGGCAAGTGGCTCACGTACGCCCAGCATGATTGTTTGTTCATGTGTGGTCCTTTTTATAGCGGTGATTTTATTATTGCAGCACTGCATTATAAAACATGCCCCAAATGCGGGCATCGTTGCGATTTGAACGCGCGAGATGGCTGGGCGAAGGTGGTACGCCGTAGAATTTCTGATGCGAATATGTTTGCTCCTTGGACGTGGGGAAAGTACCACTTTGAGTATAAGTCGCTCGGGCATCTCGATACAGGTGGCTTTGATCATCGAAAACACATGGCAAACGCAAGAAAAAATTGACCGGCGGTTAGGTTGACCCCTTGGTCAACTAGAGAAGGTACCATTTACAAATTTATGGATCAACAAACGGAACCAAAACGACAAACACGTGTGACCTGCGCCCCAGGATTGGCGTCATATTTGCGAACAGAGTTAGAAGAACTCGGGTTCGATATTCGTTCAATGGATCGAACGGGCGTTGAAATCAGAGCAACAATGACCGAAGCAATGCGACTGAACTTACGGTTACGGACTGCGTTTCATGTGATGCAACGGTTTGGTGATGTCTATTGCAAAGATGCCGATGCGTTGTACAAAGAAGCGGTCTCGATTCCATGGGAACGCGTGATCGATCCAGACGGTTTTATTTCGGTGACATCTACAGTCAACAATGAATCAATTACAAACTCAATGTTTCCAAACATGCGATTGAAAGATGCCATTTGTGATCGGATGGTACAAGTTGCAGGCAAACGTCCTGACTCTGGCGCAAGTGTGGACAAAGCAGTTATTCACTTGCACTGGGTAAAAGACAAAGCGAGAATTTATTTGAACCTCACGGGGCGAAAACTTTCTGATCGTGGGTATCGAAAGATTCCATGTCAAGCGCCGATGCGAGAATCGCTCACCGCAGGTGTCTTGATGGAAATGAATTACGATGGAAGCCGCCCACTTGTCGTGCCAATGTGCGGCAGTGGAACGATCGGCATTGAAGCAGCGTTGATGGCTAAGGGGAGAGCGCCTGGACTATTGCGTGGAAACTTTTCGTTTATGCACTTTGTTGGGTACAATGAAGAAACGTGGGGCAAGGAACGCCTTGCTGCAAAGAAGTTGATGAAAAAGGAAGATCCCGCGCCAATTATTCTTTCTGATATTGACGCAGAATGTGTTGAGGCGTCAAAGAAAAATGCAATTACTGCAGGTGTCGATCACTTGTTGGAATTTCATGTGTGTGACTTTGCTGAAACACCAATGCCTGATGTTGAAGGTGATGTGATCTTACATGGCGAATATGGCATGCGGCTTGGTAATGATGATGTAGAGTTAGATTACAAGCGGATCGGCGATTTTTTGAAAACAAATTGTGCTGGCTGGGACGGATATGTATTTACTTCGGGCAAGCCGTTGATCGCTGCGATTCGTCTGAAAGTTTCTAAAAGAACACCATTTATGAATGCAGACATCGATTGCAGGCTTCTGAGATATGAACTGTACCGAGGAAGTCGTGAAAAAACGGTAGATTCAACTTCATAATATGTCATACTAAGTGGCATGAAAAGTATATTAACTATTGCCATCACTTGTTCGGTTGCATCAGCGCAGTGGCCAGATACGCCTGATACAAATTTAGGTATCTGTACAGCGAGTGGCGAACAAGCGATCACAAAACTTGCTGCTGCAGAAGATGGCGGGTGTTATGTTAGTTGGTTTGATAATCGAGGTGGTGGGTACGATGTGTACATGCAGCGCCTTGACCCTTCTGGGAATCCGCAGTGGGAAACAGATGGGATCATGATTGCTGATCGAAATTATTCTTCAACAATGGATTTTGATCTCACAGTTGATACAAGCGGAAACGCAGTTGTTGTCTATCGACAAAATATGCTTAACGGTGACGGAATTGTTGTGAGTGCTGTTGATTCAACCGGAACGATTCTTTGGAACACAACTGTGGAAGGCACTGGTTCATTTGTTGCATCGCCAGTGATTGCGAATTCAGAAGATGGTGTTATCGTTGGATGGATTTATAACAACGTTTCTAATTTTCAACGGCTTGACATCGCAGGTGGCATGTTGTGGAATGATGTTTCAGTTGATGATCCTTTGGGAGGAACGTTGAGCGTAGCAGACATCCAGCCTTCAATCGATGGAGGTGTGATTGCATCGTTTGTGCAGTACACAACATATTGGGGAAATAAACAACTAAAAGCAGAACACATCACAAGTGATGGAATACTACTCTGGGAACAACAGGCGGATGTGATGCTTGATAACTCTCTTCAATTTGGTGCGTACCCAGATTTTGTTATCGATGGCACGGGTGGTGGATTCTTCACGTGGTATGGGGTGAATCCTTTGCAATGTTACGCCACCCGTCTATCTAGCGAAGGAGTGATGTGGTCGAGCGGACAAGTACAGGTAGCGTCAAGTTTTGGTAGCACAGAACGAGTAGACCCTGTTGGTGTTCGCGATGGAAGTGAATTTGTTGTCTTCTTTAGACCACAGGATAACTCGCAGAGCGAAGATGGAATTGGTGTGCAACGGCTTTCTACAAACGGTGGATTGCTCTGGGGAAATGCTGGGATTACTTTGAAGCCAACTTCATCATCCCCACAGTACGGAAATTTTGCTGCTGCAAAAACAGATGGTGGTCTCGTGTTGGTATATGACGAATCCCTTTCTTTTGGTAATGATGTTATGAATGCATTGCGTGTCGATGCAGCAGGTACTGTGGAATGGACTGCGAATGTAAGTTCTACGCCATCGAGCAAAAGTCGATCAGATGCTATAGGTGTTGGTGGTGGCATCGTGCTAGCTTGGCAAGATGACCGCAGTGGTTCAAACGATATCTATGGACAACGTATAAACGGCAATGGTTCTCTTGGTTCTGGTGGAAGTTGTTCTGCAGATCTGAATGCAGATGGGTTCGTTGGCGTAAGTGATTTGCTTCAAGTGATTGATGCTTGGGGAGAATGCGGCATTGTATGTAATGAAGACCTTGACAGTGACGGAACTGTTGGGGTGAGTGATGTACTCATGATGATTGATGCGTGGGGTGATTGTTAAAGCACTTGTCCAGCTTTAGGGTAGGAACCGAGTATTTCAATTGATGTGCAAAAAGAACTTGCGGTACTGACAGCAGTTTGCAATTCGGCAGTATCTCTGTGCGAATCTGCATCAATGTAAAAGGTGTAATTCCAATTCACTCGTCCACTTGGACGTTTGTCGATGTGGCTCAGGTTGATCCCGTTGTCTCGAAATGCTGCAAGAACATCAACAAGCGCACCCGGTTCGTGTTTGGTAGTAAACATCATTGTTGTTTTATCTTCGCCAGAGGGCTTCGCAGCTTCCTTCGCAAGAATGAGAAAACGAGTGATATTCTCGGCGCGATCTTGAACATTTTCAATAGCAATTTCGACACTATGTTCGTGGGCAGCAAGTTGCGAACCAATCGCTGCAATGTTCGAATCGTTTGCAGCAAGTTTGACAGCTTCAGCACTGCTTGCTGTTTCGATGACTTTCACTTGTGGAAACATTGCTGCGAGCCACTTACGGCATTGCGTGATTACTTGAGGTTTTGAAGCAATGGCTTTGATTTCGTTGGTGGGTCCATTGCAAAGTAGGCAGTGTCTGATGTCAATGAGCGCTTCAGCATAGATGGTGACATCATGATCAAGAAAGGCATCGAGAGTATCGGTAATCGATCCGCTTGTGGAGTTTTCGTAAGGGACGAGCCCATATGTACAATGCCCAGCAGCAACTTCTCTGAACACTCGATCAATAGTTGGTACACCGATGCAATCAACACTTGAACCAAAATGTCGTGTTGCAGCGATGTGGCTAAAAGATCCAATAGGTGCAAGGTGCGCGATCGCGAGTGGCTTTTCAAGTTGGAAGCTGCCAGACATAAGTTCTCGATAAATCGCTTCGATTGTTCGGTGAGAGAGTGGTCCCTTGTTGTGGGCTAGGGCTCTATCGAGGACTTCTCGTTCTCGATGTGGCGCGTAGATCGGAATGTCGGTGTCTCTCTTGAGTTCACCAACATCAACAACAACTTTTGCTCGCTCTGAAAGCAGTGCAACAAGTTGTTGATCGAGTGTATCGATCCTTTCTCGAAGTGCGTCTAACTGTTCTGGTGTATTCGCCATCCACTTAGGATATGTTATTTTGACCCGTAGTGGGCATTGGCCCCCCGGGGGGGGGGGGCGCGGGGGGGGGTGGGGGGGGGGGGCTATGCCAA
>CAYYRP010000021.1:11674-47786 GCA_964474235.1 uncultured Isosphaeraceae bacterium
ACTTGACCCCGGGTCAGTCTGACCCGGGGTCAAGTTGACTACGGGTCAAATTGCCACACAGAGGCGGACGTGGGAGTCGGGTGCCTCTGTGCGGACGGGTGGATGATGAATTTGGGTGGACTATGCTACTTCGTCGACATTTTCTGCAAGCGCCTTAAGCTTGTTGATGCCACGATATTTCCAGTTGTTCACAGTCGAGACAGGAACGCCGAGCGATGCAGATGCTTCGTCGTAACTGAGGCCTTCGCATACGACAAGCCTTACAGCATCACGTTCGTGTGATGGAAGCGTATCGAGCGCCTTGGTGATTTCCATGGAGGACCATTGCTGATCTTCTGCTGGGGAATAGTGCCGAAGATCACGAACGGCTTCTTCGCGTTGAGAATCGATGAAACGGTTCTTGCGCTGATTTTTGTTGTATCGCCTCTTGATGAGGTTGTCTGCGATCTTGATCAAGTAACTCGAAGAGACTTCCTTGTTTTCAAGGTCTTTGACTTGGAGGAGACGCGTGAATACTTCTTGGGCGATGTCTTCAGCTGCACCAGTCGCGAGTGATTTTCGGGCGAAGCAAAAAACGCGTTTGTAATATGCGTCGAAGAGGTCAAGAACGCGGTTTGCTCGGGCAGTTGTGATGGGAGTTGTATTGGGCACGACAATCTCTCCTTGTCTTAGCGGCTAGTGACGATCCTGGTCACAGAGTCCACGGCTTAAACAAGCCCGAGTAAGCCAACGTGGCGGAACTCGGGGCAACCTTCAGGGTAAGGTTGCTGGCACCTCATTCAGGGAGGCACCTTCATGGGTCCTTGAAGCCAAACGTGGCTTCTAGTGTCGAAGTCAAGGAGAGTGGTTCGAAGAAATCTGGAACCAATCTTTTGAACTGTAGACAACACCAACTACGCGGGTAAAACGTATTTGTGAACCAATGGTTCAAAAAAAACGAGAGAAAAGGCGAAAAGAGTCCCCCCAAGGTATACTTTCGCGTTCGGAAGGCTCATTTGACAACCATTAAAAGCGAGATATCGATGTCTAACAACAATAAACGAAAAAAGAACAACCACCCCGCAAAACATGCAAAAATGAGCCCAGGTCATATTTTTCGCGTGTTTCTGCTCTATTTTGTCATTTTCGGAACGATCGTCGCCTTCGTAGGCCTCATCGGTGATGACAGCCTTCCCGGATCAGGTTGGTTTATCTGGCTCCTAGGGTTTGTTGCATTGGCCATATCTGTCGTTGCCACAATTTCACATGTAAAGAGTGGTACAAAAACAAAAATTGATGAACTCGCAGAGAAGTGGTAAACCAGATGGCAACAAGCGCAGTCGTATTGGGCGCGGGGATGGTTGGATCGGTGATCGCTGAGGATCTTGCTGACTCTGGCTTTTCAGTCACAATTGCAGATGTCAACGCTGCAGCTCTCGCTAGAGTTTCAGAACGATCAAACCAAACGATCGCGATCGCACAGATCGATTGCAGTGATCAAGATGCAATCGCAGCACTTGCTAAAGATGCCGATGTTGTGTTTGGAGCACTTCCGAGTTGGCTCGGTTTTCATGCACTGCGAACAATTATCAAGTCAGGCAAACCATATTGTGATATTTCCTTTATGGAAGAAGACCCCCGAAAGTTACACGAACTTGCAATTGAACATGGTGTGACGTGCGTGTTAGACTTTGGAGTCGCGCCGGGTATGAGCCACTTGCTTTGTTCGGTTGCAAATGAAACACTTGATGTGTGTAAGCGACTGGACATCGTGGTAGGTGGATTGCCACTTGAACGTACGTGGCCTTGGGAATACAAAGCACCCTTTAGCCCACGTGATGTTGTTGAAGAATATATTCGTCCTGCTCGCTTGGTTGAAAATGGAAAAATAGTGACTCGTGAAGCATTGAGTGAATGTGTCCTGATGGATCTTCCGGGTGTTGGAACACTTGAAGCATTTAACTCAGATGGTTTGCGAACATTGTGCGACACACTTGATGTTCCGAGTATGAAGGAACGAACATTGCGATATCCTGGACACGCCAAACAAATGAAAATGTTGCGTGATGGTGGTTTCTTCAAAACAGAAGAGATTGAAGTTGCAGGTCACAAAGTTACACCTATTGACATGACCGCGAAGATTCTTATTGACGGCTGGAAGTATGAAGAAGGTGAGGCAGATTTAACTGTGATGCGAGTAGAAGGCGAAGGCACAATTGGCGATACTGAGATGTTGATCCGCTGGGACCTTCTTGATTATTACGATTACGAAAAAGGGCAATCAAGCATGGCGAGAACAACAGGTTTTCCCGCAGCTTCGATTGGGCGCATGATTGTGGATGGAACAATAGACATGCCCGGAGTTCATCCACCCGAAACTTTTGGAAGTAATGAGGCAGTTGTAAATCTCTTGCTAGCCGAACTAGAAGATCGTGGTGTTCGATATATTCGAACGATGGAACCCGTCTCATGACGAAGATTGGATTGCTCGGCGCGGGGATGATTGCAAACATTCATGCTGAAGCAATCATTGCAACCGGTGGAGAGATCATTGCAGCTTTTGATCCTTTGGATCATCGTCGCAATGCGTTTGCACAAAAATGGAATTGCGAACCATGCGGCACTCTTGAACAATTGTTGTCCCGCTCTGACATTGATGGGGTCGTTGTTGCAACTCCAAACGACCAGCACGCAGCATTAGCGATTGCAGCAATGCGTGCGGGTAAAGACGTTCTTCTTGAAAAACCTATGGCGATGTCACTTGCTCAATGTGACGAAATTATTAAAGTTCAAATAGAAACCACTCAATTGTTACAACTTGGATTTGTTTGTAGGTTTGCACCTGCTGCTTTGAGAGTGAAACAGATGGTAGACGAAGGAAAGTTGGGTTCCATTCGTCACGCACGAGCAACGTTATTGCGACAGCGTGGTATCCCCGGCCTTGGCGGGTGGTTTACAACCAAAGAACGCAGCGGCGGCGGGTGTCTGATTGATATTGGCGTGCATTTGATTGATCTTCTTTCGTATCTCACTTCGGCAAGCGAGCCGGAGAGAGTTCTTGGTAAGTGCAGCCAAACATTTTCTATGGACAATTATGGGTACGACGAAATGTGGTCGACACCAAATACCGATGGGACATTTGATGTTGAAGATGGTGTTGTTGCAACAACGGTGTTTGAAAATGGAATCACAAATCAGATTGATGTTTCGTGGGCAACACATCTTCCTGAAAGTTATATTCGAGACGGCATTTCAATCGAGGGCGATAAGGGAGCTGTTTGGTTTGATCTTTGGGGAGATTCCATAGTGTTTGGCACATCAGTTGATGGAAAACCCAACGAATCAAAAGTAGAAGTGCGTGTAAATGAAGCGTGGGACGATGCGTTTCAGAGCGAACATCGAGCCTTTGCAGAGGGGATTGGAAACCGCACTGTTTCTCTTACAGCAGGCACTTGCGATGATGGTCGCAAGGTGCAGACCATCATCGAAGCAATTTATGTATCAGATTCACAGGAGCGTGAAGTTCAGATTAGTCGTTCGTAACTGAAGCGAGCGATGATTCGTACTGTTTTAACGTTGCGGCGATTGATTCACCCATGTCACCTTCAGCGAACTCGACAGCTTTTTGTTGCCAAGCGATCGCTTTGTAGATTTCTCCAAGTTCCCAATAAGCTCGAGCGAGGGTGTCAAGAATCATCGCGCTTTCGTTATCGGTAAGTTCACTTGCACGGGTTGCAACCTCAAGGGCGAAGTCGAGGTCTTGCAACTCTGCAGGGGTTTTGTCAAGCAAGTTCCATGCGAATGCGTTGAGTGCGTTTGCATCGTCCCAAGAGGGCGAAAGCATTGTTCGAGCCCAAGCGTACGCAGCTTCCTTGTCTTTCTTGCCGATGAGGAACGCATCGAATTTCATTGAGTTCATTTGCGAGTTGGATCCGTATTCTTCTGTGAACGCGTCAATTGCTGCGATCCATCCATCCCAATCCCCATTTTCTTTTGCAATCATATAGATTGAACGCATTTCTTTCATGGCAGTCTTTTGTGCCTGTTCTGCGGCAAATTCAGCAGTCGCAGCAGCGAGATCCCACGTGCCATTGACTACTTGTTCAAGTGGATCGTCCATCTTCATTGGATGACCAATCCATGCAACCTTGCCATCACTGTTAATGATGAATGCAGTTGGGATGCCACGTTGCCCTGATGCTTCCATAAAGACACGTGAGGTTGACCCATCGGGATCAACTGTTACGGTGTACCGCATGCGATCTGTGTTGAGGAGATCATCTGTTTTGTTTGTTGTATCAAGGAAGTTTGTAACTGTTTCAAGTTCTTTTTCACTTGAGACTCCGATGATTTTTACATCGTCACCGTACTTATCTTGTAAACCACTGAGGTGCGGCATGGATGAAACGCACGGCCCACACCATGTTGCCCAAAACTCCATGACGTAGACTTGTCCATCTTCAAAGCCATCAATAGCATCACCCTTGACCCAATGATCGATCGAAATTGCAGGGGCGTTGTCACCAATTGCCAGTGGCTGAAGTTCAGGTTCAGGAGCAACTTCGGGTGTAGGTTCTGGGGCAGGTTCTGCTGCTGCGACAACTTCGGGTGCAGGTTCCGCTTCAGGAGTTTCTTCCTCGACCGCTGCAACAACTTTGGTGCCGTTATATCTATTAAGAGTAGCTAGCAAACCATCGGCCATTAAACCTTCTGTTGAAAAATCAACAGCCTTTTGTTGCCAAGCGATTGCGGTTTCAGTGTCGCCAAGTTCCCAATATGCTCTGGCGAGCGTGTCAAGAATGGCAGCATCTTCATTGTTTGTCAGTTCAGCAGCCCGAGTTGCAACTTCAAGTGCGAAATTGAGATCTTGCAATTCGGCTGGTGTTTCATCTAGTACATTCCAAGCAAACGCGTTGAGCGTTTGGGCGTTATCCCAAGAAGATTCGAGCGTCGTTCGTGCCCAAGCGTATGCGCCCTTAATATCTCCCTTGCCGTGTAGGAGCGCATCAAATTTCATAGAATCGATTTGTGGGTTGTTGCCATACTCAGCAATGAAATCATCAATTGCTGCAATCCACATGTCCCAATCATTGTTTCCAATTGCTTCGACATAGATTGCGCGGAGCTCAAACATGGCACGATCTTGCGCTTGTTCCTTTTCAATTTCTGCCGCGGCAGCAGCGAGATCCCACGTGCCATTGACTACTTGTTCAAGTGGATCGTCCATCTTCATTGGATGACCAATCCATGCAACCTTGCCATCACTGTTAATGATGAATGCAGTTGGGATGCCACGTTGCCCTGATGCTTCCATAAAGACACGTGAGGTTGACCCATCGGGATCAACTGTTACGGTGTACCGCATGCGATCTGTGTTGAGGAGATCATCTGTTTTGTTTGTTGTATCAAGGAAGTTTGTAACTGTTTCAAGTTCTTTTTCACTTGAGACTCCGATGATTTTTACATCGTCACCGTACTTATCTTGTAAACCACTGAGGTGCGGCATGGATGAAACGCACGGCCCACACCATGTTGCCCAAAACTCCATGACGTAGACTTGTCCATCTTCAAAGCCATCAATAGCATCACCCTTGACCCAATGATCGATCGAAATTGCAGGGGCGTTGTCACCAATACCAAGCGGTGTTGGTGGTGCTTCGGCAACAACTGCTTCATCAGCAGTTGGTTCTATTGGGACGAGTGGTGTTGCAGGGATTGATTCTGTAGTTTGGGTTGATTCGCAACCTAAGAATGTTGCGGTGATGGCGAGAAGAGCAATTTGTGTCGTGTATTTCATGGGTAAAAGTTCCTTTTTTTATAATCGCAAATGACAAGTGTAGCGTTTTATGTGGCTATTGAGGCAAGCAAAGTGGTTGCTACTATGTCGTATGCAGCATGGACGCCCGCTGCGATGCCGAAACCTCGATTTACGTAAATAAGGCTGAGGTAGACACCAGCAATTCCGTAAAAGAGGAGGGCAACTACGCCAAGGGTGCTAAAATCTGGAAAATCGTGGTACATCGCAAATGTGATCGAAGAGATGATGATGCCGCTTGTAATTCCAGCAAGGTTGCTTTGTTTGAAGACATTGCAAACGAGCGTGTGCACGCCAGTGATGAGGAGCCAGCGGAAGAGGAATTCCTCATATAGACCAGCGCCGAGACTGACGGCAATTCGTTCGGAAAGACCAAGTGTGGAGAGTACGGATGGGTTCATTGCGGCAGCGACGCCGGCGAGCACAGAACCAATTGCAATGAGGGGGAGTGTGAGAATGATCGATTCGATGACCATGCCGAAGATGACACGTGGCTCGATTGACCACCGATCATTGGACATGATGTGTTTGATTGCCAAAATTGTGACAATCGCAATACCACCGAGAAAAAGTCCTTGGGTCGGTGGCATGTCGAATCGTTCAAAGAAATGGACTAACGCGTCGTGGGCTTTAATTTGTATATTTTTATCTGCTGTGTAGAGCGCGATTTCGTAATACACAATCATTGGCAGCAGAAAAGCGAGAATGTACGAAGGGCGCTGTGAAAGGGCGGTGTACCGCTGACGAGTGGGTGAGCCTTGGCTAGAAAGTTGGAGAGGCTGTGCCATAGTACGCAATGATAGCGTACCCGATCTTCTATGAATTTTAGGAAGAGGAGCTACGCTTGCTTGATTTGAAGAAGTCGTTTGGAGTACCGACTCTTCGTTCGTGCAGCAGTATTTTTGTGGATCGTGCTCGTGCAGGAAATTTTGTCGAGGAGACCACAAACCTTGCGGTATTCAGCTTCAGCTGTTGAAACATCTTTTGCAGCAATCGCATCCAAAAATGCTTTGGATTGATCTTTAATACGTCTCTTTCGCCAGTGGTTCATTGCACGGCGTTTCGCGTTTTGTCGGACAGTTTTTTTTGCAGAGATTGATTGAGGCACAGTTGAACTCCAAGTACAGATAATTTCCCCAAACAGAAGGGGAAAGAGACATTATCCCAAAATGTGCGTGTTTGTCAATGGGCAACGGGCTAGCGATGATGTAGTGCTTGTGGTACCCTTCCAATCCGCGAAAAAGGTACGCAAGCGGGTGTAGCTCAACTGGATAGAGCATCGGTCTACGAAACCGAAGGTTACAGGTTCGAGTCCTGTCATCCGCGTTCCAAAATGTATGAAAGAAAGCGCATCGGGATCTCATTTTGTGGTGTTTTTACGCCCTCAACAGTGATATAATGCTCACTTGGAGTGCATTTCCACAAACACCTATGGATAAAATTGAAACAGAACAGAACGTGGCAAGTACGGAATTACCACATTTGCAATTGGAAAAATCCCCAATGCCAGAATCTGGCATCCTTCTTGGATGGCTTCGGCAAATGCTTCTCATTCGAGAATTTGAAGTTCGAACCATGCAGGCGTATCAAAATCGTCTGATTGGCGGTTTTTGCCACGTGTATATCGGTCAAGAAGCAGTGGCGGTTGGATCAATCGCTGCTGTTAACCCAGACGACCCAATCGTTCTTGCGTATCGTTGTCACGGACACGCCCTTGCTCGTGGGATGGACCCAAAATACTGCATGGCAGAAATGTTTGGTCGAATTGGCGGCTGCGCTAAAGGCAAGGGTGGTTCCATGCATATGTTCGATGCGCCGCATCATCTCTATGGCGGACATGGCATTGTCGGTGCTCAAACACCCCTTGGTGCCGGTCTTGCTTTTGCAACAAAATATGAAGACGAAGTGATCCACAAAGGTACATCATCACATGTCACACTTTGTTATCTTGGTGATGGTGCCATCAATCAAGGCGCTTTTTACGAAGCGATGAATCTTGCAGGCTTGTACGATCTTCCAGTTATTTTTGTGTTAGAAAATAACCGCTATTCGATGGGAACCGCTATCGAACGTGGAACAACTATGGCGCATGAACTTCACACGAAATCAGCGGCGCATGGAATCAATCATGCAATAGTTGATGGGAAAGACGTTGTCTCGATGTATCAATCATTCAAATCAATTGCTGATTGGTGCCGTGAAGAATCACGTCCGTTTTTTGTTGAAGCACAAACGTACCGATACAAAGGACACTCGATGTCCGACCCTCGAAAATATAGAACTCGCGAAGAAGAAGCACGCGAAGAAGAATTGGATTGCATTGCTCGATTGGAAAAAATGCTCTGTGATGAACATAATCTGACTCCTGATGGGATCAAGCAGATGGTGCGCCAAGTAAAAACGCAAGTTCGCGAGGCTGTTGAGTGGGCGAAAAAATCGCCTGAAACACCTGTGGAAGAGTTGTACAAGGATGTGTACGTAGATCACTGGGGACCATTTACAGGAACATCGAAGCCGCAGATGATGCTAGGTGAAGGCGAATGAGCGAAAGAATCATAGAATTTCGTGACGCGCTTTGCGAGGCAATGTCTGAAGAAATGCGCGACGATCAAAAAGTATTATTGCTTGGCGAAGAAGTTGCACAATACAACGGTGCATACAAAATCAGCAAGGGCATGCTCGATGAGTTTGGCCCACGACGAGTTATTGATACGCCAATCAGCGAAAGTGGTTTTTCTGGCATGGCAATTGGCGCAGCAATGCGTGGTCTTCGACCAATTGTTGAGTTTATGAGTTGGTCGTTTAGTCTTGTTGCTGCAGATCCCATTTTGAATAATGCAGCAAAGATGCTTTACATGTCTGGCGGTCAATTTGGTTGCCCGATTGTATTTCGTGGCAACAACGGCGCAGGCGGTCAGCTTGGTTCAACGCATTCATGGTGCGTTGAAGCGCTGTATGCAAATGTGCCTGGACTCAAAATGGCAATTCCGTACGATGCGTATGATGCTAAAGGGATGTTGAAAACAGCAATTCGAGATGACAATCCCGTATTCTTTTTGGAATCGGAGCGTCTTCTTTCAACTACAGGGCATGTTCCAGAAGAGGAATTCACAGTCCCGTTTGGACAAGCACTCGTGCGACGACGAGGCAAGGATTGCACAATCATTAGTTTCGGTCGGCCATTACATTTCTGCCTTGATGCAGCGGAAGAACTTTCAAAAGAAGGAATTGATTGTGAAATCATCGATGGCAGGACCATTCGACCGCTAGACATCGACACTATGGCAAAATCTGTGAGAAAAACCAACGCGTGCGTGGTTGTAGATCAGTCATGGTCATTTGCCTCAGTCGGTTCAGAAGTAGCTTCCCAAATTCATAGATATTGTTTTGATGACCTTGATAATTTTGTGCATCGTGTTCACAGCGACGATGTTCCAACACCATATGCTTCTAATCTTGAGCAAGCATACTTACCAAATACGCGTAAGATATGTGAAGCAGTACGCGGAGCTACGTACAACACGTAAAGGAATTTTCTCTCATGTCAATTGAGATCACAATGCCGAGACTTTCCGACACCATGGAAGAGGGTACGTTGTTGCATTGGCATAAACAAATAGGCGATGTTATTTCTTCAGGTGATGTGCTTGCTGACATCGAAACAGATAAAGCAACGATGGAATTGCAATCGTTTGATGATGGTATCTTTTCTGAGATATTAGTTCAGGAAGGTGAAAAAGTTGAAGTCGGCAAGGTGATTGCTTTGTTGTCTGACGAAGACGACTCTTCTGTTTCGAACCCAAGTACGCCAGACTCATCTTCCTCATCTCAACCGGATGAACACACAGGAATGACAATCAGTCCTGTCGCTCGCAGGTTGGCTGACGAATATGACGTTGACATTCGATCAATTCAAGGGAGTGGACCAAGTGGTCGTGTTATAAAGCGTGACATTTTACAAGTTATTGATACAACCAAAGAAACTTCTGCTGCTGCTGCGACTACACAACCAACTTCACGACCAACTTCACAACAAATTATTTCAGAACCAGAAGTTGTCGTAACTTCACAACCAATTGTTCCAGTTAGTGACTGGAGGCAAAACAGATCAGAACCACTTTCTAACATGCGACAAGTGATCGCAAAACGGCTTGTTGAATCGAAACAAACGATCCCTCATTATCAAGTCACGATGTCTTTTGACATGGACCCGTTGCTTGATATGCGAAAAACTCTAAATGAACAACTTGCAACTGCGGGAGTCAAATTATCCGTCAACGATTTTATTGTTCGATGTTGTGCGCTTGCTATGGCTGAGCATTCAGCTTTTAACGCTTCGTTTGGTGGGGATTGCATTTATTACCATGGACCAGTAAATGTAGGTATTGCGATTGCACTTCCAGAAGAAAAAGGTGGCGGCTTAGTTGTTGGTACGATTCGAGATGCTGACCAAAAAAGTTTACGATCGATCAGCCAAGAATCTGTACGTCTCGGGAAAAAGGCAAGAGAAAAGGGATTGTCGGTTGAAGAAATGAGCGACACAACATTCACAATTTCAAATTTGGGAATGTTTGGTGTTGAGCATTTTACAGCAATTATTAACCCACCAAACAGTGCGATTCTTGCAGTTGGTGCTGCAGTCGAAAAGCCAGTTGTTCGCGACGGAGAACTTGTCGTTGGGCATGAATTATCTGCAACGCTTAGCCTTGATCACAGAGTTATCGATGGAGCGATGGCTGCTCGGTATCTTAAAACATTAAAAGAATTGATTGAAAACCCAGCGGCATTGCTGGTCTAACGCAAGGAGTCCTTTTATGACAGCTCATACACACAACGAAGTTCGCCCGCGAATATATGATGGTGACGGTGACACGCTTATGGAAGCAGATCGCCAGTCCAATCGATTGGTCATCATGCCAGTTGGAGACCCTAGGAAGGGGTCACATTGTAGGGAGCGAATTAGAATTCAGTGGGGTCAATTCTTACTCAATGATATGTTGACACGAAGGTATCGCACGCTCATCTGTGGCGTGAATCCTGTGGACAATAGTCACGGCATCATTAGTGCACTTGCTGAAACGCTGCCTACAAGTCAATGGGATAATGAAAGTATTACAAAATATGCGAAGGGATACGCGGAAGTTTCCCCTGACAAAGTTCTGGTATTGAAGTATGACATGGATGATGTAAAAGTATTTGCATTGTTACGTCCACTAAACCAAAATAATTTTACGCTACGAAATCTTTATAAGGGTTTTGAAAAAGTTGCCGAGATGACCGAGACCCGTTGGGACCGAATGCCAATGGCAAGTGTCAGCTTCCTCGGTGGTAAATCTAATCGACTTGTAGACGAGAATGGAAATGAACCAAGTTTTGAATCTACACTTCGAACAATGCATGAAGCAGGATATCGTGGCGATGTTTATCCATCACTTCGGATGTGGGAACTTGCACCGACTGGTGTTTTTGCAACCTATCCGTTTCCTGATAGTTTGAAAGTAATGCGAGAAGGCGGTTTTTAATTTTACTTGAGTGGGTGAATAACCAAGTTAATTAGAATTACGTGAGAGATTAGCTGCTGTCCTAAATCGTTCCAGCCAACCTTCGAACTGTCATCACAAATGAAGTAGAGATGGATGTAAGCAATCCCCAACTTGCCAAAATCCAAATTCCGCCAGCAATAGGTGCACTCAAAGCTAGCGCTGTACTTGTTTGTGTGACACCATCGCGAATAAGTGAAGTTAATATCCCACTTGCGGGTGAAGTGATTGCAACTAAATACGGGATTGGCGATAAACTTGCAATGAATGCCCCGCCAAAGCCCATGCTGGCTGCGGGTGTCATGCATAAGCCAAGACCAAATGAAATTGCAATCATCATGATCAGCGTGCTTGCAATAGCTCGAATAGAACCTTTGCTTCGCAGAGACCATTGCAATCCGAGTGTGATGCAGAAAGCGAGAAAAGGAATCAAAACGAGTGGGAGTAACATCGCAGGAGCCCAAAGTACGAGTGGAATATTCATTACACCCTCTTGCATACCAACAGGGACGTCCGAAACATATGCTTGTTCGCCGCCGACGATTGCAACAACTGCGACAATAAACATAGAGATGCACGGTGTTGTTGCCATTGGCAATAAATGCACAACTATTCCTCGGACTTTTCCGCCAAGATACGTGCGAGGTGTGATCGCAGTTGTCAGTAATAAGTCAAGTGACCCATCTTCACGTTCTTTGGTAATTGATGAGGCGGAAACATAAATTGCTGCAAGCGTGACAATGATGATTTCTGCTCCAATAATGATTCCGACTACAGAACGGAAGATGTCAGCGTTCCAGTAGTTTGTCGCGAATAGAGTTGTAGTCACAATCATGATAAGCAAGCCGATCCCGGCAAATCCCCATCTCCCAAAGAGTGAACTTACATTTCGGTGCCGCGTCACTCGTTCTCTCCAAGCAATTGGATTTCCTGTAACAAGTTTTGGTTTTTGTATACCAGTTGTGCGATTCAAAAGAGAAAGTTTTTTTGAACGATCGCACAATGTACGAACTTGCAGCGATGCCCAAACAAGAATAATAAAACTTACAATGACAGTGAGCCAACACCATGCCGCAACCGGGTTTGTTTGAGCGAAACTAAGCGGCCATGCAAGGGTGCTTGTATCTGGAATGACATACAAAGTTGGCGAGAGAAGTGATTCCAGAACGAGGAGAGGATTGAATGGAGTGAGAATTGTTGTCCACGAGCTTTGTGAACCTGCAGAAATGGGAACCCTAACTGCATGATCAACAGCCCACGTAATTGCAAGATAACAAACGGTAACAACAAAAAACGTAATGACTGCTTTTTTGCCAGCAGTTCTAGTTACGCTTGTTCCGATTGCAAATGTGCCAATGAGAAGGGCAAGGCACAATGCGATAAGTTGCGTAAGCAAAATTGTTTCTCCGCGTACGCCCCCAAAGAATTGTGTGATTGCCATGAGCGGCAGTGCGCTGAGCAAAAGTGTTGCAATAAAAAATAATCGACCAAGTACATTGCCGAGTACGATTTGCAGGGCAGAAAGAGGTGTGGTGAGCATGATGTCCCACGTTCGAGGCTGTGCTTCTTTAGAGATTGCGCCTGCCATGAAAATTGGAGTGAGAAGGCAAATGAGTAACAGTTCAACGACAGCCAAAAAAGTAAAAATTTGTGCGCTTCCAGCAGCAAGGTCGCGAAGAGAAAGGCGCCCTGAAGCTAAGACCCCGAACAGCCCAAGAAGCAGGTTGACAGACAATAAAGTGACAAACCCAGTGCGAATAAAGAAATCTCTTTGCCTACGCGAAGCCGCCCCAACGAGCCGTATGGCGATGGGGTTGAGAGCTGTGAGACGAAGAGCGGCGTGAATAATGCGTGGAATTTGAATTTGGTTCATGAGTTGGGTAAGGTAAGGTCTTGACGAGAAGTCCGCTGCATGGAATACTATCACTCATTATAGATGTGGTCGCGATTTGTAGCGGCACCATAGTTTTTTCGACCTGCTTAACTCGTATATATAGGGTACATAAGCATGCATAGGTCGGTTGTTTCGGCAAATGCCGGCAGTAACGCCTAGCAGCACCAACAGTGTGTTGCCTGGGATTCAATGGGGAGCGCGTTACTGGATAGATTGATTGAGTTATTGGACATTATTTTGCTATTTAGTACTTACAAACGCAGGCAAAATACATAGAACGCGTAGCGTGGGCATGAAAAACCAAGGTTTTCATGGTCTCCTTACTTAGCCAATTCAGACATGCACCTGCACCTAAGGTGTGTGAACGATAATCGAGCCAAAGTGCAGCAGGTTTTAACCCCTACAGGAGGGTGGCTTTTTGCCACAGATACATATGCTTGCGAATATTGTTCTTGAAATTGGAATTGGAATTGGTGGGTTAGTTCTTGGAGCAGTTGGCGGGTGGTTTTTTTTGCGAGCAGCGACCGGCGGCACGATTCGGCTTGCCAAGCGTGAAGCTGAGCAAACTGTATCCGCTGCAAAAATAGAAGGTGCTGCGGAAAAGCAAAAAATTGAACTTGAAGCTGAACGGCAAGCCACGAAGCGTAGGTCTGAACTCGATAGTGAGATTGCAGATGCTCGCACTGAAATGAAGAAAGATCAAGCAAGGCTCGAAAAACGAGAAGACAACCTTGATCATAAACTAGATCAAGTTGCAGAGAGGCAAGTCAAACTTGATGAAATGAGAACGTCTTTAGAAACTCAAACGGAGGAGTTGAAAGAAGCAAAAGTTGCAATTGATGCTCGGGTGGGCGAGTTGCAAACACGGCTAGAAGAAGTGTCTGGAATGTCCTCAGAAGAAGCAAAGAATCAATTGCTTGATGAAATCCGTCACGACGCTGAACATGATGCGAATGAATTGATTCAAAAAATTATTGAAGAGGCAACGGAAAACGCTCGGTCGAAAAGCCGCGAAATTACACTACAGGCTATACAGCGATTTGCTGCTGAACATGTTGCAGAAACTACGGTTCGAGCGGTACGTATTCCATCAGATGATATGAAGGGTCGAGTGATCGGTCGTGAAGGAAGAAATATTCGAGCACTTGAGCAAGCCACTGGTGCTGATATTTTGGTTGACGATACACCTGGAATTATTTCAGTTTCATGTTTTGATCCCATCCGAAGAGCGGTTGCAGGTCGATCGCTGGAAAAACTTGTTGCTGACGGTCGCGTGCATCCATCTCGAATTGAGGAAGTTGTTGAATCAGTCCGAACTGATATTAACGAGCAAATTTTGAAAGAAGGAAATGCTGCCGTGATGGAAGCAAACATTCGGGGATTGCATCCGAAGATTGTTGAAGCGATGGGGCGGATGCATTTTCGAACAAGTTATGGTCAAAATGTATTGCGGCACTCAATCGAAGTGGCGTTTCTTTGTCAGGTGATCGCAGATGAACTTGGGCTTGACGGTGAGCTTGCGAGGCGTTGTGGATTCTTGCACGATATTGGCAAGGCGATGGATCACGAAGTTGAGGGGACGCACCCTCAAATCGGTATGGACTATTGCAAGAAGTATGGTGAAAAAGCAGAGGCTGTGCTAAACGCTGTTGTTGGTCATCATGGTGATGTGCCATCGACGACTCCCTATACGCCAATTGTGATGGCTGCAGATGCAATCAGTAGTGCTCGCCCAGGCGCTCGCCGCGAGTCGATGGAAGCGTATGTGAAACGTCTTGAACAACTTGAGTCGATCGCTAAAGAACAAAATGGTGTCGATGAATCGCATGCAATTCAAGCAGGTCGCGAAGTTAGGGTCATTGTTGATGCGAAAAGTATTGGTGATGGCGAAGCATTTGCAATGGCAAAACGGATTGCTTCTCGAATTGAGGAAGAAATGACTTTCCCCGGTGAGATTAAAGTTACAGTACTTAGAGAGATACGTGCAGAAGCAACCGCACATTAATATGAGTAAAGGGATCAAAAATGTCAATTAAAGCAAACGATTTACGAAGAGGTCAAGCGCTCATTTATGATGGCAATTTACAAATTGTCATAGGAACTGATCACGTGAAACCTGGCAAGGGACCAGCATACGTGCAAGCGAAGATGAAAAATGTTGAAACAGGAACGATTAAAGTGAATCGTTTTAATACATCTGACAAAGTAGAAGATGTCAACATCGACAAACGAAAAATGCAGTTCTTGTATGACAGCAGCGGGCACGGTGCAGGACCATGGGTGTTTATGGATGATGAAACATATGATCAACTTGAACTTGATGCTGATGTGATTGACAAGGATCAATCTCAGTGGCTAAATGATGGTATCGAAGTTTCTGTGATGGTGTTTGATGGCAAAGCGCTTGGCGTAGAACTGCCCTCTTCTGTTGAATTAGAAGTTACTGATACGATTGATCAACCAAAATCAGCAACCGCTACAAACCAATTGAAAGAAGCAACTGTTGAAACTGGCGCAAGAGTTCGCGTGCCACCTTTTATCGAAATTGGGCAGGTTGTCAAAATTAATACCGAGACGGGTGACTATCTCGGAAAGGCATAATCCTGCAACGGTTAAGCGAGATACGAACCATGCTAGAGGAGCGGGGGCTTTCGCCGCGTCACCGTTTTGGTCAGAACTTTTTACACGATCACAATGTGCTGACAAAATTAGTTGATGCCGCAGATCTTTCAAATGGCGATGTAGTATTAGAAGTTGGTCCCGGAACAGGCACCTTGACTGAAGAACTTCTCGAGAGAGGGTGCAAAGTGATTGCTTGTGAACTTGATCGCGGGTTGGCAGATTTACTAGAAGATAGATTGGGTGATTCAATCCAATTGATTCGTGGCGATTGCTTGACCAAAAGACACCTCAACGCAGACGTTGCTGTAGCACTTGGGGATCAGCCATGGAAACTGGTATCTAATTTGCCTTATCAAATAGCGAGTCCGTTGATTGTAGATTTGATGGCGAATTATCCAAATTGCGAAGGTGAGTTTGTCACCATTCAACTTGAAGTTGCACAGCGACTCATGGCAAATGTAGATTCTTCTGATTGGGGTGTGCTCTCCATTTTAATCCAACGACTTGCTGATGTTTCACTGATTGCGAAAGTCCCGCCAACGTGTTTTTGGCCTCCACCGAAAATCACGAGTGCGTGTGTATCGATCAAACGCCGCGAAACGTTACCGTCCGAGGAAAATGATTCGTTTGCTTTGTTTGTGACCAAGTTGTTCACAAAAAGAAGAAAACAACTTGGTGCAATCCTTGGTCGCGATCAACCTATGCCAGATGGAATTGACCCAAGTGTAAGACCAGCTACATTAACGATTGCACAACTTGAGCGTTTGTGGGAACTTTGTTCGTAATCACTTCGACACCATTGACCCGGGGCTGAGGGCGTAACATCGCACAGAGATGTGTGCACATACCGAGACTCGGGGTCAATGATCTAGTGCGTATCGTTGTTAATGAACAAGTCTCAGCTCAGGGTTTTTGGACCTTACTTCTGAACACGAGTAATGCGTGAACCGCAGCACCATTTGAATTCTCTGATCCTGGGATTCGATCCGGTACCTTTAAAAAGAATGTAATCAGAACTTCAATAAACGAAACGCGAGACCATACTGCGTTTCATCTTTGATACTGTTGTGCGTTACCTGACCAACAAGATCAAAGTCAGGGTAATGTCTTGTTAAGTTAAGACGTAACGCTTGGAGGTCATCTTCTTTCATGTTCCAAGTGGGCGAAGCATTGAACGAGTATCTTCTACTGAGTTTGTACTGCAAATCAACTGCAAGAAATTGGTCATCACTGTTTGCAAGCTCGCGATATTCGACGAATGTTCGAACATCCTTGCCATGGTCAAGTTCCGCTCCAACAGATCCTCTTACCATCCGGCCGTTATCGGTGAGCCACGTGCCGTTTCCAAGGAGTGCTACGCCATCACTGATCTGCCAAATACTGTTTGCCATGACAGAATCTTCAAGAGACGAATATTCTGGTCGCCAACTAAAAAATTGAGGTACGTCGTATCGCCTTGTAGAATCACTCCCAGCAGCGAGTAGTGAGACGTCAACAGTTAGCCAATCGACTTCGTACCAGCGCCCCGGTCCTCCACGCCAGGTTTGCAGTGTATTTTTTACACCAAGCCATGCTGCAGTCCCAGTCGAAACATTGTCAACAAGTGCGTTGTATTGTTCAATGGACATAGGATCAACGCTGCCCGAGCCATACCATAGTGTCATGTATGGCTCGATGACATGCCTGAGACGGTGTAGGTCTAAAATGCCGTTGTCTATATCGTTATAGATGCGTTGAACTTGGGTTGAAGCGCGAAGACCAACTGTTGAAAACCATTTTGTATCTTTTTCATTTGCCGCAGCATCGTCATCACCAATTCGGACATCTGCTTGCATACTGGCAAAAGGTGCAAACTTAAACGCGCCAACTGAAAATGGAGCGGTAAATTCATGCCTCGTTGTGAGTCGATTTTTGAATCCTTCAGTCAATCCTCTTGCCGCGAACAGATCAGTAAATGGTTGGTTGTTACCTAGAAATCCACCACCGGGCATAGGAAATGCACGGCGTTTCAAGCCATTGGAGACGGGCGTTCCATCTTGGAAACGCATACGCTCCCTCGTGATTCGTGTTTCACTCGACCAAGTCACTGCTCCATTGAAAATGTCGTCGGCGTATCGGAACAAACCAAGCTCCGGTGCTTTTTCAACAGCGTATTGTCTTGAAGCGAGCAGCCAACTGATTGAAATAAACTTATTGAGATCATGCGATGCAAAAGCAGTAAATGCCCAGTTTTCTTTTTGATATTTTGCATAGATACTTGTCTCGTATTCTCTGCGGTTTTTATATTCGCTCTGTCTCCAAACGGACATGAGCGTTGGGTCACTGATGTAACTCAATTGTGTTTGTAGTGACCAATGATCACTCAGCGTAGTTTGGTTTTCCCACAGCATGTATCCTCGTTGATGGTCTGGTACATCCATCTCAACGCCAGAAGAAGTTTTTTGCATGCCTGCATCAGAGAGGAAATATAAATCTAGATCACCGTCATGGTTTCCAAAGGCATAACCAATATCTAATCCGACACCAGCGCCGCGCGCTTTGTAACCATCTAATCGCAAATCAGCTTTTAAACCTTTTGGTTGCTGAACGCCAAGCAATGTAAAGAGGTCCCATTCAGTTTCTAAAAAAGAACCGAACGTCTTTTTGTACCCAAACTTCACTTTATGCAGTGGAATATCGTTTGCTTCGCCCGAGTAATGGGGCCAATAAAAAACAGGCAAACCACCCATTCGAAGGGTGTTGTGAGAAGATTCAATAAACATGTTTCCATCAGGCTGTTCGGTAAGTGTGAGTTCACTTGAACCAATAGCAAGGTCAGGGGTAGCAAATGAACTTGTAGAAACTTGCACACCTTTCGCAGTCCATTGATCAACAGCAACTTGCCGCATCTCTTTTGCTCGAACAAAGAGTGGAACCTTTCCCTGCATGGCGTAGGTTCGGAGTACAGCCTCTACGAGCATTGCGTTGTCAGTTGTGAAGTCGTAGTAGGCTTGGGGAGAACGAACGAGATACTCGCCATGATTTGAATCAACGAGGACGTTTCCTTCGAGATAAATCCCTCGAATATCTTGTGATTCAATTTTTCCAGAAGCCATATCCCTGATTGAGCCAGGGTCAGTAAAGATCACAGCGCGGTCTGCAGTCATTTGCATGTCATCAATGCCAGAAGTAGATCTAAGTTCTAACACAACATTCCCAACAATTGTGACCGTGTTTTCGATGTCGCCTGTTTCAAGTTCAACGTGATCCGCCGTGATGGACATGATTCCAGATTTTGAGCGAAGCCAAGGCTGTTTCGTTTGTTGAACAGGGACTTGAGAAATGAGTGTTTTATCTTCTTCGACTGGGAGTGGTGAAGCGATGACTTCAGGGCGAGTTGATAGTTTTGTTTCGCCGATTTGTAATCCTTGTATGTACCCAGCGAGCCGACTTTCTGATTGTTGAATAAAAGCGCCTTGGTTGGCAGGTTTTTTTGGAGTGAGCAGGGCAACATCCATATTGATTCCACCTCGTGTGCTACCAACGATAAGCAAATCTTTTCCTTCTGCACCTAGTGCCGCTCGCCCACCAGTTCGTGTGGATGTTGGCATGTAGACGGCAATTTGCGAAACAACGCCGCGATCAGTTGGCATTCGATTGATCCAGACGGATGCTTTTTCAGCTTGGAACGTGTAGGTACCAATTGAAATCACGATGTCAGTAGTGAGTACAAGGCGTTTGGTATCGTCAACTGACCAAGCATCAGCCCGAAGTGCAAGAATTGTGATTTCAGCATCACGGGGAAGAACAGGTAGCACAACTCCAGAAAGGCGATCGCCCTTGTTTTGCACATCTCTGAATTGTATTTCTTGGGCAGATACTCCTGCTGAGATGATAGAGATTAGAATGAATTGAAGCCAATGTCTCACAGTTGTGCATGATACCTTCATGGGCGTTACGAAACTGCTTCGTTGATCAGAGCGTCGACAAATACTTCGGGGTCAAAGGGTTCGACATCTTCAGGGCGTTCGCCAATGCCGATTAGTTTAACTGGAATGCCAATTTCATCTTCGATTGCAAAGACGATGCCGCCCCGCGCGGTGCCATCGAGTTTTGCGAGAAAAATCCCGGTCACATCGATTGCCTCAGAAAAACGTTTCGCTTGCACGAGTGTGTTTTGACCTTGCGTTGCATCAAGGACAAGGAGGACTTCATGCGGAGCACCAGCAACTTTCTTTGCAGTGACTTGTTTGATTTTTTCAAGTTGTCGCATCAAGGGCTCTTGGGTGTGTAATCTGCCAGCAGTATCGATGAGCAGGACGTCGGTGTCACGTGCGATTGCTGCTTCGGCGGCATCAAAAGTAACTGCTGCAGGGTCCGCACCCTGTTGTCCCTTAACGATGTCAATGCCAAGGCGTTGGGCCCAGGTTGTAAGTTGCGAAACAGCGCCGGCTCTAAATGTGTCCGCGGCTGCAAGCAAGACAGATCGGTTTTCTTCGCGAAGTGCACGTCCAATTTTTGCAACACTTGTTGTTTTGCCAACGCCGTTGACGCCTGCAACTAGAATTACAGTTGGCGAAGTTTCTGCAATTGCAAGGGAGCGATTTTTATGTGCAAGTCGTTCGACAAGTTGATCGCGAAGTAGTTCAAGGATATCTCGATTCTGTTTTTCACCCCTTGAGACTCCTTCGCGAAGTTCATTCACGATGACATCGGTCGTTCTTGTCCCCACATCGGAGGAGAGTAGTAGCCGTTCAAGTTCATTGATCGAATCGTTGTCGATAGTGCGTCCACGCATCGCAGCAAGTGGGGTTGCCAAAGCGCTTCGCGTTCTGGAAAGTCCACTTCTCAGTGCATGTACAGTTGCTCTGAAAAGTCCCATTATGGTGCAACGATTTCCGTGTCTTTGCCATTCGCCTCATACTGTTCTTTGATTTTATCAAGAACACCATTGATAAATGCAGGAGATTCTTGCGTTCCATACTCTTTTGCGAGTTCGATCGCTTCATTTATGGCTACTTTCGGTGGTGTCATCTCGCTTGTGATTTCATAATAAGCGAGCCGTAAAATATTGCGGTCGATCAATGGCTGCCTGTGCGTAGGCCACTCTGGAGTAAGCGGCGCAACAGTTTCGTCTGCCTTGTCTTTTGTCGCCCATACTTTTTTTGCAAGTGATGCAACTTTTGTATTTGGTGGAGAAGTTTCAGAAGTTTCTTCATCAAAAGTTGCATCAGTAATCGATGCGACATCAGAATTGCCAGCATCAAATTGGCAGAGGAGTTGGAGCGTTTGTTGTCGGAGGATTCGGCTTTGTGGCATACGTGTAATTTATGTTTCGTGTTGGCTTTGAATTGTTGCAATTGTTGCGAGAGCAGCGTTCATTGATTCGATTCCCTTGTTGCCACAATCGCCCCCAGCGCGTGCCATTGCTTGCTCAAATGTTTTGCAAGTGAGGACGCCCATTGAGACGGGCTTTCCGGAGTTCAGGGAAAGTTGCATGAGGCCCCCAGCGATTGCATTTGCGATCACTTGATCGTGCGTTGTTTCGCCGGTGATGATGCACCCAAGTGCGACAACTGCATCAACTTTTTTTTCTTCAAGGAGTGTGCTCGCTGCAACAGGAAGTTCCCATGCCCCAGAGACTGGGATGAGTGTGAGTTGCGATTCATCTCCACCAGCATCAATAAATGCTTGTTTCGCGCCCTCAGCAAGTGCATCGGTGATGTCAGCGTGGTATCTGCTGACAATGATCGCGATCGAGAGATCAGCAGCCGTGGTAGGCAGAGAAGGGAGATCAAGCATAGGTGAGGCATAGTAAAGGCGAACGGACTGATGTACAACGGTGAGGGGGGGGTTGATTCGATTTTATGACCCACAATTTGGGGCATTTCTTGGTCTCGGTCGATACGATACGCTTGTGTTAAAGAGTTCTAAACAGGCATTGGCGACATTACATTTGACTAGGTTAAGTGTGGCAATTGGTGCAGTAGCAGATATTTGGCTGGTGCTGATTTTGACCAAAACGGATTCGGATTTTGTCGGCACGAGTGTATACTTGATCCCATGGTGGTCAGCGTTGCTCGCAACAGCAGTCATTGCTATTTGCATGTGTGGTTTCGCTGCTTCCTTGAATGACACGTTGGATGCTCGACACGATGCTGCCTTTCATCCGAATCGACCAATTCCAAAGGGTCTTGTTTCCATGAGTCATGCGGCAGTCGTGATGGTTTCTTGTTTGTTGTTGGCGCTTCTTGCCGCTTCATTTTTGGGAACTTGGCCAGTGCAAATTACATTGTTGACTGCTGCGATTGTGTTGTTCTACAATACGGTTGGGAAGTTCGTCCCAGCAGTTGGGATCGTTGCTATTGGTTTGTTGTATGCAACGCACATGTTAATCGCGAACATTGAGCTGACATTTACACTGCCAGTTTGGTTGGTGATGACGCATGTCATGATTTGTGGAATATCCGTCTATGTCCTTGAAGGGAAACGCCCAAAATTGTCCTTTAGGGGTTGGACCGGAATAGTCTTGGGCTGGCTTTTTTGGTCTGCAGTAATCCTAGGCGGGCCGTTCGCACGGACAGGTTCTATTTTGCCAGATGGCATGTCAGTATTCTCGTTGATTTGGATGGTTGCAGCGATCGTGGGTTTCATCGTGACAATTCGATGGAAAACAATGCATGCAAGTTCTCACCGCATTGCGGCAGAAAAAATCAGAAGATACGGCGCGCTGTGGGAGTGTATATACGCAGGCGCGTGGCTTGCCGCATTACAACTGACATGGGCATCCATCGCGATGTTTGGCTTTGCGCTTTTTGCAGGCATGACTGTGATGCTCGTGAAGGAAACAACAGGCGGGAGTGGGAAGCCCCTCGCTTGGCGAATGTAGAGCGCGAGAAATAAATCTGCTTTTTAAGTTGTGTTTTGCCACAACTGTTCCGCTCTCAATATACTTGCATTGCTTTATTACCACAGTGTCTGGGATACACAGAGGTTTTTGGACCTCACTTCTGAACTTGAGTAATGTGTGGACGCAGCACCATCTCATCTCTCTGCCCCTGGGATTCGACCAGCGATCTGAGGCGTTACAAAAATAGCTTACAACTGGCGTTAGTGCTCAGTCGCGACTTGCACTTTTGTAGGTGCAACGCCGAGGTACTCGAGCGTGTCGTTGATAATATCTCGAACCACTGGTCCCGCGACTTCACCACCGTAGTGGGCGATTCTTTTGTCGGGATCGTCAATGACGCAGACGACGACGAGCGCTGGGTTTTCAAGTGGAGCGCCTGCAATGAAACTCGCGGTGTATCTATCTTCAAAATATCCAGTTCCATCTGCTTTTGGCAACTGGGCTGTGCCAGACTTCCCAAACAAATCATAGAGATCACTTTGCGATTTTCTTCCAGTACCTTCGGTCATGACTTCGCCCATAATTATTCGTGTCGTATTTGCAATCTCAGGTGTAATTGCTTGCCGCACAATTGGGACAGCAGTATTCGTTTTTGCAACAAGGCGTAACTGAGGAATTGAACCATCCCGCGCGAACGCACAAAAAGCCTGCACCATCTGCACAGGCGTGACGCCTATTTCATGTCCCATTGCTACGGATGCTTGTGTGTACGCTGACCAGTTCCTTGCTGAGGTGATCAACCCCCTGGTTTCGCCTGCAAGACCAAGGTGCGTGGGTGAACCGAAACCAAACCCAGTGATTGCATCTTGCATTTCTTTATTCGTTAATCGCTGGGCAACGATCGCCATGCCGCTGTTCATCGATTTCACTAATACTTTTCGCCAAGTTGACGGACCGTAATAGTGGGCGTCTCGAATCGGGCGGCCGGTACTTGTTCTGTATGGGTTGCCAGATGGAGTGGGAAGTACTTCATCAACCGTTACTTTTCTAAGTTGTGTTGCAACCGACCATACAAATGGTTTGAAGGTAGAGCCCGGCTCGTATGGATCGCTGAGGCAGCGATTGCGACCAAGACGCGGATCGATGTCTCTTGATGGATCGGAAACTTCTTGCGTCCAATTTTCGCGAGGATTCAAAATATCTGTCATCGCGAGGATGTCGCCAGTTTTTGGATCTAGGACAACAACGCGTCCACCACCTGCATTGCACCGCAGTACTTCTGCCTGCAAATGATTGGTTGCAATTTCTTGAATCACGACATCGATTGTAAGTTGTACGTTATCGCCGTTGCTTTTTGGTTTGTAATTATTTGGGTCAACCCAAATCGTTTGCTTTCTCGAATCACGAAGCCGAACGAGTGTTCCAGTTGTTCCACCAAGGGAATCATTCAGTGCATGTTCAAGTCCTGCAAGGCCTGTGTGTTCAGTTCCAACAAGTCCGACAAGGCTAGCGACTGAATCGCCGTGTGGATAACTTCGAACGAGCCGTTGTTCAAGACCAAGGCATTGATAGGAACAATCTCTGATGAGATCAACTTGCCACTGTTCAAGTAAATCAACAACAATGACATACCGACTGGTCGACCGCGAGCGAATTTTTCGTTCAATATCAGCAGGGGGAATCTGTAGTTTTTCACCAAGATCAAAAGCAAGCGTTTCGGGGTTTTCAACAAGTGATGGGTCAACGAATAACTTATACCCAACCCTACTTCCAGCAAGTATTCTACCGCGTCTATCGAGTAGGGAACCGCGAGTAGCAAGTTGTGTGATTTTGCTATTCGTAGGCGTAGCAATGGAAGTTAACTCTTGCGGAGTGTCAACTTTAAGTGAAACGACTCTGTAAAACCCAGCGCCCAGTGCAACTCCAACAATAACGCAGACGGCTATTGCTACGCGAAGAATTCTTGTTTCATCCCCTTTATTCATGTGGGAGAACTTCAGCAGTTAGGAAAAGTCCAAGTGATTCAGCGGAACACTCTTTCTCTATTGCAAAACGAAGTGCATCGAGCGAAGTTTCTTGTCTTGCAATTTGTTGATGCAAAACGGTCATCGCATGGACTGTGTTGATTTGTTCTTGTCGAATGGCGAGCAACGATAGTGCTGCGATCGTAAATACAAAGATGACGATGAGTAACTTGCGCGCCATGGGTAGTTATTGAATGGGATACCGAAGTTTCATTCCTACTTGCAAACGGTCAGGATTGGGAAGTGTTGTTTTGTTTAGTGCAATGAGTTTGTTGGTGAACTTTGCTGATCCACACACGTGTTGTGCGATTTGAGAAAGGGTGTCACCGCTTTTTACTGTGTATGTTCCAAAGTCTGGAGTTGCTGGTTCCATGTGCTTAGGAGTAGTTTGAATTTCGTGGGCGGGAGATGGGATCGGTGCAGCAACTAACGCTGATCTTGTAGGAAGTGCTATTTGTTGACCGACTTCGATGCGGTTTGCAGAAGAGAGACCATTCCAGAGCGAGACGGCGTTCGCTAAGCCAGAATCACCATATTCCTTGCTGCATATGGATCGAAGAGATTCGCCTTTGCTGACAAAGTGGACTTTATTGTGTGCATTTTTAGGATGTTCAATCGTTTCAAGTGATGGAAGTGGACCTGTGATTAGTTGCGACGCTGGGATTGGCGGGGGGCTTGGAAGTTCACCCACAAAAGTGGCAACTTCACGGTGTGTTGCATGTGAAAAATGGTCGGCGACAAACATGCCCACAAAAATAAGTAAACCGAAACCAATGATGATGGAAATTTTGTTATTGCTGTCCATGGGGAATGGAGATCCGATCACAAAGAAGAAGGGCGTGCCTTCTACAAACCAAGTTGGACCGCTCGAAGTTTCGCAGGGCGAGAGCGTGGGTTGAGGTGCTGCTCCTCATCCGTTGCTCGAATCGGTTTGCGCGTTAATCGCTTCGCCAATTCACGCTTCTCAAGGGCGACGAAGGATTGCTTGACTCGGCGATCCTCCAAGCTGTGAAAACTGATCACAGCTATTTTGGCGGACGGATGTAACCAACCACCAGTGTCGACCTTGCGGCCGCCAGTCTCGACATCGAGGAGCAATGCATCGAGCGAATCGAGTTCTCCGTTGACTGCGATTCGCAACGCCATAAAGGTGCGTGTTGCGGGGTGCAGTCGTGACGAGCGAGCCCGTGCGCCGTAGGCATCACGCACAAGTTGTGCGAGCCTAGCAGTGGTTAAAATCGGCGTTTCTTGTCGTTCAAGTGTAATTTTTTGTGCAATTCGGCGAGAATAAGGTTCTTCACCGAGGAAATAGATCATATCTGCGAGTTCTTTTTCACCCAGCGAGTTGACGAGATCCGCTGCGGTCGTCCCCTTTGAGGGATCAAGGCGCATATCAAGTGGGCCATCATTGCCAAAACTGAAGCCTCTCTGGGGTTCATCCATCTGATTTGAAGAAAACCCAAGGTCAGCGAGCACGCAGTTTGCCTGTATGCCTGATTCCGTAAGTGTTGAAGCTGCAGTGACAAAACTTGCGTGGTGTGGCTCGACGAGGATGCCTGATTTTTCAAGCCGTTTTGTTGCGAATTCAAGGTTCGCCTCATCGAGATCGAACAAGATAACTCTTGGATTTCCACCAGCTTGTTTTGCAAGAAGTTCTGCGTGTCCACCTCTGCCCGCAGTGAGGTCAACAATGACATCACTTTCTTGAGGATCAAGCAGATCGCAAACTTGATCCGGAAGAACAGGAAGATGGCCAGAATCATCAGACATACTAAAGACCAAGTAGCAATCGTTGCGGATCTTCGATGCAATCCTTCAAATGAACAAGAAAACGAACTGCGCCTTCGCCATCGACAACCCTGTGGTCGTAACTGAGTGCGAGATACATCATTGGCCGAAGTACTATCTCACCCGGATTATCGGGGTTTTCAATTGGACGATTTTGAATACGGTGCAATCCAAGAATTCCAGATTGCGGAGGATTCAAAATTGGTGTTGACATCATTGATCCATAGACACCACCGTTGCTGATGGTGAACGTGCCGCCAGTCATATCCTCAATTGTTAATTTTCCATCTTTTGCGCGATGGGCAAGTTCTTTAATCGTCAATTCAATTTCTGCAAAACTCATTCGATCTGCGTTTCGGATGACAGGCACGACAAGCCCTCGTTCGGTCCCAACTGCAATCGACATGTCTACATACTCGTGGTAGACCACCTCATCCCCCTCGATTGATGCGTTAATTGCAGGCCAAGCTCGCAGCGCTGAGACACATGCTCTTGTGAAAAAGGACATAAATCCAAGGTTGACGCCATAGCGATCGTTGAATTCTTCTTTGTGGATCTTTCGAAGGGCAATCACTTTGCTCATGTCTGCTTCGTTGAAAGTTGTGAGCATTGCCGCGGAGTGCTGCGCCTCGACGAGTCGCTTTGCGATCCTTCTTCTGAGCATCGACATTTTTTCACGACGGACTCCGCGCCGTTCCATGGAACTTTCATCGATGATTTGTGTTGGATGTGATTTTTCTTCAATAGGTTGCGAAAGGGATGATTCACTTGCACTCATCACATCTGCTTTCGTTACTTTTCCCGCACTTCCAGAACCTGTTACTTGATCAAGTTCAACGCCCATGTCAATCGCAACTTTTTTTGCAAGTGGTGTTGCTTTGGTTTGTTCAGCAGAAGCAACAGTTTCTTTTGTCACTTCTTCAAGTGCAACTTCTTCGGTATGCATTTTTTCTGGTTGAGGCGCAGACTCGTCAATTGAACCGATCGTGTCACCAACTTGACATTCTTCCCCAGTTTGTTTTGTGATTGTCACAATGCCTGCAACAGGAGAGGGCAATTCTTGCGTGACTTTATCCGATTCAATTTCTAGAAGTGGTTGATCGCGATCAACCCAGTTGCCATCTTGAATGAGCCATTCTCCAAGCACAACTTCAGTAATTGATTCGCCAAGATTTGGAATAATAATTGGGTGTGTCATGCTTGTGTTTCTGTTGGAAGTCCAACTGCTTCGATGAGGATACGGTGTTGTTCTGTTTTATGCATTGTATTTGAGGCAACCGCTGGGGATGCACATGGTCTGCGGCAAACGCGGGTGAGTTCGATAGAAAAAATGTCTCTAAAAGAAGCGTCAATGTACCGCCACGCACCCATGTTTTCAGGTTCTTCTTGCACCCACATAAACTCCTTCTCCGCGTACTTGAGAATCAACTTGAGCAATTCAACGCTTGGAAATGGATAGAGTTCCTCAATTCGAACCAAAGCAACTGAATCAGGATTTGAGATGGTTTCGCGGTGCGAGGCAAGGTCGTAGTATATTTTCCCGGAGCAAAAAATGACTCGATTGATTTTCTCCGCATCGATTGTGTCATCGATCAGTGGTTGAAAATTGTGGTCGGTTAAATCCGCAATTGTTGAAACAGCTTTTGGATGCCTGAGCAAACTTTTTGGTGACATGACAACGAGCGGTTTTCTAAATGACCATTTGATTTGGCGTCTCAGTGCATGAAAGATTTGAGCTGGAGTTGTTGGATTGATCACTGTGATATTTCGATCAGCACAAAGAGCGAGAAACCGCTCTAGCCGCGCGGATGAGTGCTCGGGGCCTTGCCCCTCGTAGCCGTGTGGGAGTAACATCACAAGCCCCGATGATCTTCTCCATTTCGCTTCTGCAGAAGAGACAAATTGATCGATGATTACTTGTGCGCCATTTACAAAATCTCCAAACTGTGCTTCCCATACTACAAGCATGTGTGGATCGCCAAGCGAGTACCCATATTCAAAACCTAAACATGCGTTTTCGGTGAGCGGACTGTTGTGTACGCACAATTTTGCTTGTTGCGATGAAATGTTATTCAAAGGAAGCAGCGGTTCGCCAGTTTCGGTGTCGATGACTGCCACGTGCCTATGGCTGAACGTGCCGCGTTCGACATCTTGCCCCGTAAGTCGTACTGCGTTCCCTTCTTCAAGGAGCGTTCCGAAGCCAAGTAACTCGCCAATTCCCCAATCAAATGGTGTGTTCTTTTCAATGATTTGTTTTCGGGCAGCGAGAAGTTTTTTGAGTTTGGGGTGGAGATTGAAGGTGTCTGGGACAGACCCAAGGGCGTTGGCAACTTTTGTTAATAGGTGTTTTGAAACTGTTGTATCAATTTTTCGAAGATGTGTGTCACCCTGAAGACCTTCCCATGCCGTAGAAGGTTGGTAGGGAGGGACACTCGATGACACGGGGTGCTCCTTAGATCGTTCTTGTGAGACTTCGAGTTCATGTCGAACATCACTCGTCATTTGCTCAAATGATTCTTTTGTAAGAACACCTTGTTTGATGAGGGCTGATGCGTATTTATTTGTGACAGGGATCATGCTTTTGATCGAACTGTACATGAGCGGCTGCGTGTAACTTGGCTCGTCCGATTCGTTATGTCCGTGCTTCCGATATGTCCAGACGTCAACGACGACATCGTTGTGGAATGTTTGTCTATATTTCACAGCCATATTAATTGTGTGTATACACGCTTCTGGATCGTTGCCGTTGACATGGAAGATTGGGGCTCCAACCATTTTTGCAATGTCAGTGCAGTACCGTCCACTGTAACTGTCTCTTGGATTTGTTGTGAAACCAATTTGATTATTGACAACAATGTGCACAGCTCCGCCAACCGTGTATCCATCGAGGTGCGCCATATTAAACATTTCTGCAACGATTCCTTGCCCCGGAAAACTAGCGTCACCATGGATCAGCAGTGGAATACAAAGGCTTCGATTTTCATCGTGTTGGATTCTTTGTCTTGCTCTTGCTTTTCCAAGAACAATGGAATGTCCAAATTCAAGATGCGATGGGTTCGGCGCAAGCGTAAGATGTACTGGTTTTCCAAGGTCAGTGAGAATGTCCGCGCTGTACCCAAGGTGATATTTCACATCGCCACCACCACCGGTAAAATCTTCTACCCAACTCTCTTCAAACTCAGAAAAAAGTTGGTCGTATGATTTGCGGAGGATGTTGACAAGTACGTTGATTCTTCCACGATGTGCCATGCCAATGGTGATAACATTTACTCCATGCTCACCAGCTCCATTGATGAGCTCGTTCATCATTGGAATGAGCGATTCACTTCCCTCTAAACTGAACCGTTTTTTACCGAGGTACCTTGTTGCGCAAAAATTTTCAAGCGTTGTTGCTTCAATTAATTTACGAAGGATTCGATGTCGTATTTTTTTATCGAACGTTGGGCGGTTCGCCGTCGGTTCCATTTCGGACTGTAGCCATCGTCTCTGCTCGCGGTTTTCGATGTGTGAGTATTCAACACCGATATGTCTGCAATACGTTTGTTCAAGTCGTTCGACGATGTCGCGTAATGTTGAAGGTTTTGGCAAATCAAGATGCCCGGGATCAAAGAGGGTATCAAGTTGTCCTTCGCAGAGCCCAAAAGATTCAGGATGCAGTTTCGAGCGGTTTGGTTTTTGCAGACCAAGAGGATCAAGATCTGCTGCGTAGTGACCTTCCATTCGATAGTTATAGATAAGGGAATCAACGCAAGATTGTGCTCCCGAGCCAGCTTCTTGATGTTCGAGAGATGAACCAAGTTCAAACCCTTGGAAAAAATCCTGCCATTCTTTGCTGACAGAGTTAGAATCTGCCTTCCATTGCGAAAAAAGCGCGTCTAGAAATGTAGCGTTCCATGCATTAATCGAGGGATCTATTGTTGTTGGCGTTAAATCGCGTTTATCTGCGTTTGGCGGCATCTTTTTGCTCGCATCAGGGGTGTAAAAACGTAAATACTATCAGAAAATAGGTTTTTACGGCTGTATGAGAAGGCGGAGTAATCTTCCCCTCGTTCAGGCCCTAGACCGTCTGAAGCCTCATTTTTTGGGTTAGTTACAGCATTGAAATTGGGTCAATATCCACAGCAAGATCTCGGTTATTTGTGATGTATTGCCTAGACCGAGCATCGGCAATAAAATGTTGTAACGCACGTGCCGTCATGGCAGAAGCGGTGAGATCAAATCGGTAGCGATCTGCGATTCTTGTGAATACGCAAGGTGCAGGAGAAGTCAATTGAATTGCTCGAGGAGCAATCGACAATAATCTTTCGTAAAGCGAATCTGCTCGACTAGCGGTAATTTCAAATTCATTATCTCTCACAACAAATCGAACCATTCGCGTTGTTGGTGGAAGACCGGTTTCTTGGCGAAGTTGAAGTTCGCGATTTGCGAACTCTTCGTAATTATTTTTTGCAGCAAGTACGATTGCAGGTGCTTCTGGGTTATATGTCTGTACGATTGCTTTTGCACTTGCACTTCCTCGCCCACATCGCCCGCACACTTGTGCGACTAGTTGGTACGTTCGTTCGGAAGCCCTAAAGTCCGGAAGATCAATCGCAGTGTCTGCGTCAATGACTCCTACGAGTGTTACGCCTGGAACATCCAAACCCTTTGCGATCATTTGCGTTCCCAAGAGGACTCGGATTTCGCCACGTGTAAAACGATCAAGTGTTGCGTGCAATTCAGAACTTTTGCGTGCAGTGTCTGTGTCAAGCCTTGCAATTTGATCATCAGGAAGTGGGATTGTTTCACGAATGATTGCTTCAAGCCGTTGGGTTCCTGCTCCTAATCGAATGACAGGCTTAGAGCAATCAGGACAAGTTTTTGGAACACGTTGTTCTTTTGCACAGTGGTGACAGCGAACAAACCCAACTTCTTCAAGGGGTTTTCGCCTGTGGTACACCATGGACGATTCGCAATGTTCGCATCGCATCATCCAGTCGCACCCGCGACTTGAACATGCAATCCAAGGCGCAAAACCACGGCGGTTGAGCAAGAGTAATATTTGTCCTCCACTTGCGAGAGCGCGTTGCATTTCACTTTCGAGTTCTCTGCTAAAGACTGGCATGACACCTTTTGCTGCAGCGCGTGCAATCCGCATATTGACGATTTCAACTTTCGGTGAAGTTAGCCCAGGCGCTCGGTGAGGAAGTGTGTGTAATGTTGAAATATTTCTTCGTGTTGCATTCCACCAAGATTCCATTGATGGTGTTGCTGAACCAAGAACGATGGGACATTTCGCGGTTGAAGCACGGCGAATTGCAACATCTCGACCGTGGTACCGTGGGGTTTGATCCTGTTTATAGGAATGATCATGTTCTTCATCAACGATGATGATTTTGAGATTTTCAATCGGAACTGGAGCAAAGATTGCACTCCGAGCGCCAAGAATGATGTCTGCCTCGCCATTTGCAACCATTGCCCATTGTTGATGGCGCTGCGCTTTGGTGAGGGCAGAGTGAAGAATTGCAACTTGTTTATGAGGAAAACGACCCATGAGTCGGGCGGCGGTTTGTGGGGTTAGAGAAATTTCTGGAACTAGCACTATTGCTTTTCCGCCGTCCTTAATTGCTTGTTCAATGAGGCGAATGTAGATTTCAGTTTTTCCCGAGCCCGTAACGCCGTGCAGCAGATGGCAACTGTATTCATCTGTGAGGGTTGGAAAAATAGCATCTATAACTTTGTTTTGATCTTCGGTGAGGGTTGGCGCTTTTTTGTTATCAATTGTTTGTTTGAACCATGCCGCTTCAATATTTGTAACTTGATGCGTTGAGAGATACCCATGGTTGCATAATCTGTCGATTGGTCCTCGGCTACCAAGATCTGCAAGTTTCATAAGTTGTGCAATGCCGATTGGGCGTTCGTTATTCGGAAGTTCAGCGATGTGGTCAAGCACTTGCTGTTGTTTTTTTGTAATTTTGATATCAACTTGCGGAGATGCAATAAGGTCAACAAGTGTTTTTGTTTTGAGACCTGTTCCTTTTCGAACGGGTCCGGGCAACATTGTTGAAAGTGTTGGACCTATTGAAGCGCAATAATACGAACTGATCCAAGAGGCCAGTTTGACAAGATCTTGCGGCAAGGAAACAGTTACAGTACTTTTTGAAAAAACTTGTTTTGTCTCTTTGTTTTTTCCAAAGTCTGGAGGGTTGTTGTTCGTCGAGAGAACCCACGCATCTGTCGGCGTATTACCTCTTCCAAGGGGGACGGTGACGAGTTGCCCTACTTCAATTGGAGCGAGACTTTCTGGGACCCCATAGGTAAGTCCGTGGGGGTATCTGTCAACTGCACGTTCTACTGCAACTTGAACATAGGAAATAGTTGGTTCGTCAAAGAGGCCCACCATGATTGAGAAGTTTACATGGTAGGTCCGGTGCCAGGTTCGGTGCCGGGTGTTGTACCCGACCCCGTGCCAGGTCCGGTGCCGGGTGTTGGACCCGACCCCATCTATAATGCGTTAGGTCATAACTCGGTATAAGTTGTAGAGATGGTTACAATGTCAGTTCATGAATGAAAGCAAAGGTACATCTTGTCGATTAGTTCTTGAGGATGGCACCATCGTTCGAGGTCGTTCGTTTGGCAAAACAGCGATGGCATCTTCAACTGGAGAAGTTGTTTTCAACACTGCAATGTGTGGCTATCAGGAAGCGTTGACGGATCCAAGTTATGCTGGCCAGATTCTCATCATGACAGCACCGATGATCGGAAATTACGGTGTTTGCAAAGATGATTTGGAATCAAACCGTGCTCAGGTAGCAGGCTTTGTCGTACGGGAGGCTTCAAGAACAGACTCTAACTACCGTTCTGAGAGTGGTTTAGGAGAATGGCTCTCAGATAACGATGTGATTGCAATAGATGGCGTTGATACGCGAGCGCTCGTGCTTCATATTCGCCAATGTGGTGCGATTCGGGGCGTGATCAGTACGGATGGCTCGCTCTCAGATGATGCTTTGCTATTGCTTGCAAAAGGCTCTAACGTCATGACAGGACAGGACTTAGCAAGTTCTGCATCGTCAGAATCAACTTCTGATTGGGCGACGAATCTCGGTGAGTGGGATACCCATCACAATACTGAATCATCCACTAGAATCCGAGTGGTGGCTCTTGATTGTGGTGCTAAGAGTAGTATTTACAAGAACTTAGTATCTGCCGGCTGCGATGTCATCTCCATGCCAAATACGGCCTCGCCGGATGAAATACGTGCAAAAAAACCAGACGGTTTATTCGTCTCCAATGGACCAGGCGATCCTGAAGCGGTAAAAACGACTATTGAAACATTGAAGGTGATGGCAAAGGAATTACCTACATTCGGTATCTGCCTTGGGCATCAGATGCTTGCAATCGCGCTTGGGGCAACCACGTGGAAATTGAAGTTTGGGCACCGAGGAGCAAATCAGCCAGTTCGGGCTGTTGAGACGAATAAAGTAGAAATAACAAGCCAAAATCATGGTTTTTGTGTTGATGAAGCATCTTTGGAGGAAGTTGGCTGTGTTGTGACGCACCGGCACCTCAATGATGACACTGTGGCAGGATTCAGGCACGAAAAACTTCCGGTTATGGGCGTTCAATTTCACCCTGAGGCATCGCCTGGACCCCATGACTCAGCCCACCTATTTAGGCTATTTGTCGAGATGATGCGAACTTCACAAAAGCTCGTGTAAGGGCAGCATGAAGGAGGTCTTGTGCTTGTAAGTCCGAAAACCTCTAAGTTACCCTCAAACCGCCTTGCGACCATTCTATGGGTGTTGTACGCTACCGCTCAGCCATTTTTGTGCCTTTGTTGGGCATGATATATATGGTAATTTTAGTCCGTCATTCTCACTTTGTATGACGGATATAAGTTGACTTTTTCGAGGGGTCGGCGTTTGGTTATTCGTAACTACCTTTCTTTACGTCGAACAAATCAGTGTTGCACTGTCGCAGTGCTGATGGAGATTAGGAACTTTGGAGAGTTTCATGAAACCCTTTTTCGATTTACGCAACGCACACTTACACATAGTTCTTGTAGCAACCATCTGTTTGTCTTTTACATTCGAATCATTTGCGCAGGATGCCGGCGAAGAACCCCCTTCACCAAGTGAAGAGCCTGTTGTAGAAGAAGATGACGACATAGTTATTCCTGATGAAGAGGAAATTGCTGAAGAAGTCGTAGTAGAAGACGAGCCAGCACCAGAACCTGTAGTTGAAATAGAGGAAGTAGTTGTTGAAATTGAAATAGTTAAAGAACCCGAACTGTCCGACGAAGAAGTCGCCGCACTTGCTGCTGAACAAGCTTCCCTTATGGAAAAGGCAATGGGACAAGCCGCTCTTGATAGCGCAGTTGCAGCAGCAGAAGCTGGTCGTTGGCGTGAAGCTGCAAATGAATACCTCAATGCGAACAAGTATTTGCCTAATAATCCAGCCATTATTGCTGGGTTACAAAAAGCGTACTCCATGATTGACAATGGTCCTGGACTAGATAAGTTTCAACAACGTCAAGCGATGGAACGACAAGCTGCAAGGGCGCTCTTTGATTCATCAATGGCTGCGGGACACGACAAACTGCAACAAGAAGATTTTATTGGTGCACGAAGAAGTGTTGAGGCAGCGATTACGAGATTGGATAGGGACGACCGAGCCTTGTTCTCAGAAACAGAGTACAAGAATCGCCGAGAGCAAGCCACTACATTGCTCAATCAAATTTCAGTAGATAAAGAAGCGTGGGAGCAACATCGAGATCAACTTGCTGCAAACGAAAAGAGTCGAGATCAGGCAGATCGTGCTGCTACAGAAGCAGATAAAAGACAAAAAATAATCAACGAGAACCTACGCAGAGTTGGGCAATTGCAAGCAGAGCAAAAATACGCAGAAGCGTTGGATGTGATCAATGAAATTCTCTTTATTGAAGATGATAACCCTGCAGCGCTTGTACTCAAAGATGCATTGCAATCAACACAACTCTATAGAAGATATGCTGAAGCAAATCGATTGAGAGAGTTTGGGTATTCCGAACTTGCAGTAGAGTCAAAGGAAGCATTGGTTCCACCACGAGAAAATCGATATGGTCCCGGCGAACGTTCTTTAAACGGAATGATCACGTATCCATCTGATTGGGAAGACCTTACAAACCGGAGATTTGGTTCTGTTGACGGATTCCGAGATTCTGTTGAAAACCGACGCATTCGTGTTGCATTGGAACAAACGACTGGTGCCGGTTTTGAGTTTCTAGACGAACCATTGGGAGATGTGTTCAGGACGTTCAGTGATCTTTCTGGTATTCCATTTTATGTCGATTGGCCAGCACTGAGTGATACTGGTATCGATCAATCAACGCCAATTACGATTCATATTGGTGACGTACCGATGATCGTTGTCTTTGAACGAGTGCTTGATCAACTCAGTGATACTGAAATTATTACATACGATATTCAAGACGGGATTCTTGAAGTATCAACTAAAACCGCGCTTGATGAACGTGTCACCCTCGAAGTCTATAACATCACCGACCTTCTGTTTGAAATCCGTGACTTTGACAATGCGCCGACTATGGGCGCAAGTGGCGGCGGCGGCGGCGGCGGCGGAGGCGGAGGCGGCGGCGGCGGCGGT
>CAYYRP010000022.1:0-46323 GCA_964474235.1 uncultured Isosphaeraceae bacterium
GAAACGAGCGGACCCGTTGGAGTTTCTAACACTACCATTTCCATTGTGGTTGTGACTGGAACGTCTAAGGCAAAAGACCAGGCTTGGTCACCTGCTGGAACAAGTTTTGTTTGTGCACTTGCAACTTGTTCAAAACGCAATGCCGTGAGCGCACCTTCGCCGAGTGGTATATCAACTTGTATGCCGCCGGGGTAGAGAGAGTCCGGTCAAAACGATCTGAAAGTTTCATACAGCATGCCAAGTGTGACTGGAAATGTGCCAGGCGCATCATTGAACGCCGACAAAAGAAGACCGTCCACTGTAAGCATTTCGAACTGTGCATCTGGTTCAATAGAAAGATTTCCGGTGCATGGCGAATCAAATGGACCACCAAGGGTTGGTGTCAACTCGCACGGAATCAAGTTGTTGCCACTTCCTCCCCAGACACCCTCGATTGTGCTGGTTCCTTCTGGGTTTTCAATTTCATCCCAGTTACCAATGATTGTGCCGGGCATAAATGTTACTTGTTCAAATGCGCCGTCGATCGAACTCGTGGCAGGATGAACTTCAAGTGGCGTAATCGAGGCAAAAATAAGCAATAGTTGTTGGAGAATCATCACACTACTATACCACCAAAATGCCCAAAACCAAAGAACATTCTTCTACCCCGCTTTTGTGGGTTCTCACACAGAAAATAGTCGATACAGTGCATTCATGCATAATTCAAAGACAGAAAAGAACACTCAAAACGACGCTATGAAAGTCGTAATCCTCAACCAATACTACGCCCCAGATGTCGCCTCATCTGGGCACCTCCTCTTTGAACTTGCTGAGGAGATCGCAAGGCTTGGCGCTGATACTTCTGTCGTCACTTGCCGGCCCTCGTATGGCCCTCCTGAATCATGGCAGGAGTGTCCCAGAAAAGAAATCAAAAACGGAGTCAAAACACTCCGCATGAATGCCACTCGGTTCAGTAAGGATTCAATCATCGGTCGCCTCGTCAATATTGCAAGTTTTATGATTCCCCTGACTTTCTTTCATGTCCTTCCAAAACGGAAGGGCAAGGTTTTTCTCTACACCACAAACCCGCCCTTCCTCGGTTTTGTTGGTGGTTTTAGTTCTTTTATTTTTCCACACAATTACGCAGTACTTCTTCACGATGCCTACCCAGACATCGCGGTGTGGCTTGGCAAAATTAAAAAAAGTGGTTTCATCGATCGCTTTTGGCACTGGTGCAACAAGTTTATGTACAACAGAGCAAAACAAGTCATCGTGTTGAGTGAAGCTGCAAAGGAATTGGTTATCAACCATTACGGTACGGATCCAGATCGTGTACACATAATTCCAAACTGGGCTGATCCAAACGAGTTAAAACCGATTGACAAAGCCGAGTGTGCGTTTGCAAAAAAACATGGAACAATTGAACCTTTTACTTTGATGTACTCTGGAAACCTCGGTCTCTATTACAAGTTTGACATGATTCTTGACGCTGCAGAACAGTTGAAAGATGAAAATTTCAAACTCATATTCACAGGTGCTGGCGGTCAACGAGATGCACTTGCAAAACAAATCGAAGACCGGAATTTAACAAATACTATCTTGCTTGGGTACACCCCTCAGGAAGAATTCAATGATGCACTTGCAAGTTGCGATTGTTTGATGGTTTCAATTGCTGATGGCATCGATGGCATTAGCTTCCCTTCAAAACTCTACACTTGCCTTTCAATTGGGAAACCGATCGTTGCTTTTTCTGCACCGGAGTCTGAGTTGCGGCAAAAAGTTGAAGGAAACGGCGTTGGATATTGGGTAGGACTCGATGATCCAGACAGCCTTGTTGCTTGTGTCCGAGAGATGATGGCAAACCCAGAAAAAGCTACAGAAATGGGCAAGAAAGCTCGCCAACTGCTTGAAACAGAATATTCAATCGAGTCATCTGGTAAAAAATATTTTGATGTGCTGAAACTAACTGACAGTGGTCATTAAATTACGGGGTTCTGTTTATACCACTCAACAGTTTCACGGATTCCTGTAGCAAGATCAATTTTTGCTTCGAAGCCAAGCAGTTCCTTGCAACGCGTCACATCAAGAAATCGCTTTGGTTGCCCGTCTGGCTTTGAAGTATCCCAAGCAACTTCTCCCTCGTACCCCACTGCTTCTGCAATGATGTTCGTGAGATCGGCAATCGATGTTTCGATCCCTGTTCCTAAGTTAATTGGTACGCACGCAAAATCTTTTTCAGTTGCAATTGCGATTGCTTCTGCTGCGTCAGCAACATGCAAAAACTCACGTGTGGGTGAACCAGTTCCCCAATTTGAAACCGTCTCCAATCCCGCATCTTTAGCTTCTATATATCTGCGGATAATTGCAGGAATGACGTGGCTTTTTTCTTCTTCAAAATGATCTTCAGGACCATACAAGTTCGCAGGGACAAGTACAGCACAAGGTAGATTGTATTGACGACCGTATGTTTCACATGCTTCGTGTAGTAAACGTTTCGCCATACCGTAAGGACCAGTTGCGCCAACAGGCTTTCCAGTCCAAATTGAATCTTCTTGCAGTGGCAACGGTGCATCTTTGGGATATGAACAAGTAGTACTGATCAATACAAATTTTCCAAGTTCATGTCGCCTGCCCTCTTCAAGCAGCATCAAACCCATTATTGCATTTTCATACAAAAATCGTGCGGGATTTTCAATATTTGCACCGATTCCGCCGCAAGCTGCTGCAAGGTGCACAACAACAGCAGGCTGAAGTTCTTCGTACATCTTACGAACGCCTGTTTGATCAATCAGGTTGTAGTCACTGCTTCCAATTGGGACAACTTCTGCGCCGCGGCTAGTAAGCGCTTTGCAAACAAAGCCTCCAAGGAAACCCTTGCCTCCAGTAACGACAACTTTTTTACCTTGCAAACTCATTTACACGTTAGCTTCTTGCTTGTAATAATCGATGTACCCAGTCACACATCGTTCAACAAGTTGTTCAAAGTTGTACTTTGGCTCAAACCCAAGTTTTCGCAATTTGCCAATTGCGGGACAACGCCTTGGTGTTCCACCGGCTCGAAGTTCACCAGGGACAACATTCACTTTTACGCCACAGTATTTACCAATTGTTTCGACAAGGTGCTTGATTGATACTTCTTCTTCTGTACCAACATGGTAAATGTTTCCGTTCTCGCCGAATTCGCCAGCCAAGAAACAACCTCTACCGCCGTCCGTTACATCACAGAACGAACGTGTTTCGCTGCCATCGCCTTGGATTTGCAAATCAATTTCTTTCTTTGTCAATCCGTCTGATGCTTTAAAAATCTTTCCAGTAATTTCAGGAATGACATGCTCAAAACCCATGTCTGGACCAATGAAATTATGTGGTCTAAAGATGACTGTTTCAAGCCCACGGAAACCACCTACATGTAAAGCCAGTAATTCACATGCAATTTTGCCGCCACCATAACTAAACCGTGGGTTTGTAACATCAGGAATCATAAGTCGTTCAGATTCCGTTGTTGGCACATGTGTTGGCTCGTTGTATGTTTCGCTTGTTGAAGCTAAAACATACTTGCGAACGCCTGCATCGAGTGCAGCTTTAATTGTGTTTTGCGTTCCTTCAATGCCAACTTCAAGCACTAAGTCTGGCTTTTCGTAGAAGTATCTCGTACCGTTGATGTACGCAAGATGCCAAACAACTTCACACCCTTCAGTTGCCTCTCGAACTGCGGCATAATCACGAACATCACCGTCGACGAGTTGTACACTGTCACCAAATCGTTCGAGCCTAGCGGGCTTACCTCGTGAGTGGTCATCGAATACAACAACTTCATGCCCAGCTTGGAGCAATTCGTTGCAAAGTTCGCAGCCAAGGAAGCCGCTTCCGCCTGTTAACAATACTTTCATTGTGATACCTTTTCGCCTACTAGTTGTCCTGCTTGATAATAAATTTGATCAATACCGCCAACATTCCAAATGTCAGCAACCCATACTTCTGGATTAGTTTTACCCAGTTCCTTTAATACATCACCGTACCCTGTGTGATTCGTCGCAACAAATACACAGTCCACGCCATCAAGCGCATCACTGATTGCCCAGTTTTTGAGTGGCTTATCTGCCGACGGCTCTTCAATTGGATCAGAAAGATGGTGATCTGTAATACGAAGTTCCATTGGAAGTTGACGATGAATGTAGCGGCAAAGTTTTGGAACCAGACTGTCGCGAATGTCATCGGTATCTTGCTTGAATGTAAATCCAAGGACTGCGACTTTCCTGTCATGTATCTTTGTTCGTTCCATCAATTGTTGCACAAGCATCGCTGGAGTGAATTCATTCATTTTCCACGCAGAAAGAAGCATGTCAGGATATGGGCTCCATTCATTAATCATGCCAAAATCTTTTCGGAGGCAAGTACCGGCTGTAAATCCGGGCATTGCCAAATTACAACGAGGGTAATCGTGGTTTGCAAGTCTTCGCGTTTCGTAAATGTTTGCGCCAAAGTTGTCTGCGATCAGTGCGAATTGGTTCGCGACTGCGAAATTGATGTATCGTGAAATATTGTTAAAAAGTTTGACTAATTCAGCTGTAATGAAATCAGTTTTCATAATTTCAGGAGCAAGTTTCCCAAAAAGTTCACCTGCGGCATCTCTACTGGCATCATCTTCAGCGCCACAAATTTGAGGAAGGGATCTCAATTCAGCGTATGCAACGCCTTCCGCAATCCGCTCAGGGCAGAAGCAAAGGGATAAATCTTTTCCAACTGTAAAATCTGTGTTTCTTTCGATCCACTTTTTGACGTACGTTGTCGTGCCAGGCGCAACGGTGCTGCGAAGAATGATCAACTGTTCTTTTCGAAAGTATTCTTTCAATCCTTCAAGGACACGTTGGATTTGGGATAAATCAGTTTCGATATGATTATGGAGTGGGGTACCCACTGTAATAATGATAGTTGCGCTATTTGAAACAATGCCTTCCGGAGTGCCGTGGATTTTGAACTTTTTACTCGCAACAAGTTCGTCATATCCAGGTTCATGAAACGGCATTCTGCCGTTATTAACAGCGTTTCTCAGGTTTTCATCAAGGTCGACGCCAGTAGCGTTAACCCCTACATCTACTAAAGATAGACCAAGCGGGAGACCAACTCGTCCTGTGCCGACAATGCAAACTTCGTATTTAAACATATGAGTATTTTTCCGTGTTCTCTCTGAGGGTAAATTCGTAAAGGTGTGTAAAGTGTGAATGATACCAATCGGCTATATCTATGTCAGGATTACTAGAACTTTCTTACTTTTTCATGGAAAAAATGTAGCGATTTTCGGACTATGTCATAGAAAAAGATAGGAATTTACTGCTTTTTCTGCACAAAGACCTTGTTACCGAAACTTGATTCCACTACGATTCTCGAATAACGTGTGCCATTGATTCGCCAAGTGTTGGCGGGAAAGCACAAAATAACTGTAGGACCAAGAAAGGAATCGAATCCCATGGCCAAAAAGAAAGCAAAGAAGAAAACAACAAAGAAGGCAAAAAAGACTACTGAAGTCAAAGCCCGAACAAAAACACAAATCATGGCAGGCATCTCCGATGACACAGGTTTGACTCGCAAAGAAGTCGCATCTGTTTTTGAATGCATGTCGAAAATGATCAAGAAGGATCTCGGCAACCGTGGTCCTGGCACATTTACTGTTCCAGGTCTCATGAAAGTCAAGAAGAAAATTGTCAAGAGACGCCCTGCTCGTAAAAACGTATGGCTTCCATTGATGAAAGAGTTCCGTGACATTCCAGCGAAGCCAGCACGCAAAGCTGTTAAGGTTACACCGCTCAAAGCACTCAAAGACATGGTGTAAACCTCGTTTTACTTTGATTTTCAAACAGCGCCTCGCTTTTGCGGGGCGTTGTTTTTTTTAAATAAACAACCCCGCGGGTCGTTTACGTAGAAACAACCCCGCGGGTCGTTTATTCTGTGTATATGTCACTACCGCTAAATCGAAGTCATATCGATACTGAAAAACAAAACGAGCATACGATGGATCTTGATTTGTGTGATACGCAAACATTGGTAACAATTATTGCTGATGATCACGATCAAGCGATCGATGCAGTCAAAAGAGCCTCTCACGAGATTGCATTATTTATAGATGCTCTGACAGATCGTGTCCGCACTGGCGGCCGACTGATGTATCTTGGTTGCGGAACTTCAGGGCGACTTGGCGTGCTTGATGCAGCAGAATGTCCGCCGACTTTCCAAAGCGATCCATCACTCGTAGTTGGGTTGATCGCCGGCGGAGATCGGTCACTTAAAATTTCTTCCGAGGGTGAAGAAGATAAGCCTGATGGTGCACACGAAGCATTGTCTGAACTCAAACTCACGAAACGCGATACTGTCCTAGGAATCGCAGCAGGCGGCACAACACCATGGGTTCTTGGCGGTCTTAAAATTGCTAAGCAAATGGGTGCAGCGACAGGGTTTCTTACATGCAGTGCTGAAACACCAACTTGTGATTACATCATAGCCCTCAATTCTGGGGCAGAACCACTCACAGGTTCTACAAGAATGAAATCCGCAACAGCAACGAAGTTGACACTCAACATCATCACGACTGCGCTCTTCACTCGCCTTGGAAAAGTCTATGGAAATCTCATGGTTGATCTCAAGGCAAGCAATTCTAAACTGCAAGATCGAGCCATTCGAATTCTTTGCCAAGTGTGCAATCTAGATAGAAATGAAGCGTATGAACTGCTCCAACGTGCCTCTGGTGAAGTCAAAGTTGCAATTGTTATGTGTAAAAAACAAGTCGATATAAAAACTGCGAAGACTCTTCTGGAAGACGTTGGTGGCAACGTACGCGCCGCACTATAATCCGCTACATGCCATTACTCGTAACCGGAACAATTGGAATCGATACTGTCCACACACCCACTGCAAAAGCAGAGGAAGTTTCTGGCGGATCATGTGCGTACTTCGCAGCTGCTGCTGCATTTCATCACAACCCAGTACGAATCGTCGGTGCTGTCGGCGGCGATTGGCCAACAAGCCATGCATCCCTGCTCGAATCAATTGATGGCTTGTGCCTTGAAGGATTGGAAAGGCGAAGCGACTCAAAAACATTTGCCTGGGGCGGTCGATACTTCGACAATATGAATCAGCGTGAAACACTCTTTACCGAACTCGGCGTTCTTGAAGAGGCTCCCCCCGAAGTGCCCGCCTCTTATTCGGATAGTCGATTGATCTTCCTTGCAAACTCACATCCAAGTGTCCAAATGGATTTGTTACACAAATTTCCAGACAGGAAGCTCGCGGTTGCAGACACGATGGATCTTTGGATCAACATCGCCCGCGATGAATTACTTGCACTTTTCAAAGAAATCGATGGGTTGATTATCAACGATTCAGAAGCAGAACAACTCACAGAAATAAGTAATCCCATCACCGCTGCGAGAGCCATTATTGAAATGGGTCCAAGCTTCGTCATCGTGAAAAAAGGCGAACACGGCGCTGTTCTTGTCCATAAAGATGGCGTTGCTGTTATTCCTGCTTTTCCACTTGAAGAACAAGGTGTCATAGATCCGACCGGCGCGGGTGATAGTTTTGCCGGTGGTTTCATGGGCTACATCGCTGCTTCGGGTCGACTTGATTTTCTTGCAATGCAGGCAGGCATGGCGTGGGGAACAGTCACTGCTTCTTTCACGCTCGGTTCTTTCGGGCTTGATGGGCTCTGCGCCACTACCCGAGAAGACCTTGAAGCGAGAATGCTCGATTTCCGCCAAATAGCACAAATTTCTTAATCCCTAAAGAAGCAAAACAAGATCAATGTGTCTATAATACTTTCTTGTGATAATTTTCACTTAAGAAGGAACCTAGATAGATGTATAAAAGATTCGCACTTATTCTCCCATTACTCTTCATTGTTGGTTGTGGAGAAAAAGAAAAAACTGAGCAGCAACCGAGCGTCGCCGCAGGCGAACAGCATTGGAAAACCTCATGTGCTTCCTGCCATGGGGTTGGGGCTCAGGGGGTACCAGAATTAGGACCTAATCTTATAGGTAGTGCTTTTGTATCCAAAGCTTCTGATGATGACCTCGTTGAATATATCATTGTAGGTCGAAAAGCGGATGACCCAAACAGCGTCATGAACCTTGAAATGCCTGCGAAAGGTGGAAATCCGATGCTGAAAGTACACGACATGCTTAGTATTGTGGCTTACATTCGTTCTATTCAATAATACGATTGACAAGTACCTAAATATCCGACATAGTTGACAGGCTTGTCCGTTTATGTCACCCCTCTTCCCCACACCTGAAATAATTGAAAAACGTTCTCGTAGACTCAGTCGACGAAGAGCGATCATTTTGATTGCGCTCTATGTACTTTTCATGGTGCACATGATTCATTGGTGGATTGCGGGAAAAACTGTCGCACCAGCTGAACTGAATGAAACCATGTTCACCCTTGAACAAGGCGTTGTCACCGTCGGGGCAATCCTGCTTGGGCTTATTGTGATCAGCGTGATTATTTTTGGGCGTTTCTTTTGTTCATGGGGCTGTCACATTCTCGCACTTGAAGACCTTGCAAGTTGGCTTTTGGGCAAGGTAGGAATCAGACCAAAACCAGTTCGTTCTCGATTGCTCCCCTTAGCCGCCTTAGGTGCGCTTCTTTATATGTTTTTGTGGCCAACCGTCATGCGACTCTATCAGGGACGAACATGGCCTGGTTTTAGGGTGCTCACAGACGAGGAGGGACTTGGTTCTTTTACAACAGCGCAATTCACACGTAATCTTCCTGGTCCATTGATGACAACCGTTACGTTTCTCGTTGTTGGGGGCTTCATTGTTTGGTTGATGGGATCACGTGGTTTTTGCAGATATGTCTGTCCCTACGGCGCACTATTTGCAGGTTTTGATCGTATTTCTCCTGCTGGAATTCAGTTAGTCGGTGACTGTGATGGTTGCGGTGAATGTACCGCAGCGTGCACCTCACACATCCGTGTACATCATGAAATTCAAGTACACGGACGGGTTGTCACTCCGGGCTGCTTGAAAGATTTGGACTGCATTGCATCATGTCCCCGGGACGCTCTAAAATTTGGCTACAGTAAACCTCCACTATTTTCATCCTTTAGCAACTTCACGAAACCCGATGTGCCGTGGGCTTGGAATTGGATAGAGGAAATCATTGGCGTTGTGGTTTGCCTCGCAACCCTCATGGCAACAAGGCAACTCTATGGTGAAATACCTTTTCTCCTAGCGATCACCCTCGGGGTCATCGCCGCATGGGGAGGCGTAACAACGCTCAGGCTTTATACAAAAGAAAACCTCAGGGTTGGACGATTTCAATTAAAACGTCACGGTGATTTCCAGCCATCATCTATTGGCTGGGTGTTATTTGTAACTTCTGCAACTGCCCTTCTCGCCCATAGCGGCTGGATTCGAATACATGAGTTAAAGGGGCAAGCAGCGTGGAAGCAAGTTCAATCTGGGGATCTCTCAGCGGTTGACCCCATGGTGTTCCACCTTGAGATCGTGATTCGCCACGGACTTTATCACCCTCCCTACGCCGATCGAATGCTTGCTGATCTTTGGGTAGGAGTCGGAGAACCGCGAAGAGCAATTCCGCACATTGAATACCTCATCCGAGTTTGGCCAGAGAGCGATATCTGGAAAAATCAGCTCCATGCGGTAAAAAAGTTGCTGGGAAACAGTGATTTTTCTTCTATTGAGTAGGTTTTTGATAAAACATACGCAATTGTGAAGATTTTCACTTATTAATTGGACAAATAGGTTGACATATGCTAATTTTCGTGTAATCTACACGTGTGGACAAGAAGTCCACCTAAACTTGAACTCTCTCTTTTTCTCTCTCTTTCAAGAATCCCTCAGGCACCCTGCCGTTTCCGCCACCCTCCCTCCCTCTGCCTCACCTCGGCGGGAACTCCCGGCGGGGTGCCTGGGGGATTATCTTATCAATCTCGCTCGGGCTTGACGCATAAAAACCGTTTAGATGATATGATTATCTTTGTTAAGTTTATTAGGAATTACATTATGCTTTCAAAAACTGCTGAATACGCTCTACGAATCATGATTTTGCTCACTGAGCGAAAAGAAACTTCCCTTACCGCTGAGCAAATTGCTCAAGCAACACTTGTTCCTCCTGGGTACACCGTAAAAGTACTTCAACAACTTGGACGCGCTAAACTTTCTAAAGGTCAACGCGGGCGAAATGGCGGTTTTATGCTTGCATGTGATCCAGAAAAAGTCCACCTTCTTGATGTTGTCAACGTGATCGATCCCCTTTCGAGAATTACTGAGTGCCCACTTGGTCGTGCTGATCACCAACACTCACTGTGCCCTCTACACAAACAAATCGATAATGCAATCGCTGAACTTGAAAAAAGTTTGTCAAGCATGTCATTGCAAGAAGTGATCAACTCTGGCGAAGGCAGTTCCCTCTGCCAAGATCATGTAGATGCAACTGCGACGCTTAGTATCAACGCAACCGATTAAACAATCCTTGGGATTGTTTTACCAACGCACTATCACGCCTTCTTCTATAGTAAATGGCCGCTCTTCGTGGGCGCCCCCCACTTCGATTAACCAGTAAAGTCCATTAGATGATAGGTTTGAAAACGCCATAGGGTTTCCGTCACCTGTTTTTGTTGTAATGATTTGCCAACCTTCCGGCGTCAATGAGTTCAGCTCATATTGTTTGCCATCTTTTAGCGGTAACGACACAGATTCATCAGTCCAATCTTCGTATGCCACCTCGCTACCCGTTGTTTCAGTAGCAATAACTGATACTTTCTCGCCAACAGTTGCCACAAAACGAAGATTTCCGTCCTTTTCCAAAACAAACGGTGTTCCAGCGGGCACAATTTTGTCATCTCGAAAAAATGCAGGTAAATATAGAATATCTCTTCCCATTCCCTTAAAAATTGCAGCAGTTTTCTGAAGCTCTGCCCACTGAATCGCTTTCCAATGTCCTGAATTAAACACACACAAATATGCAAATCGATCGTCTTTAAGATCACCCCGAAGCGCAACAATCACGTCAGATGTTGCCACGTAACTATCTGTAACATCCTTGTAATACTTTTTCTTCAACCATCGTGGCGCTTTTTCGCCCTCTTTGAGTTTAGCGCCAAGTGAATCGAGTTGTTCCGAATAAGTTTTTCGATAGACCTTTGCAGCAACACCCGAAATTGGCGCGTACCCTTTTCCGTTTGCATCAATAACAACACTCCATGCATGGTTATTTCCTGACTTTGCCCAATGTGGTGTGTAATCACTGGCAACTGCAACACCACCTGCGCGCCTTGCGTACATTTGCATGTTTGTAATATCTTCGCAGCGACCTAAGCCCCTCAGTTTCATTTCTGCAAACCCTTGATCAGTTGGATGCAAGTAAAAAATTGGATCAAACCCAACCATTGCATTTGCTTTTTGTTCGAGCAGTCGCCCCGCTTCTTTTGGATCCCTTGGGTCTTCCATTTCATCTGCAAGATTTGCAAATCTTTCCATCAACTCGCCACGCCAGCGTTCGATTGGTTCGTTACTGCCGCGATAAGGCAACACGTATTCGCAAAAATCCTCAAAAGACAATTCCTTCGACCAAGGATTATTCTTCCACCCCTTAAATGCGAGGTCAATATTTTCAATGAGATACTCCGCTGTTATCGCTTGCGTATCTTCAACTACCTCGCCTTTTGCATAATGCACTTCGCCTCGTTCTTTTTCAATTGCACTCATCGCTGCAGACGCTGCCTCGTAATTTTCATACGACAGTGCATCAAATGCAACTTTCTCATCTTCAGGATCAAAAAATATGAGTTCAGCATAATTGTGCCCCGTCATATTCTCAATCAAAAAAACTGCTGCTGCGTGTTCTTGAGAATCCTTTTGGTAATGGTCTAGAACTATTTCTAATTCAGGGCGATTGTCGCCTGCTTTTTCTAGGGCTTTTTCCAAACGATTGCCTCCAAAGAGAGCCATCACGACAGTTAAAAGTTGAATGTAGAGCATAGGAATGTGATTATAGGTAACTTTTCGCATCATAAACTTGAGATTCCGATGCAATACGCCGCTCATACTTGTCTTTTTTCTCTTGTAATCTAATGGACTTTTTCATACTATCTAAAATGGTTTTCTAATGCTCAAGAGAAGGAGAGAGCGCACATGCCCATGTCAACATACGAAAGTCGGCTTGTATCTATATATAGAGCAGCAAAGTCATCCTTTTTATCTATGAAGGTATCCACTTCTATTTTCATGGTGATGGTGTAGTCAATATCGACGACCTTCTCACATTGATCTCAGCATGGGGAATCTGTCCGTAAGTGTTTGCAATTCTTCTAACTCTTGACAAAAAATAAACAACACCGCGGGTTGTTTTCTCTATTGCCTTATGACAATTCGGAATCGACAAATTCGAACCGAACTTCGTCTACGTGCCACGCACCGAAGAGAATTTTAAAATCGTCATCATGCACGCCGCTAAATTTAAGCCGTCTTTTTTTTTCAGGTCCTGCGAACATACACTCGATTTCTGCTGATGCTGAACGATACCCCGTTCGCCGAATCAAAAGCATGTCGCGATCACATCGCCACACTTGTTTACCGAACTTGACCCAACCCGGCCCTACGACAAATGACTTTCCGATCAATTTTCCGCGACCAATCGTTCGCAATATTGCAGGCAGTTTTCGTGAGCGATGTATAAACGGCAACCCAAGAACGAGCCTTGCCATGTTCCACAAAAGAAGCGAAACAATCAACCATCCAAAAATAGAAGCGCCCCCGCCTCGCATCGCATACGTAAAAGCACCGCCAATAAAAAACAAACTGAACAACAACCCAGCAAGACAACCGAACATCGATCCGGGCTGCGATGTTTGTACCAGTTCAGGTTCGATGAGTCCTTCTGGAATATGTATCTCTTGGAGAAATTCTTCCATTGACACATCTGCAACCGTTTGGGGAAGTGAGAGTTCGTCTTTTTTCCACGGCTGCACACCCTTGCCGCTTGTGAAATAAAGCCAGCGAAGTGATAGTTGTTGTACTTCTGAAGCGAGCCCTTCATACTTTTTTCCTTTGAGCAATTTCCTTCTTGACTGTACATCCCCAAGAAGAATGAGTGCAGGGAGAATGCCAACCATGCTCAAAAGATAGAACATAAACTCGGAATCAATAATTGTAACAAACACAATGACGAGAGGAATAACTGCCAAAACTAAAAAACTCGCTCCCCACCGCCCTGGACAATGCAGATCAACGTACCCGATTTTTTTAGTTGACAATGGTGTTTGCACGAAGCGATCCGTCATACTTTTGGCATTGCCACACAAGTTTCTGGGCCAACTTTTTTCGCGAGTGATGCACCCCAACTTAATCCAATTGGAATGCCCATGAGAGAACCCGCTGCGTACTCAAGTGGCATGGGGAAAATCAAGGGAGAAATTGTGTTCTGTGTAAAAGCGATATCGCTGACTCCCATTAAAGATGCAATCGCATACCCAACTGCTGCAATCGCAGTGGGTGCTGCAAAGAGTACGACCGGCTGAACATGGGGCATACATTTTCGGGCAAGACACGCAACAACAATACCACCCACTACTGCAGAACCAATCACTTGCCCTTTGCTTGGAGAGGCAGCAACGACCCAGATCACAGGCAGCATGGCAAGAGAGATCAAAAGCGTAAGGCTTACACTGTGAAGTGAAAATGACTGGTCCCATGACCCCTGTTCATTCCGTGGCACATCTTTGAGGGAACCGCCAAATGTAAACATAACTAGTGAACTGCAGAGTATGACGATGCTGAGTGCAAGAACTTCTACCATGAGTGATGTTGGGCTCCCGTGAGAAAAAATGAATTCGGTTACGCCCTGCGTTCGCATGGAACACGCAAAAAGAGCAAAACCTACGACGAACATCCCGCTTGCGGCAGTCGTTGCCTTTGCGGCAATGATGCCTAGGATTGTTGTGAGTGCGATGACTATGAAAATCGTAATTGAGGCAAACATTGGAACGTTCGCCTGTAGAATTGTTGGCCCTAATCCGCCACGAGGCGCACCAAGCCATTGAGCACCGATTGAGCCTACCACCGCCGAAATCGCCATTGCCACTATGAGTATTGTTGTTCGCATCCATGCTGCCATCCGTACATCTTACCAATTAGACCATATATGGTGAATTGGGACAGAGTCGGGGACAGACCCCGTGCCACAGATGGAGACAGAGACGGGGACAGACCCTAATCGGGTCTTTCGGCATGAATAACTTGGTTTTATCACATGAATTTATGATGAACACCATCATGCATACGGTAAGCATTGCTCAGACCTACAAGATGGTATCGTGTGTCGATGGATCAGCAATCACTCATTCTTAATGGCGGGCCATTTATTGGACCTGATGTCGTTTCTGTTGCCAGAAAGGGACTCTCTGTCTCTATTGGTGAGGAATCACTCGAACGGATGAAGGCTTCTCGAGCCACTGTTGACAAAGCAGCCGCTTCTTCGGTTCCTATATATAGCATCAACACAGGATTTGGCGCTCTTTCCACAACATCCATTTCAAAGGATGAACTCGCACAATTACAAATGAATTTGCTACGTTCACACGCTGCTGGCGTCGGCGATCCGCTTCCACAAGATGTCGTCCGTGGAATGATGGTGATTCTTGCTGGAAGTTTGTGCCGCGGCTTCAGTGGCGTGCGACCAGTGGTTGCCGAGTTACTCGTTGGCATGCTCAATGCAAATGTGACACCCGTCATTCCCTCTCGAGGTTCAGTAGGTGCGTCGGGAGATCTCGCCCCGCTCTCTCACCTTGCATTAGTTCTCTGTGGAGAAGGCAAAGCAACACTTGGAGAAAAAGAAATGCCGGGCAAAGCAGCAATTGCTGCAGCAGGTCTTGAGCCTATTGTTCCCGCAGCAAAAGAAGGTCTTGCACTCATCAACGGCACACATCTTATGGCTTCAATTGCAACGCTTGCACTCGGTGACATCGCACTCATTTGCGAAGCTGCGGTTATCGCTACCGCCATGTCTATCGATGCTGCAAAAGCAACGGACACATTTTTAGATGATCGACTCCACGCAGCACGTGGCCAAAGCGGTCAGTTAACTGTTGCTGCATCAATTCGTTCACATCTGAAAAATTCAACGATCATCACTTCGCATGCAGTTGATGACGTGCGTGTACAAGACCCATACAGTTTTCGATGCTCGCCACAAGTTTTAGGCGCAGCAATTGAAGCAATTGCTAGAATCACCGGCACTATCTCAACAGAACTTGGCGCAGTCACTGACAACCCGCTCGTTTTTCCAAAAGATGACGCAATCATTTCAGGTGGAAACTTCCATGGCATGCCGCTTGCGATTGCAATGGACGAGTTGCGCATCGCGCTCTGTCATATTGCAGGAATTGCTGAACGCCGCGTCGATTGGATTTTGTCTAGTCAGTGCGTACACAACGATATCTCCCCTTTTCTTTCGTGCAAGCAAGGCGTCGAGAGCGGTCTCATGATCACGCAATACTCAGCAGCTGCTTGCTGCGCAGAACTCCGTACACTTTCGATGCCAGCAAGTGTTTCAAACATACCAACCTCTGGCGGCATTGAAGACTACAACTCTATGGGCGCAACCTCAGCACTTCTTCTGAGACAATCTGTTGATCTATGTAGAACAGTCATCGCGATCGAATTGCTCGTCGGATGTGATGCCCTTGATCACCACCGACCACTTCACAGTGGCGACGCAGTTGAAACGATGTACGAAAAAGTCCGCGAAGTTGTCCCCGTGAGAAACTGCGACAGACCGCCAGCCGATGACATCGCTGCCATCGAATCACTTTTACGTTAACAACTTCCCCACAACGCAATAAGCAACAATAAATCTTGAATACCTACAAAATGGTCGCCATCTAAATCCCCATCAGATGTTGATGCACCCCAGTTATCAATAATTGCCAATAGATCAACAACGTTGACAGAACCATCTCCGTCTATATCTGCAATGCACTCACATTCGTCAGGAACACCATTGTTATTCACATCATTGCTTGTTCCATCAGCAATATCTACACTGTCATCGACGCAGTTTCGATTGCAGTCGAATGCAAAAACAGAATCGTCTTCAACAACACGAATAAGTTGATCCGATGCAACGCCTGCAATGCTTTGCACAATGCCTGAGGGCCAGCGAATAGAAATATTCAATACAGAATTACTTGATCCCAAACCAAAATGAGTTCTCATCATATTTTGAGAGTTATAACCAGTTCCGCTCTGCACATCTCGCATCTGAGACACAAAGCCTTGGTCGTTAATATGTGTAATCGTAATTCGGCTCCCAATTGCAGACTTATTCGAAACTGTTCCACACAACTCAACTTCTAACCAATGATTCCCATTCTGATTTGCATTGCGTAGAAGTTTATTCATCCCTACACCAGGTGCCTCAGTACTTCCTCCGACTAAATACAAATCTATCCAGCCATCATTGTCGTAATCTGCCCATGATGCTGCTGCCCCATTGAATAATCCACCCACTGCAAGGGACCCATCTGCAACTTCTGTAAAAGTGTCATTGCCATTGTTGTGAAATAGATGATTTGGAGGAAATTGCCCACCAAAATTCACTACATAAATATCAAGGAAACCGTCGTTATCAAAATCTGCCATCGAAACACACCTTGTTCTAAAAGACGCGTACATACCAGCACTTACTGTGATGTCTGTAAAAGTTCCATCCCCATTATTCTTAAACAAATGATTGTGCCCACCACCTGTATCTGAGCCTTTTTGATTTCCCACAAATAAATCCATGTATCCGTCGTTGTTGATATCGCCCCAAACGTGGCCGCGAGCATGACCTATTTCTGCGACACCAGCAGTTGAAGCGACGTCTTCCCATGAGCCATTGCCAAGATTTTTAAATAGTTGGTTTGTTCTTTCAGATTCGTCACTATGATCTTCTGCACCATTCGCTATATACACATCAGCGAGACCATCATTGTTGTAATCGCACCATCCAATACTTCTGCTTTCTTTATACGCTTCTGAAAACAGCGAAGAATTTCGAGTAAAACTGCCATCTCCAGCGTTTATTAACATGCGATTTTGCATTGAATCGCCACTAGAAACAGCAATCAATAAATCTATAAAACCATCATTGTTCATGTCTTGCCAACCAATACCACGAGGCAGCAACCCACCAAGTTGCAGTGGTTCACCATTGGTAATATCAGAAAAGTTGCCCACAGAATCTTGGTGTAATAAAATGCTATGTTCCGTTCCTGCATTCGAACTTTGAGTTATAAATAAATCTGGCAACCCATCATTGTCAATATCGGCCCATGCAGGATGATGCGACAAACCTGAATTCGCTTCAAGTTCAACAGTAGTTACATCTTCAAATGCACCTTCGCCAATATTTCTCAGCAATTGATTTGCTGACCCTACATAAACTCCGTCCGGATCAAAAGCACCGAAATGCGCACTATAAAGATCGAGTAAACCATCGTTATCAAAATCACACCATGCTGAACCACGGTGATTTTCATGCCCCTCACCTGCAAGCAGTGAAGTTGTCACGTCTTCCCAAGAAGAGTTTACCGTTGCAAAGGAAGAAGAAGGTAGCCCAATTGCAGCAACAATATAAATACAAGTTTTCATATTTATCAATCTCATTAATCTACTCACCTCTTCCATCAATCAATACACAGACCCCAATCACCAATAATAGCCAACAAATCTACTACGTCAACGATTTCATCAAGGTTCAAATCGGCCGGCCCGCAATCTTGTCCCCAATCAGAAAGAACAAACAACAGGTCTTCTACATTCACAATCCCGTCAGAATTCAAATCTGTAAAACAAGATTCAATACAACCAATCGATGGACCTTCAATATAAACACTTCCCCCACCAGTAGAAGAAACAGAAGAAGATCCGATACGAATATAATAAAATTGTCCCGCTTCAACGCCCTCAACTGTCAACTGTGCATTTCCTCCACACCCATCTGTCCCCCCATGGCATGCTAGTTGATTCAACGTACAACACGTTCCATCGTACACCACAACTGTCGAGTCAAAATCTAAAAGATCGCACGTATCGATTGTTAACGTGCCGCTATCACATGCAAAGTAATGCAACCAGATGTCATGATACATTTCAGTAGTTTGCAATCCTTCACAATTAGTTAAATCATATAAGTCTGCTGAAACTGTTGCATTCACATTATAAATATCTGTAAAACCATTAAATACTTCTAGTGATTCATCGCATTCATCAGGGTAGACGGGATCGACGTATAACTTCACAAGACCTTGATTAGATAACAGACAATCATTTGCAAAGTAATCAAAATTGACGAATCCAACAAATCCATTCACGGGGATGTACTTCATCGTGTCGCTTGGCAAATAAAATGGGACGTAATCAATATCTACCCCATTAGAATCTCTTAAAGTACCGCTGCTTGGCAACGACGTTACGAAATACTCCAAGTCATTATTGGATGACGTTTCGCCTTCAAGTTGCAAATCAATTGTTGTATAAGAGTCAGTCAAGATAACAAGATCATTGACTGAAGGTGGGCAGGGATCTCCGCCACAAGTAAGACATTCCTGTTGTAACAAAACGCTTGCCCCAGGGTTTGATTGATTCACCGTTGCTGAAAGGATATCGAACATTCCATCAGCATTAAAGTCCGCTAGTTTAATTTCAGCAGCGCCGCCTGGAATAATTACTCCCTGCATTGATTCAATATGCCCAGTACCGTCGTTGTACAAAATTAACTGCACGGTAGACCCGACATGACTCACAACAAAATCTAAGTCACCATCTTCTTCAACATCGACGATCTCCATTGAATGTGGAGCCTCGTTGACATGCACTTCTTCTACTAATGTAAAATTTGCTTGACCATCGTTCGCAAGAACCCAAAAAAGATCGCCAAGTTTATCTACCGCTGCTATGTCTAGATCGCCGTCACTGTCATAATCTCCAAGTGAAATATATCTTGGCATTCCCGGAGTCATTGAAATTTGCACACTTTCTTCCCACGTCCTTGCTCCACTCGACAATAGAATGGAGATTGTTCGCGAGTATATATCTGCAACAACAACATCGATCAATCCGTCGCCATTGAGATCACCAGAATCTGCTCCGCGTGGTTGCACACCAATAAACGCAGAAGAACCCAGTTCAAATGTTCCATCACCATTGCTATATAAAGGTGTCACCTTCCCTGGACTTTGATGCGGTTTGCCTTCAGCATCAGCATCCCACTCTAAAGTGATAAGATCTTGGTGCCCGTCTAAATCTAAGTCGTCGATCCATACGAATGCGGGCGTAAACATTTCGAATTGTTGCAATATAGAAAAATTACCCTGTCCATTATTTTCAAGGACCGTAGTTGTGTTTCCGTAATAATCAACTGTACAAAGATCAACATCTCCATCACCATCAAAATCATGCCCTTCTACATACCTGGGATTTTCACCTGTGAGATAATCTTGCCGATTTTCAAACCCGCCAACTCCGTCATTGAAATACACAGTAATCGTGTCTATATCCCTGTTAGCGATTGCATAATCAAGATCAGAGTCCCCGTCTAGGTCTGCGACACACGCTCCGGTAGATCCTCCGCCAGTTTGGTACTCATCAACGTCCTGAAATCGGATGTCTCCAAAGGCAACGCATGACATCCCAAATACGCAAAGCATATCTATAGCAATACTTTTCATCTGTGAAGAGTATGAGCGATTGTCAACGATTGTCAAGAATTAACTAGGGTTTTCGCAAATTATGAGCAGTTACAGTCGTTTTCGCACCCTTCTGATAGTCCGGTAAACACAGCAATCGTACTTCCAACGGGATCTGTGAAAACTGAAAATCTACCAATACCTGGGATATCCGCTGGCTCACAGCAAATTGTTGCACCGAGTTCAATCGCTTTTGAAGTTGTAGCATCCACATCTGCAACACTTACGTAACAAAGCCAAGCGGGATTTCCTTTCCAATGCATATTCATCATGCCGCCTACCCATTCCTCGCCGCATTTAAAAACAGAATACGGTTCTTCGCTCGTATGACTTGCTTCAGATGTCCAGCCAAACAACGACGTGTAAAACGTTTCCGCTGCATCCATATCAGTTGTGAGAAGTTCGTTCCAACAGAATGATCCATGACCCCAAGGATTCATTCCGTCACCACCTTTGAAAATATTGATATTTGCACCAGTCGGATCAACAATTGCTGCAAAGCGACCCTCTGTTCCAACATCTTGGGGGCCACAACAAACTTCGCCGCCAATACCAGTTACCTTTTCGGCAGTTGCGTCAACATCATCGACTGCCACATAACATCCCCAATAAGACGGAATATCAGCAGGCCAATTTTCATCCATGGGCATCATCCCGCCAACAGGATGTCCATCCTTTTTAAAAAGCGTGTAAGGGATTCCACAGCAATCATCTATTTCCGATTCCCAATCGAATAGGGCGCAATAAAACTCGCCTGATGTTTTTACATCACGACTTGCTAATTCGTTCCAACAAAAAACTCCCGAAGCAATTGGATTCATTGTGATTTCAGTTTGCATAGCCATTGGTACTTCTCCTTTTTTATAGTGCCTAGATTCATTATATACCTGCAAAGAATCGCCCGAGCGGATACCATCGTCAAGATGTCCACAACCCAAAAACGTGTGATTCAAACCCCAAGAGGGGCACAAATGTCCTGCAAAACATGGCAGGCAGAAGCTGCGATGCGAATGCTGATGAATAATCTCGACCCAGAGGTTGCCGAGAGACCGGAAGATCTCGTCGTTTACGGCGGGCGCGGCAAAGCTGCAAGGAATTGGAAAGCTTACGATGCAATTATCGCATCACTGCAATCACTTGATATTGACGAAACATTACTCGTGCAATCGGGCAAACCAGTTGGCATCGCCCGAACAACTGTTGACGCACCGAGAGTCATAATTGCAAACAGCAACCTTGTTCCACATTGGGCAACCCAAGACAATTTTGATGACCTCGAAGATCGTGGGCTCATGATGTACGGACAGATGACTGCGGGCTCTTGGATTTACATTGGAACGCAAGGCATTTTGCAGGGTACGTATGAAACATTTGCAGAGTGTGCAAGACAACACTTCAAAGGAACGCTTTCAGGAACACTTACAGTCACTGGCGGCTGCGGCGGCATGGGCGGCGCGCAACCACTCGCTGTCACGATGAACGATGGTACTTGTCTAATTGCCGATGTTTGTATTGAACGGCTAGAGAAACGTGTTTATGATCGCTATCTCGACGTGATAGAACATAACATTAATAAAGCAATTGATAAAGCGATCGAAGCAAAAAATAATAAGGAAGCTATTTCGATTGGTTATTGCGGAAACATCGTAGATTTGCTCACTTGTTTACAAGAACGAAACATTATTCCAGAAGTTCTCACAGATCAAACATCCGCGCACGACCCGCTTGTTGGTTATTACCCTGATGGTTTATCCCGTGAAGATGCAGACAATCTCCGCAGCGAAAATCATGAATTGTATGTCGAAAAAAGTATGGCTTCGATGGCAAAACACGTTGAAAGCATGCTCTGGTTTATGAACAAAGGTTCAAAAACATTTGATTATGGAAACAATCTCCGCCAACGAGCCTTCGACGCTGGTGTAAAAAACGCATTTGATTTTAAAGGGTTCGTACCTGAATACATACGGCCACAATTTTGTCGAGGTCGAGGACCATTTAGATGGTGTGTGCTCTCAGGCGATCCCGAAGAAATACGAATAACAGATGAAGTTATTTTAGATCTCTTTCCAGAGGATGAGTCACTCAAAAGATGGATCAGGATGGCACAAGATCGTGTTGCATTCCAAGGCCTTCCTTGCAGAATTTGCTGGCTTGGCTTAGGCGAACGAGACAAAGCAGGGCTTGCATTTAATGAACTAGTTCGCAGCGGAAAAGTTTCAGCACCAATTGTCATTGGCAGAGATCACCTTGATTGCGGGAGTGTTGCAAGTCCAAATCGTGAAACTGAAGGAATGCTTGACGGAACTGATGCTGTAAGCGATTGGCCACTTCTTAATTTCGCACTCAATATTGCAAGTGGTGCAAGTTGGGTGAGTTTTCATCATGGCGGCGGCGTTGGAATAGGATACTCACAGCATGCAGGGCAAGTCATTGTTGCAGATGGTACCGATGAAGCAGCGAAAAGATTAGAACGCGTACTTACAAACGATCCGATGATGGGAATCTTTCGTCATGTTGATGCAGGGTATGATGAAGCGATGCAATGCGCGATAGATCAACAAGTCAACATCCCGATGAAAGGCGATTCTTGTGAGTGACTTTATAATTGCAAACGCTCGCATCATTACGCTTGACGAAGGTGACCTCCCTCGCAAAGGTGTCAATATGCGAAATCTTGGAGTCATCGAAAACGGGTACGTACTTGTGCTTGACGGAAAAATAGACCAAGTACAAAGTGGTTCCCCTAACGAATCCGTTTTTGATAAAAGCGACGAACTCGTCGTGATAGATGCGGAAGGCCGCGTTGTTATCCCAACGTTCGTTGATTGTCATACGCATACGTGCTGGGCTGGCTCTAGGCTCGATGAGTTTGAAGCAAGTTTGCGTGGCGTGCCCTACCTTGACATTCTTGCACATGGCGGTGGCATCATGTCAACTGTCAAATCAGTTAGAGCAGCCACACAAGAGGAGTTAGCAACGAGCCTTGTCGGACGTGTCGCACTGATGGCTTCAATGGGAACAACCGTCGTTGAAGTAAAAAGTGGATACGGCCTTACAACCGAAGATGAATTAAAAATGCTTCGCGCAATCCACGACGCGTCCCAAGAAATTCCACAACTTGTAAGTGGCACTTTTCTTGGCGCCCACGCAATTGATCCAGATGTTGACAACTTTACTGATCTTGTAATAGAAGAAACATTACCCGCAGTTGCTGCTGAGTTTCCAAACATTACTTGCGACGCATACTGCGAAGAAGGCGCATGGTCGGTTGACGAAACGACAAAACTTTTTCGTAAAGCAATTGACTTAGGCTGTCCAATCCGCGCTCATCTTGACCAGTTTAATGCACTGGGCATGTTGTCAAAAGCTATTGAACTTGGAGCGGTGAGCGTCGACCACCTAGAACATTCAACCGATAAGGAACTTGCCCTGCTTTCGAAAAGCAATACAATTGGTGTGCTTCTCCCTGCAAGCGGCTTCTGCCTTCACGACGCCTATGCACGCGGACGATACATGGTCGATGCAGGATGTGCCGTTGCAATCGCATCAAACTTTAACCCCGGTTCTGCACCAATGCCTTCAATGCCTTTTGCAATCGCACTTGCCTGCAGACGACTTGGGCTCACGCCTGCAGAGGCGATTACCGCCGCAACTGTAAACGCCGCATGCGTTCTTGGTTTACAGGAAAATGTTGGCAGAATTAAAGTTGGATTCCGCGGAGACATACAATTACTTGATTGCGAGGATGAACGAGAATTAGCATGGCAGGTTTGCGGCGGTGGTCCACTGCTCGTTTCAATTAACGGAGAAATAGTCCATTTGCTTTCGGATGGTGAACTTGAGATGGATGGGGATGCAGAATGATGAAAACTGTCCCACTGATTTCAACCAATGATGCAAAAGAAGCAAGCGTCTCTGCGAGACATGTTGTTGAAATACATAAAGTGTTAACTGATTTTCTTCGTGCAGGTTTAACCTTGCCAGAAATTGATGCATTTGTCGGCAATAAACTTCGCAATCTAAAATGCAAAAGCGCATTCCATAAGTATAAAATTCCTGGGCAGCCGCCCTTCCCTAGTCAATCTTGCATCTCTGTCAATGATTGCGTTGTGCATGGCACGCACATCATGCCACAATCGCCGCTCGCTCCCGGTGATCTTATTTCAGTTGACATTGGTGTGAAACACAATGGCTGGATTGGTGATGCCGCGTGGACTTGGGGAATTGAACACGCAAGTGATGAAAATCAAAAACTCATGCAAGCGGGACGAGAATCTCTTGCTGCTGGGATCAAAGCGATGCAACCTGGTCGCCCCATGATGGATTTTGCCCGAGCAGTCCAAGGTGTTGCTGAGTATGAATTTAATTTCCACTTAACTCGCGGACTTGGCGGGCACGGCTACGGAAGAACTCTTCATTCGCCACCTTTCATTTCTAACACTGTCCCTGCACATCCATCTGAATGGCCAGATGGATGGAGAACGTTTGAACCTGGCATGCTCATCGCTGTTGAACCAATGCTCGCTGTTGGCACTGGGCAAATTGAAAACGTTCGTGGAACGTGGCCTATTTTTTCTGCCGATCACTCCATGACGGTTCATTATGAAGCTGACGTTCATATCACTGTGGAGGGGCCTATCGATTTAACTAAAGGCTTACAAGAACTGCCTTACATCGTAGGAGGCTAACGATGCTACCAATATTTGTTGCACTTTTCTGCAGTACCCAAGCTGAACCAAGTTTCACTTATCCCGAAACTCGCCGTGAAGAAATCGTTGACACCTTTCACGGGGTAGAAGTTTCCGACCCTTATCGATGGCTCGAAGATGATGTCCGCAAAAATGATGAAGTTGCGACTTGGGTGGAAGCAGAAAATATCGTAACAAGAGAATATCTTGATTCCATTGAAATGCTTCCGAAAATTAATAAAGCACTCACAATCGCTTGGAATTATCCGAAACATGGTTCACCGTTTCATCGAGGTACACGCTGGTTTCAATCAAGAAATACAGGGTTGCAAAATCACAGTGTGATATACACTGGCGACTCGCCAACGGACATCAACGAAATTTTGTTAGATCCAAATTCTTTCTCTGAAGATGGAACTCGCGCTCTCTCGATGTATAGCCCAAGTCCAAAAGGAACATATTTGACATGGGGAATTTCAGATGCAGGGTCTGACTGGTCGGTTTGGCATACAAAAAATTTACTTACAGGCGAAACACTTTCTGAAGTACTACGCGATATCAAGACAGATTCACCTGCATGGCTTCCCGATGAATCTGGCTTTTATTATTCAAAATATCCTCACAGTGACAGCGAGGGTCACATCGCAACAACAGATGGGCAACAACTCTGGTTCCACAAAATTGGAACAGATCAAACTGAAGATACACTTGTCTGGTCGGACCCAGAACATCCTGATCGTTTTTACAGCGCAAGCGTTACCCAAAATGGAGGTTGGCTTGTTGTTTCTGTGAACGAAGGCACTTCTTCAAATAACGCTTTGCTAGTGAAAGGTCCAGATGAAAAGGAACTTCATTGGTTTGTTACGAATTTCATTGCTTCCTTCGAATTAATTGGCGGTATTGAAAATACGCTTTGGTTTAAAACAGATGACAAAGCACCAAGAGGTAAAATTATCTCTGTTACGTTTGAAGATAAGCACACTTCGATAAAGGAAGCGATCCCTGAACAGAAGAACATACTCCGCGGAGCAGATATAGTCGGTGGTAAAATCACTGCAACGTGGCTTGATGATGCTTCAACAAAAGCAACTGTGCATTCGTTAGACGGAACAGAACTCTACGCAGTGGAGATGCCCGGCATTGGAACTGCGGGAGGTTTTGGAGGACACAACGATGACAAAACTGTCTACTGGTCATATTCAAGTTACAACTACCCGCCTTCAACATATACTCTCGATCTAAATTCTGGAGATACAAAACTCTTTTGGAAAACAGATTTCCCTGTTGACCTCTCTAATATGACTGTGCAACGGAAATTTGTGACAAGCAGTGACGGGGTAAAGGTACCACTATTTATCGTCTCCCACAAAGATGTGAAACTTGACGGCAACAACCCCGTGCTTCTATATGGATATGGTGGGTTTGATATTCCAATTTTACCACGCTTTTCAGCTTCGCGAGCAGTTTGGATGAAGATGGGCGGCATATATGCAGTTGCTTGTATTCGTGGTGGCAGCGAATATGGGAGGGAGTGGCATGAAGGTGGTATGCTCGCGAACAAGCAACAAGTCTTTGATGATTTCATTGCTTGCGGTGAATGGCTTATTGAACACAAATGGACAAATACGAACAAACTTGCAATTCAAGGAGGCAGCAATGGTGGGCTACTTGTTGGCGCGTGTTTGACACAACGCCCTGAATTATTCGGCGCGTGTTTACCTGCTGTTGGTGTCATGGACATGGTACGTTTTCCATTGTTTACTGTTGGCTGGGCATGGACAAGTGACTATGGATCGCCAGATGATCCTGAGATGTTTCCAATTTTGTTTGGGTATTCTCCCTATCACAACATCAAGAATGGAACCGCATATCCACCAACTCTTGTTACGACGGGGGATACCGATGATCGCGTTGTGCCCTGCCATAGTTTTAAGTTTGCAGCAGCATTGCAACGCGCACAAGTAGGTAAAAATCCCGTACTGATTCGCATTGAAACCCGCGCGGGACATGGTGCTGGTAAACCAACTGCCCTGCGAATCGAAGAATCCGCCGACATATACGCTTTTCTATACAAATCCCTCGGGATGCGTGGGTTCTGAGAATCACGAAAAAAACTGCCTGTATGGGGAGCCTTTCATCCTACAGTACCTTGCACTTCAATGCATTCTCCTGCCACGGTATCTCATTTAGTAACAATATCTTACAACTTAAATGCTCTGTGTATCCCTCTGTGTATTCCTCTGAGCAATGCTCTGTGTATTCCTCTGTGTAATTCTCTGTGTATGGCACTGTGGAATGCTCAGCGTACGAATGAAACAAAAAACAACAGAAGATGCGTGTTCTTGATAACTCAGAACTGCTCTGGGGCGTTAGGGGTCTGACCCCATCTCTGTCCCCATCTCTGTCCCCATCTCTGACCCCAGGCAACTCCCTTGTACAATCTCCAAATGCACATATCGCTTGCAAATCCAAGGGGCTTCTGCGCGGGAGTCCACATGGCCGTCGATATCGTCGACCAACTTTTAGATGCTTTAAGAGACGATGAAAAGCTTTATGTTTTCCATGAAATAGTCCATAACCGGCATGTCGTAGGACGGCTTCGTGAACGTGGTGCCATTTTTGTTGAATCAATCTCTGAAATTCCCGAAAATTCAATTGTTGTCTTTAGCGCCCACGGTGTAAGCCCCACCATTAGAGAAGAAGCGCAAAATAGAAATCTAACTGCAATTGATGCCACATGCCCTCTTGTCACAAAGGTCCATAACGAAGCAATACGTTATGACCAACGTGGCTGGCAAATCATCTTGATCGGACACCGTAATCACCAAGAAGTTCTTGGAACTACTGGCGAAGCTCCAACAAATATACAGATCGTGGAAGCACCAGAAGATATCCCAACATTAAAGATCATTGATCCATCAAAGTTGATTTACCTCACACAAACAACACTCAGCACCGATGACGCAGATGTCATGATCTCTGCACTAAAAAAATCATTCCCAGAAATTAAAGCACCTCCGACAGATGACATTTGTTACGCAACAACCAATCGACAAGTAGTGGTCCGTGATTCTGCCGCTGATGTTGATTTAGTTCTTGTTGTTGGCAGCACCAACAGTTCAAATTCCTTGCGATTAACTGAAATCGCAGAAACAGTTGGGACAACTGCTTACTTGATTGATGACGTGCGTGGACTCAAGGAATCGTGGTTCACAAACATCAATTCCGTTCTAGTTACCGCTGGCGCTAGTGCGCCAGAACATCTCGTTACAGAAATAATTGAACATCTCACCGAAAATTACTCAGGAAAACTCACCAAAAAGTCCGAGTTTGATGAAGACATGACTTTTTCTATGCCTCAATCTTTACACGCATTTCTCGACACTCGCGACGTCACAATCCGAGGCAACACACAGTGATACAAAAAGAACACGCACTTGAACAATTTCCACGTGACATTGAGGCACTTGTTGCCGAACTTGGCATGCCCCAATTTGCTACAAAACAAATCTTAAGTTGGATCTACGAAAAAGGTATTGACGACTTCGACGCAATGACAAATATCTCAAAACGCCACCGAGAATTGCTTGCAGAACGACTATTCTTTCGACGTTCGAGCAAAATTGTTGAAAAAGTTGCATCTGACAAGACCAGAAAATTATTATTTGCATGGGACGATGGAATCAAAAAAACAGAAACGGTCATGATCCCGACTGACAAACGTAAAACCGCTTGCGTTTCTAGCCAAGTCGGTTGCCCGGTTGGTTGCACATTTTGCGCATCAGGACTCGACGGATTCGATGGCAACTTAGATGTTGGACAAATTGTCGAACAAGTTATTGCACTTGGTGCAAGTTCAATTACAAACGTCGTGTTCATGGGCATGGGGGAGCCACTCGCAAATTACAAAGCCGTAACAAGAGCAATTCGTATTTTAAATGCACCTTGGGGTTGCTCAATCGGCGCAAGAAAAATCACTGTCTCAACAGTTGGCATCCCTGCTGCCATCGAACGGCTCGCAACATTTGATATCCCAGTTACTCTGGCACTGAGCCTGCACGCACCAAACGATGAATTACGAAAGCAACTCATTCCTTGGGCTCAATTTTCTCCAATTGAAGATATTTTAAAAGCATGTGGAAAATATTTTTCTGCAACTGGTCGTGAAATTACCCTTGAATACTTATTACTGAGCGGTGTCAACGATCGAATCACTGAAGCAAAAGAACTTGCAGACCTTTGCCATACTCTTCGATGCAACGTGAATCTTATTCGTTACAACGAAGTTGAAAGTATTGACTACAAACGACCCAAAAGTGCACAATCCCGCCGATTCCAAGAAACACTACAAAATGCTGGAGTAAACGTACACACCAGGGCGAGCAGAGGACGAGATATCGATGCTGCATGTGGACAATTACGAAAGAGTTACCAAACTAATCCTCTCGAGGAACACTCGCAACAATAACTCTCAATTCGTTCAGACTTGTCGTATGCAACGTGCCATCAATTGCCATCGCATATAACGTTTCAAAACGCTTGAGCCACTCCTCATAGAGTGAAGGATCTTTCGTGGCAAGATTCGCTGCATGGAGCAGAAGTTCACGCATATCTCGATCTCGTTTGCGCCCACGCAATCGTCTAGGAACAAGCCTCCCAATATTCGAGACCAATGCGGAAGACCAATCACTTGTCCTAATATCTGCATTCAAGCGCCACTTCCCGATGGACAATTCGAATCGAGACAAAAATCTTCTATGTAATTCATCACCTCTGGGTTTTCTTACGTTCAACCTAGAACGTAAATTTCTGATTATTTCAGGACTCCTCGCCAACCTTGCAAGATAAATTGGATCACGAACAAGCAATGCTTCTGCAAGAACAAGGATACAACTTCTTGAGAGTGCCCTGCCTGTCTCAACCCGATCAGCACTGTAAATAGTAGCGATGATGTCAACGTATTTTGTCGCAACATCTTCTCCACCCCACAACATACATCGACGCACGCCCACAATTGCTGTGTAGAGCGCATCGCGTCCATCAACTGTCTCAGATAGTCCGGGAAGTTCTTTCAACACTCTGTCAAAAAGTCGTCTTGCAATGACTGCTCGTTTTATTCCTCTCAATCCAACACGGCGTATATTCCGAATATACCGACGAGTTAACCGAGTCAAATCAACTGCTTCTTCTTCATCAACTGGTATCCATGCAGCATCGGGATGCAAAGCAATTCGCCTTCCATACTCAAAAGCTTCTTGGGTTCTAGCAAAACCACTTGCTTCTGCATGTTGCATTCCAACATTCATCGCATCGACTGCAAGGGGAATGAGACCTTGTTGAAATGCTACGCCAAGTTGCACAACATCACCAAGGCGGGTGTTGTGAAAACGATACCTTGCCCATGCAGAGAAATCGCCTGTCATACCAGATTCATTATTAAAATTCCCCTGAACATCCTCAATCGCAACTACTCCTGGATTTTGCATCTTGTCAAGGCCAACTTGTTGATCTAATTTGCCAGTATTGATGATTGCATAGGTTCTCTTGGGTGATGCTATTTGCAAGATTCCTTCAGGATCAACGGCGCGGATGACTTCTGTACGATCCCAACCCAATAGCAAATCTGCTTCGCCCCAAGGGATAAAACCAACAAGGGGACGTTCCGATCTTGCTGTTTGAGGACGCGTAAACAAAATTTGCGTCCATGCTTTTCGACCTGCACCTATGAAGGCATTGTTCGATTGGGTTCTTGTTTCATACCCCATGCTCTTGGCTGCACCAAGTAAAATTTCACCAACAATTCCAAATTGACTTCCACGAGTACCCGCGATGTGAACCCTCCACTCGGGCGCATTTGCGTGCAACGGAGTGGGTGGAGTCAACCGTGCGTCGGTATGTGAAACAACACGAATTGGTGGTTTTACACGCACAACCATCGCTTGTTCAATAACCGGCCTGAGCGACAAGCGGAATGTATACCCTCCTTTTGTAAGCCAATGAGACCAAATGCGGGTTTCTAGTGGCATCGCTGCTTTTGTTGTTTTGTACTGTTTGTGCTGATGAAAATGAAGGTCACTCATTTCAGACATCGTACTTGTGACAATGTTTGTTTCTAAGAAACCACGAGCATCGATTGCACTACACACTTCGGCAAGTCGTTCAATATCAAACCGAGGATCATCCCCTTCTCGAACAACAATAATTGTTACACCGTCTCGTTCAGTTGCTGCTGTAATTGCTTCTTCTAATTCTTCTCTGTGATCGATACCTACACGAACAACTCTACTCTTGTCATCTTTTGTGCTAGGAAGAATCGAAGCATCAAGGAGATGAGAAGTTGCACTATTTGCGTTCCCTTCCCAAACCATGAAAATTCGTGTTTCCTTAACATCAGCAATATTCCTTACAACTGCTGAACCGTCTGCTTGAAAACGAGATCTGCCCCAAGTTTCAATTGAAACTTTTTTACCATCACCACATTTAAACAACACCCCATCTATTGTGACTGTGTAGGCATCAGATTCACTTACGGCTTTCTTTGCGGCACTTGCAAGAGTCTGCAACGCTGCTCCTGTTCCTAAATGTGGACGCCGCTCTAGACGTTGAAGTAATGGGGGTTTTGATTCCAATAGATGATGTTCGACATCAGACGCAGGTCTCGCTTCGTGCAGCAAATGCTTGATCATTCTCGCAACGACAGATGGATGAATTGCATCAACGGGCACTTTAATTGGATAGTGCGTAGGATCAACTGGCGGAAGTTCACTCCCCCAAACCAACGCGACGTCTTCTCCATCTCGTCGCATTTGTTCAGCAATTGCAATCACTCTTCTTTCAATTTCGCCAGGTCTTGGTTCAAGAACTACGAGGTTATGACATCGTGTCAACAATCTTTTGATTGGAACATCATCAAGTGGTGAAACAAGGCGAACATTTAATGTAGGGACTCGTCCAAGCAATCGCAACTCGCTCACTAGATACCGCAATGATGTGTCCGCAAGCCCCACTGTAATAAACCCAACTGAACCTCGCTCACCCGGACTTGGAAGGGTTCTTTGCCTGTTCAACTCTAATCTTCGTGCTAAGCGAACAGGGTCACTGGTCTCCCCATGAAGCCTTGTTAAAGGAGATTCTTGTGTTGTTGTTCCCGGAATCGACGCTGTTGCACCGAGCAACCCATGATGAAAAATCGCCGCAACAGGTTTCTTCGTTGCCTCAGATATCCGACCAGCTGCCACACCTATACACTCACTCTCAGTTGCATTGCAAGGTTCAAGAGCCGTCAATCCTGATTCAGAAAGAAGTTGTCGTGGATGAATATGTGGTGCAACAAAAGGATGATCTTCAACGATAAGGACAAGTGGGTGCAACAATTGCGATGCACTGAGTGATAATCCCGTGAGTGCAGATGGGAGTTGTCGATTCGGGACAAACACAACCGAAGGTGATTGTATTTCATTGGCTAAAAATACACCACGGCTTGCTCCTGGGACAATGATTGCATCAGGAATAATCTGTTTAATTCTAGAAAATGGGTCGCAATAAGGTGTAAAAACATTCCATGTTTTTTCAGCGACAAAAAGCCCTCGAACCATTGCAAGAACCGGCAGTTCGATGTTTTGCTTGTTCGCCTTCACTGGATTTGCTCCAGAAGTATTTTATTTTCTAGAACCCACGTGTACATTGCTTCTGCGAAACCATGTTCATCGTGATGCCCTGAGATAAAATCAGCATGCGATTGTACAAACGCGTTTGCGTTTGACATCGCGATGGACCTACCGGCTTCTTGCAATACTTCTACGTCGTTCAACCCATCGCCAATTGCAACTATTCTTTGTGGATCAAATTTATCTCCTAAGTGTTTTTGGAGCATTGCCCATTTATTCACACTTACGCCAAAAATTTCCAGCAAATGTGTTTCTGAGCCGGTTGCTTCACTACAAGTAACTGCTGACCAGTGTTGTAACTTTGCTCTTGATTGCAATTGTTCTACGAGAATTGAAACTTGTTCTGTGAGATTTTTCTGTTCAGCAACAGCGCCAGCGCGTAGTGTGTGTTCTGGCCAGGGGTCTTCATCGATCGAGAGAACTTCTAATAATGAAATACCTAAAGTTTCAAACCACCAAGTTGAGGCGTGATGCAGAGGCGCATCTCCAACAAGAACGTATTGCGCATCTGATGCAGAGACATCCTTCAACAAAAGGAGTCGGTGATTCCCATCAAGTATATGTTCGGCAACTTCGCAAACTATCTTTTCATCTAATGGATCGCTTTCAATTGTATTACCTTGAGCATCGCAAAGTTGAGAACCCCCTGCAACAATGGCTACCCCTTCGTGATCAATCGCCTTCAAGATATGCTCGCATTCTGAAAAACATCGACCGGTTGCGATGACAATTTCAATTCCAGCCTCTTTAACAGCATCATACGATTTTCGATTCGCATCAGAAACTTTTCCCATTCCACAAAGGAGGGTCCCATCAAGATCAACTACCAATACATCCCATCGTTCATGCATCATGAGCCCCTAAACTACGTCAGGAGACGCTGTAAAGCAACCCCCAAAGCAATTTACTTGCCTTTCAAGCGATGATCTCGTATCCTAATATATGTGAAGGATCAATTGGAGAAGCAAGCATGATGAGTCTCGGCACTACTGCCCTTCCTGCCTCACTTGCTCGTGCACTCGAGCCAGTTCTTCAAAAACAATGCTTAGACCAACTTGAACCAATCCGATGGTTTCGCACAGATTGGCAACGAGGGGGTGCTTCTACTGGTTTTTCTACTTGGACACATGAGAATGGGACGACTGAAGAGGTAGTTGTGAAATTCCCAGTGGTTCTTAGAGAAATACGATGGACTCGGCGAATGCAAGATTGCGATGGAGTAGTTCCAAAACTTCTTGCCAGCGGCATTGGGCTTGGGGGCTACGATCTTGCATGGATTGTTATCGAACGCCTTCCACATGGACCGCTCGGCAAACATTGGGATGATAATATTATTCAACGAATCGCTCATGCTGCATCAGTTTTTACTTCTGCTGCAAGGGAGTTTCCCGTGGATCAACTTGGCAGAAAAGAAGATTGGGATGATCTCTTAAAACGTGCAAAAAAAAGTGTTCGCACAAATTCGATTGAAGATAAATCTTCGTGGAAAAAAATGCACAAATGGTGCAATTCTCATCTTGACGATGTCCTCGATATTTGGAGAGCAAGACACACGCGGCAATGGTTGCATGGCGATCTCCACCTCGCAAATTCAATGTGTCGTTCTAAAAAAAAGAATGCACAAGTATGCTTGATAGATCTTGCGGAAGTACATGCTGGGCACTGGGTAGAGGACGCCATTTACCTTGAGCGACAACTCTGGGGGCATCACTCAAGACTTGAAGCTTCAAATCCTCTAAAAACTATGGCGTATGCCAGAAAAGCAATTGGACTGAAAGTTGCTGATGATTATCCTGAATTAGCGAACATTCGCAGGCTTTTACTTGCCGCAACAGCCCCTGCCTTTATGCAATCTGAGGGCGATCCAAGATATCTACACGCCTGCTTGGAACAGTTCCAACTTGCAGCAGAACGCTTGCAGTAGGGTTGACCTGTTAAGATGCAAACAATGTTGGATAAGGTATTACAAGCAATTCGTCCCATTGCAAGATCGATTAAATATGGGCGCCTTCTTCGAAGAGCGGAGCACGATGCGAGACAAACAAATGCTCCGCCGCTTCAAAAACCAATTTCATTTATCTTTGGGTGTGGGAGATCAGGCACTACAATTCTTGGCAAACTATTTGCTCAACACCCAGACGTGTGCTATCTCTTTGAGCCATACCATACTTGGCGAGCAATACTTCCTTCCACTGATATGATTTCGTTGTACGGCGAATCTAAAACTGGAACGCACTGTATTTTGGGAAACGACTGCATCACAGAAACTGAAGTGAAACGGTTCAAAGCGTGCATGCAAAAAGAATTGGTTCGTTCTGGAAACGCTTCGTGTTCTATGATTGAAAAAACTCCGATCAATGCAATGAGAATTCCAATGCTAACTGCACTGAGCCCAACATCTCAGATGCTTCATCTGGTACGAAATGGGATCGATGTTGTGCGGTCAATCGATCGTCTAGCGAGCACCAACACATATCAAATGAGCGGTAAAGGGGAGTGGAATCAATGGTGGGGTCGAAATCACTACAAATGGAAAGCGCTTGCTTCGGATTCGATAGCGAATGGGTATTTTCCCGATGAAATTGAACAACTCACGACCAATCAAGAAAAAGGGGCATTGGAGTGGCTCGTGAGTTTGAAGGAAATCAATAAAAACCGAGATGAATTAGGAAATCGGATGATTGAGGTCGCGTATAGCGATCTGACAAGCGATTCTGAAAGGGCACTTACTCGTATCTGCTCACACTTCAAAATCGCTCCACATGCAGATTGGATTCAACATGCGTGCAACAAACTTGATTGTGCAAGGAAAAATCAGGGAGATCCCCTGCTTCTACCACCCAAAATGTGTGAAGCATTCAATCATTTCCAGCAACATTATGGGTTTGAGGGCCACGCAGAGACAAAATAACCCATTCTTGATTGCTACATTTCCCCAAGCCGACTAGAATCTCCAGATTCAACGCAAGGAATCAACCATGGATCGTGACCGATTAAAAGATATTCAAACCGCCGACCTCGCCGAAAGTCAAGTAAACGAGGATTTCGTTCATTGGCTCAAAACCAAGGGACCAACTTATTTGCTCGTCGTCATGGTGGTCATTGTTGGCTACCTCTTTTATATTCGCTACCAATCATCACAAGCTGAGCGACAAGGTGAAGCGTGGGTAGCATTTGCTGAAGCAAGAGTATCAGGATTGCCTGCTTCATTTGAAGACATTGCAACTTCCTACGGTGAAATTGGTGCACTTCGTCCCCTTGGACTTTTGAGCGCTGCAGATGGCTATTTAAAAGCTGTTGTATTAAATCAAGCCCTTGGTAGTGATGCGAATAACACTGATTCATTAACGCAAGAAGATCGAACTTTTTATCTTCAAAAAGCAGACGCACTCTATGCAGAAGTTATCACAAACGACGATAACAACAACGCTGCTTATACTTTGTTTGCAGTTAGCGGTTTGAGTGGGCGTGCTGCGGTCTCTGAAGCAAACGGAGATATTGACAGCGCTCGAACCTATTACGAATCAGTAATCACTCGCGCCGGCAATCAATACCCCGCACTTGCATCACAAGCGCAAAGCAGAATTGACTCACTCGATACACTTTCTGCATCTGTCTCACTTCCAACCGAAGAAGAAGTCACTGCTAGAAATAACCAAGCGCTTAAAAGAGATCCAAAATCAATTGATAGTGACATCGATTCATTGATCGCTCCAAAATAATGTCTAAGAAACCTCGCGATTCCTCGGAGGACATTCTTGATGGCGGCGGCAATATTGATATAAACGCACTTTTTCGTGCGTATGAAGATCAAGGTGAAGATGATGCACCTGTCGAAGTTACATTCGAATTACAACGCAACCACAACAAACGCCTCGATGCATATCTCGCCGGTCGAATCCCTTTTCTATCACGGACGAGTTTGCAAAGACTTATTTCAGAGAAGGTCGTTTGGGTTAATGGCCGAAATCCAAAGGCGTCGACAAGATTAAAAAGCCGCGATCGAGTTCGAGTTATTCTTCCTCCTCCGCCTTCGACTGATATTCCTGCAGAAGATATTCCACTTCATATTGTTTATGAAGATCACGATCTGATCGTGATCAATAAACAAGACGACATCATCGTGCATCCAGCGAGAGGGAATCGCAGCGGCACACTCATCAATGGACTTGCTTGGCATTTTCAGCATATCAGTGATGGAGAACTCTCAAGTGTCGGCGAAGAATTTGCACGACCAGGTGTCGTACACAGGCTTGATCGCCATACAACTGGCGTGATGGTTGCAGCAAAAACAGATACAGCCCACTGGCGACTGAGTAAACAATTTGAGGATCGCCGAACGCACAAACGATACCTCGCCTTGGTGCATGGTGAAGTTGAACCACTAACTGATGTAATTGATGTGCCACTTGGAAAACATCCCACCAAACGCGGCGAATACGCCGTTCGGTGGGACGATCAAGGCAAGGAGTCGGTCACAATTTTCAGAGTGCGCGAGCAATATGAAGATTTTACACTTGTTGAACTAGAACTCAAAACGGGCAGGACGCATCAAATCAGATTACATCTTCGGCATTTGGGTTTTCCAATTGTCGGTGATGATATGTACGGGGGCAAACATCTAAAGGTGAGCAACATTGTCCCAATCGGATTCTCATGCGATCTTCCTCGAACAGAGCACGTCATTGAAAGGCAAGCATTGCATGCTTCTCTGCTTGAGTTCGATCACCCAATTTCTGGAGAGGTTTCCGTTTTCACTGCACCACTTCACGATGACATGCAATTGCTCGTATCTATGCTCAGAGAATACCGATTTAGAAATGCGCCGAAAGTACCCGGAGCCATTCTAGACCTCAACTCAATCATTACATCGTAACAGAGACATTGTTACCGCATTTTGATAGAAACAATAGCAAGCATTGCAAGGATAACGCCGACTACCCAGAATCGTACAACGATTTGTGATTCAGACCACCCTTTGTATTGGAAGTGATGGTGGATTGGAGCACACTTGAAAAGCCGCTTCCCTTTTGTCTTCTTGTAATATGTCGTTTGCAAAAACGAACTGCCAAGTTCAATCAAGAAAACACCGCCAATAATCACAACAAGAAATTCTTGCCGCACAACAATTCCGATGGTTGCAAGCATACCGCCGAGTGGAAGCGAACCTGTGTCACCCATAAACACTTGCGCAGGATGTGCGTTGAACCACAAAAAGCCAAGACAAGCACCAGCTGAAGCTCCAGCCACAACCATCAATTCAGCCGTACCCTCTACATATGGCATCAATAGATAGCCCGCCAAATCGGGAGACCCAGCAATGTAACAAAGGACCATCACGGCAAAACTCGCAATCATCATCAGTCCCGGCGCAAGCCCATCGAGTCCATCAGTAAAGTTCACCGCGTTGGACATTCCACCGACAAGTAATGCCGCTATCACTATAAAAACCGCTGCGGGGAGGATAATCACACTCGGCGCGAGCGTTAATGTTTCTAAACCAGGTTCGTATGTACGAATCAAGGGAAGCGTCAAAGATTTCGCCGCTTCGCTGTCGCCTGTTAATCTCCACGCAAAATATCCAACGACAAAACCAACCCCAAGTTGAAACAGTAGTTTTTCCCAGCTCAACAATCCATCGCGATTACCTACATCTCGGCGAGCACCAACAAGCTTCAGCCAATCGTCGGCACTGCCCACAGCTGCAAACACGATAATCACTGCCAAAACCAAGTGAACATATCGATTAAAAACATCTGCCAATAACAGCGTCGTGATTATGATTGACCCAACAAGCAATAAACCGCCCATTGTTGGTGTGTTTTCTTTGTTTTTCATGATTGCGTTCAGTTGATCATTGTCGAACTCGGCACAATCCCCAATTTTTAATTTGACGAGCCACCGAATCATTCGTTTACCGAATAGCATCACAATAAAAAATGCGAGCACAACAGCAGAAAACGCCCTGAACTCTCGTTGATACAACACTTGCAAAACAGAATAGAGCCCAGCATTATCTAGCCACTGATCAGTCATTTGTAATAAGTTATAAAGCATCGGTAGTTAGAGTATCGGCGTCTACTGCACAGAAACTTTCACCTTGCCACGCAGACATTCAGTAATTCGTTCAAGTTTCATTCCACGAGAACCTTTCAACAAAACAACATCGCCTTGTTCGAAAGTTTCTGCAATCCTTTGCATCGTTTGATCGCAATAATTTTCTTCATATCTTGCATTTAGTACTACATGTGCTGCACAGACCATCGCTTTGCCCACGAGCACAATCTGGTCAAACGTATGCTTCGACAACAAATCGCCAATTCGGCGGTGTTCCCCATCACTGTGATCACCAAGTTCGAGCATGTCTCCAAGAACCAAAATTTTTCTACCACCTTGCAAACTAGAAAACATTTCGATGGCTGCTGCCATCGAAGCAGGGTTCGCGTTGTATGCATCATCTATCACTGTTACGCCGTTGATGTCTGTTTTCATGAGTCTGCCAGCAGTTCCCTCAATAGATGAGACTTCCTCTAACAGTGCTTGTAGTGGGACATCTTCACCTTGCCTTTGAAACGCACGTTGAGCAGCAACAATGGCGAGCGCTGCGTTCATTGCATTGTGTTTTCCAAGCACGCGAAGCGTGACAAATCCAGCGCCAATATCGAGCATCGCAAATCCTTGCGCATCGCAACTTGTACGCACGCGGACATCCGCATCATTCGATTCACCAACTGTTACAAGTGCGCAAGAAAGGTTGGCTCTGTCTATTTGTAACTCTAAGGGAACAATTGCCACGCCACCACTCTCAAGGGCTTCTATCAACTTCATTTTCTCATTAAAAATTGCCTCGATCGTTCCAAACCCTTCAAGGTGCGCTTTTTGAATCGCAGTAATAATTGCGATGTCAGGACCAACGAGTGCAGCGAGGGGTTCTATTTCCCCGCAAGCGTTCGCACCAACTTCGATCACAATGTTTTTCGTACTCCCACCGCTGAGCAGCGTCAATGGAATGCCTAAATCATTGTTAAAACTCGCTGGTGAAACCGTCACATCCGAACCCAAAAGACTCGCAAGTAAATCTTTTGTTGTAGTTTTTCCAACACTTCCTGTAATTGCAATCGCAGTGTGTGTGTTTATTGTTGCTCGTATGAACTTTGCCAACACAAAGAGTGCTTTTCGGGGATCGTCCACTTGAATGACCGGCACTGAAGCTGTCACAGTTTTCGAGACAACAACTGCGGCGCACCCCCCCTCTATTGCACGATCAATAAACTCGTGCCCATCAGTTTGCTCGCCTTGAAGAGCGAAAAATACTTTGTTTTGCACATCTCTTCTCGTATCAATTTCAGCCCCGCTCCACCGAAGAGATGGATCGCCAAACAACCTACCCTGAGTTGCTTCAACTATATCGGAGAGTGCCCAGTTCAAACCCCATTCCCCGTGACACGTTTTTGCATCGCGTCTGCAGCGATTTGTTTATCATCAAATGGAATGACTTCATGCTGAAGAATCTGGGTTTGCTCATGACCCTTGCCTGCTATCACGACAATGTCGCACGCGTTAGCCCCTGCAATTGCTGATTCGATCGCTGCTTTTCGATCAACTTCACGCCGAACGCAGTGCAACCGATCTCGCGGAACTCCAGCGAGCACTTCATCAAGAATGACATCTGGGTTTTCACTGCGAGGATTATCGCTTGTCGCAACGGCGATGTCACCGACTGTCGAAGCGATATGTCCCATTCGTGGACGCTTCGATCGATCACGATCGCCACCACACCCAAAGACAACGATCAGATTGCCGCCTGTTGGTAAAACTTCACGCACAGACCACAGCATGTATTCTAGTGCTGCGTCGGTATGGGCAAAATCAACAAATACTGTTGCTCCATCACCGCCTACTCGTTCCAATCGTCCGGGCGGTGCAGTTGCAGAAGCGAGACCCGAGACGATGTCTTGTATTCGTACACCAAGTTCAAAGGCACAAACTGCCGCTTGTAATGCGTTGATCGCATTGTGACGACCGAACAATGGCAGGACAACTTGTACATCACCCCACGGACCATGCAAACAAAGTTCTGATCCCGTTACTTTTTCATCAAGAATTTCAACCCATGCAGTTGCAGCATCACTTTCAAGGCGGCAAGAAACAATCCTCGCTTTAGACCGGTTTGCAACTGCCCAGCTTGCTGGATCGTCCATGTTAATCACTGCACATTGTTCAACTTGATCAAACAAATTCATCTTCGCCCGAAGGTATGCATCAGCAGAACCGTGGTAATCAAGATGATCACCAGAAAGATTTGCAAAAACACCGATTTGAAATGTCAGTGCAGATGTTCTGCGTTGATCAAGTGCGTGGCTAGAACATTCCATGACTGCTACTTCACAATCATTTTCAACCATAGATTGAAGACTTCTGCTTGTGTCACAAAAACTTGGTGTTGTAAGGGTCGATTGTTCTTTCTTTAAACCATCATCACAGACCACCGTTCCGAGCAAGCCGCACTTCACACCAGAATGCAAAAGGACATGCCGCAACATCCATGAAATGGTTGTCTTGCCATTTGTACCTGTCACACCGACAAGTTTTAATTTGCTTGATGGGTTTCCGTAAAACCGCTCTGCTATTGTTGCGCCAACTCCTGTGGGGTCGTGAGTCACAACGAATGTTACGTGTAAGTGCTCTAGTGCTGCCGCAGTTTCGGGTGTACAAAGAATTGCAACCGCGCCTTTGTGCAATGCTTCTTCGATAAATGCAGCACCATCTCGCCGAACACCACTGCGAGCTATAAAAAAACTGCCCTTCGAAACTCTTTCGGAATGTTCAGCAACATTGAGCACAGGTGAATCTTGTCCGCCTGTGAGTGGCACTGCTGTTTGTGCGTCTAACCCTGCAATAAGTGAGTGAATCGTGTGCATCCTTGCACCCGTAGCATACAGGAAAACTACACCTTCTTCGGGATAAACATCGCATCACCGTAACTAAAGAAACGGTACTCATTCAACATTGCCTCTGCGTATGCTGACTTGAGCCGATCCATGCCAGTCAACGCTCCAACAAGGGCAAGCAATGTTGAATTGGGTAAGTGAAAATTGGTAAGAAGCCCATCAATGATCTTAAAATCGTATGGCGGGGAGATCAAAAGCCTAGTTTCACCAGAAAGTTGCCCTTCATTTGGCCAAGTGTTCATGCTTGGGAGCGATTCAAGCGTTCGCACTGTAGTCGTGCCTACGGCAATGACTGGGCGGCAAGCCTGCTTGGCTTCGGCAATTTTCTGAAGCGCCCCCGCCGCAACTGACCAATATTCACTGTGCATCGGGTGGGCTTCAATTGTATCAGTTTCCACAGGTCGAAACGTTCCTGCACCAACATGCAGCGTCACTGCAACCCGCTCAATACCTTTTGCTTCAATCTTTTCCAAAAGCATCGCATCAAAATGCAATCCTGCAGTTGGCGCCGCTACTGAATGGCATTGATTCGAATCTGCGAAAACCGTTTGATACGAACTTCGGTCCTGTTCGTCTTCTATTTCCAGATCACCCCGAGCAGTGCGAATATACGGCGGCAATGGTGTGGTACCAATCTCTTGTAGGATTTCATTCGGGGGTCTCGCATCACTACAACGACACCGCCAAATTGCTTCTTCGCGATCCACCACTTCCAATGTAATTCCATTTCCTATTGCAAGTGCACTGCCGGCTCGTAACATTCCATTCGATTTAAGCATCATCAGCCAATTGCCTTCTTGATCCTCTTCTAGAAATAGCCCCTCTATTTTTCCGCCACTCTCAAGTTTATTTCCGCGAACTCTTGCTGGAAGAACTGCCGTTTCGTTGACAACCAACAATGCATTGGCTGACAATTCCTCTGGAAAATCTGCTACTAAACGATGCCGAAAACAATCCTCTTCGACAATAAACATTTTTGCCGATGACCGCGGCGAAACAGGCGTCGTTGCAACAAACCCTTCAGGCAAGTCGAAATAAAGTTCTGAAGTATTCACACTGGAATTCTCAAGTGAATCGGTGCGTATGGAATCAACTCTTCAGGGATTCTTTTCAATCCTCGGCGAAGTGCTTTTGCAAGTGCATATTTGAGAGAATCGTCTCGGCGTTTCAACACACCATTGGTGACTTTAATTCCATTGGCGTGCATTGATTCAAGCGACCAAGCCCAGGCGTAATATTCTTCGAGGCAACGTGGTTTGTACGTATGAAAACCAATGGCGTGATGCCCAACTTCATGCAAAAAGATCGCACAACTCATCGGGCCTTTCGGATACGGCGATTCAACCATTCTTGAAATGTTACCCTGCCTATCTTTGAGTTCCCAAGCGCAGCCGCTCATTGAAGTTCTCCATTTTCGAATTTGAAAACCGTACGTGTGTTTCATTTGTTCGACAATCGCATCGTATTTGGCTTGAATTGGACGGGACTTCGATGGTTTTTTGATTTGCTTGGGCTTTGGTGGCGGTGGAACAAGCAAGTCCCACAATGACAACATCATTTGTTTTGGAGTCATTGCACTACCTCGCACACATCTCCCGTGTGGACATCTCTGCCGTTACAGAAATCTTTCCATCCCATCGGTTTTCCACCTGCTGGTTGCAGTTCTAATATTTCTAGACTTCCACTGCCCACGCCGATCAACCCGCCTTCTAATATCTCGCCTTGGTTTCCATTTAAAGTATTGGGAATTGCACGAAGAAGTTTGCAGTCAATGCCTGAAATTTCGAGGTGACAACTCGGCCATGGGGAATAACCACGGATATTTCTTGCAAGTGTTTCCGCATTTTCTGACAAATCGACTATTACATCTTTTCGTGATAACTTCGGAGCAATTGTTACGAGCGTTTCATCTTGTTCAACCCCAACTTGATCTCCTTGCAAGACATCGCAGACAAGGTCTGGTCCAAGCGCTGCGAGTCGATCGTGTAACTCCCCTGCTGTTTCAGTTTCTCCGATTTCTATTGAAGTTGCTCCGTATACGAGTCCCGCATCCATACGGTCTGCAAGAGAAATCACACTCACGCCGCTCACTACATCGCCATGGACAATTGCAGCGTTAATCGGCGCAGCGCCTCGCCATTTTGGCAACAGAGATGCGTGCAAATTAATTGCGAAGTGTTCTCCAATAACTTCTGGACTTAATTTTTGACCAAACGCTATGACGACCATCGCTTCTGCTTCAAGTGATCGGATGCATGAAACAATTACAGGATCATTTATATTTTCCGGTTCGATGAGTAAAAGATTATGTTCTGAAGCAAAAGTTCCAATTGGTGTCATTCTTGGTTTTCTATTTCTTCCCGCCGTTCGCGGGGGTGCGGTGATTACACATTGCACTTCGTGATCTTCATGCAAACGCTGAAGTGTTGGCAATCCAAATTCACCAGAACCAAGAAAGACGATTTTCATGTTACACAGACCGTTCCAAGTGACGAATTGCTCTGCGGTTCACAAGCCGATCCATAGCAGACATTTTGTCAGTTATCAAAATGCCGTCCAAATGATCGTTCTCATGTTGCCAAACACGAGCAATAAACGCTTCACTTGTCATTTCTGCTTTCTCGCCTTGCGCGTTCCATCCCGTGATTTTTATTCCCGTTGGTCTTCGTACACTTCCGAGAATATCTGGCAAGCTCAAGCAACCTTCCTCAGCAGATTCAACTTCGGGATTGATGACCTCAAGGGTCGGGTTGATCCACGCGATTGCTTTTTCGGAATCTTCAGGATCGCGAGTGACGAAGAGTCTCCACTTCAAACCAACCTGAGGAGCCGCTAGTCCTACGCCTTCATGCTCGACCATTAAATCCATCATTCGCTTCGCCACTGCTTGCACATTGAGGTCTGACGGGTCGACTTCTTGTGCCTTCGCTCGAAGAATGTCTGCTGGGTAAAAAACAAGTGATATTGGCTGCGAATCAGGCTGCATGTTGGTATTCTACTCTCCTTGGCGTTGACCAAAGGGCTTTTTCAGCATACCCTTTGGTGCTACTCCAACTCCCTTACCTATGGCACTATTTGGCAAAAAATCAAAAGACGAAGCAACTGCGTTTGTTCCCTCCCCAGTTGAGGCGAAGGCGTGGTTCGATCGTGCTCGCCAGATGTCAGAAAGTAAGAATTATGACTCCGCATTTACGTTCTACGCGAGCGGTTTTAAATTAGATCCACGCGATTTGAGCATACATGATGAGGTGCTCAAACTTGCTTCAGAGTATTACAGACAAGTAGGTGATCCTGCGACGAGTAAACAAATCAAACAAGTAGATGGTTCAACAAATATTGATCATTTTGTGGCTGCACTTTTCGCATGGTGGCACGATGTTTCTAATCCAAAACTTGCAATCAAAGCGATCACCGCTGGCGTTAAAGCAGATCAAAATACATTTGGTGTTGCGATGTCTGACACTGTGATCAGTTTGAGCCAACAAGGTGACAAAGTTCTTACTGCCAAAGAACTTAAAAGTTTAATGGAGTTGTTTAAATCTACTGGAGCCTGGAACCAAGCAATCAAAGTAGGTCAAGCAGCGCTTGAAGTTGACAGGAGCGATTCTGCCTTAGAAAAAAGCTTAAATGAACTTGCTGCCGAGAGAGCAATGGCAGAAGGCGGATATAACGAAGGAGTGGGCGAAGAAGGTAGTTTTAGAAAGTTCATTAAGAACGCAGACGAACAACAAGCACGCGATGATGAAGAATCACTCGCAGGTTCTGGCGGAAGTCAAGAACGACGATTGGCTCGTGCAAAAAAGGAGTACGAGAAAAATCCAACATCTCCTGACACCATTACGTATTACTCCAAACTGCTCAAACAACTCAATACTCCTGAAAGTACAAAAATTGCTTTTGAAATTCTTGTCAAGGGATTCAAAGATACTTCCCAATACAGATTCAGAGTTGAAGCGGCTGATCTTAAAATTCTGCATGAAACAGGGCGTATTGCGCATTTGCAATCGCAATATGATGAAACGAATGACGCTGAACTTCAAGAGCAAATTCAAAAATCTCAGTCTGAATTACTTGCTTTCAAAAAACATGAGTTCGAAGAACGAGCTGTTAAATACCCAACCGATCGTGCAATAAAGTTTCAACTTGGTTTATTGGCAATTGAAGACGAAGATATTAACCTTGCGATGGAATGCTTCCAAAAATCCAAGGATGAGCCAAAGTTGCGTGTTCGCGCGGGGCATGAACTTGGAAAATGTTTTGTTTCAGAGGGGTGGTTTGCAGAAGCAATTGGTGAATTTAAAGAATCTATCAAAGCGCTCGCTGGAAGCGACAGCGCTACGGAATTATCAATCAGGTATGACTTAATGCAAGCACTTGCAAAGAAAGCCGAAGCTGACAAAAATGTTGAGCTTGCTCGGGAAGCAATGGAAATTTGCTCAGGCATTGCAAGAAAAGATATTTCTTATCGTGATATACGAGACTGCAGACGCCATCTTGACACACTCGTTAAAGAGCTAGATTAACTCGGCTCACAAATTCTGCATATTGTTCAGGAGTATCGATTCCGCTCGGTTGAGAATCAACTTTTGCAATTGCAATCGTGAAGCCATTGTCGATCGCTCGCATTTGTTCAAGCCTGCGAGAAACCTCATTCTCAGTTGCGGTCATTGAGATGAATTGTTGTAAAAATTCTGGTGTGTAGACATACAACCCCAAATGCCGAAACACGTTGCCCTTTGGCATCACTCTCACAAAATCAATTGCCGTTCCGTCATCTCCGATGATCACTTTTACGACGTTTTCGTTCTCAATTTCTTCAGCCAAAAGCGGACAACACGCTGTTGCCATTGATTTGTTGCCCAATGCCCCAACTGCCGCATCGATGACTGCAGGATCAAGGTCTGGCTCGTCCCCTTGCATGTTGACAACGAGATCACAATCATACTTTTCCACAGCCTCAGCAATTCTTGATGTTCCATTTGGATGCTCACCGGTCATCACAACAGTTCCACCAAAAGCTTCTACTCTGTGGGCGATTTCATCAGAATCCGTCGCGATGAGCACCTCGTCAATACTTGCTGCAGCATTCGCCACATCCCAGGCGTACTGAACCAACGGCTTCCCTGTCTCGTCCGCGATCATCTTCGCGGGGAACCGCGTTGAACCCAATCTCGCGGGGATCACTGCTATGACTCGTTTTCGCATCCTCGCATCATACCTTGATCACACCTTGACCCGTAGTGAACATTTACCCGGGTGGAAATTAGAACGGGGGAAAATTTAAGAAAATT
>CAYYRP010000022.1:46333-46847 GCA_964474235.1 uncultured Isosphaeraceae bacterium
ACGCGTTGTAAAATTGCCCCGTGCTAAAGTTGACTACGGGTCAATATTGACGAAATTGACTCCGAGTCAATTTAAGTCATTTTATCAAATTCAGAAGGATAAAAATGCTTGATCTAGGCATCCAACATGCTACAATCGGGAATGCCCACTCCCGATAAAAACGAGACGTTTCTAAGCCAATTTGGCAAAAGTGGCGATACAACAGAATTCTTTTCTCCGGTACCCGATGGCTATCAGCACGGAAAAACGAAGTTTGTCGTTGTCCTCGGCACAGTCATGTCAGGACTTGGCAAAGGAATCTTCAGTTCCTCGCTTGCTAAATTACTCCAAGACAAGGGACTATCTGTTTCCCCTGTCAAACTTGAGGGTTACCTCAACATAGACTCCGGCACGCTCAACCCCTTCCGACACGGCGAAGTGTTCGTACTTGATGACGGCACCGAAACTGATATGGATCTCGGAACGTACGAACGAATCCTTGATCAAAATCTCTCCAGAGCCAACTTCACCACTG
>CAYYRP010000023.1:0-42823 GCA_964474235.1 uncultured Isosphaeraceae bacterium
ACACCCCCATGCAGGAGCGTGGGGGTGATCATAAGTGGGCCATACAGGACTCGAACCTGTGACTTCTTCGGTGTAAACGAAGCGCTCTAGCCAACTGAGCTAATGGCCCTGAAATCAGTGTTCCAGGGGAATTCTGAGTTTAGCATTGTAGCAAAGTGACAATGAATGTACAGATGGTTGTGGAGGCAGTTGTACATTTCTGCAATCACAGATCTCGAACTTCGGGCATTGAATATGGTCTAAATGGTTCAATCGTGCCAGCCTCTTCACTGTAGAGCAACGCTCTATGTAGCCCGAGTTTTGAAGCGGCGGTGGAGTCGATGAGATTCGACGAATCGTTGTTTCCCATTTGGAGAAGGACACGCAGATCAAACTCACGCAATCCTTGCCGATCAATGGCTCGGTTTAAGTTCGTCAATGTGTCAGTTGAAACAATGACGTGGATACCAAGCGCAGGACCTTCTTTGATGAACTCTGCAAAAATCAGAGCAGGTGTTTTTTGTTTTTCTTCATCACGCATGCTGAAACCGTAATCGTCTTCGTTTCGCCGCAAGTCTCGGAACCTATGCAAACCATTGACAATGAGGAATTGTGTTGGTTTTCCTTGGGCGCCGTTTTTTAGGCGTTCTTGGAGTTCGACGTAGATTGTTTGCATAGCTTCTTCGACCCCACGGCTATCAATGTGTTGCACGTTGCATTGAAGGTGGTCAATAACTTCTGGAATGAGGGAAGCATAGGTTGCATCGCCATGTGTTCCATCGAGGACAGCCATGTGCAATTGATCTGGTGGGAATTGAACATCAAGTGATAACATCGAAGATGCGACAAGAGAAGTCGTCACTTCTTCTTGTTGACCGATGATCAGCAAGTTGTTTGCTGTCGCTTGTCTGAACGTTGCAGCAGTATCTTCCTTGATTGCCATCGCAGCGCCGAGCCACGCAGAAGAAACAAGTGGGGGGGTAATGACTGATGCTGTTTTTCTTTTTCTAAACGCTGCATTGTCTTGTAAGGACACTTGCGTGTTTCCTTCGTACACGATCATATGTTTAGGTTCGCCGGCATAAAGAGAGTTGATTTTTGCAAGTTCTTTTTCTCTAATTCCTTCATCAAGCCAAACGATTTGGAATGGGCTATTTCCCTCAACTTTTCCTGCGGAATCGTTGTAAATTGCTTCGCCTGGTCTTGATAAAAGTCTTGCAGCAGCATTGTCTTCATTCAGAATGATATAACTGTCTGCTTCAGAACTTTGCAACGCAATGCGTATAGCCATCTGCCCCATTGTTGATCGGCCGAGCGTGTACGCGCCATCTAATGTTTGCGAACCAAGGATTGCGTGGATGCCAAACGCTCGGCCTTGTCGAACGATTCGATCGAGAAGTAAGCTTGCTTCCTGTGCAATGTTGTCATCATCAACAAAGAACTCTTGGAATTCATCAACAATGAGTAGTAATCTTGGCATCGGGTCTTTGGAAGATTTTCTGAAACCTGCAATGTCCTGCACCCCAAGATCACGGAACAACTCGCCGCGATGTTTCAATTCGTTGTCTAGTTTTTGCAACACACTGATGCCAAACTCTCGATCACTCTCAACAGCAACAACTCTTGCGTGCGGTAATTTGTTGGTTGCATATGTTTTAAATTCAACACCTTTTTTGAAGTCAACAAGATAAAACGCAACTTCATCTGGGCTATGCCAAAGTGCAAGGTTCGTGATTAACACGTGTAGAAGTGTGGATTTACCAGAACCAGTCTTGCCTGCGATGAGTGCGTGCTGCGCGGTGCCTCTGCCAAGTACTATATTCTGTAACTTTGTCGCACCTGCTCTGCCAAGAGGAACGGAGAGTTTGTGAGATGTAGATTGGCTCCAGTATTCACCTTCTTTTGGTGCAATAATGCCAAATGGAACTTCAACTCTATGTGTTGTTTCAGCAAGTTCACCAACAGTTTTTACGATTAAGGTAGTGGTTTTATCATCAGGTGGTTGCGTGGTCGTCAATGGAAGATTTTGCATTCCTTTTTCGTCGATGGAAAGAACACCCTCTTCTTCCTTGAGTTTCATTGCGAATCGATTGAGCGTGTCGTCATCAATGCCTTGCGGAAGATGTTGCCCTAAGTCTCGATGCATTAAAACATGCACGCCACACTTTGACCCGCTTGTGATGATGCTAGAAAGTCGCCTGATTGAATTTTCCGTAAAATTTGTAGGGAAGTCTGCGATCACTAAGAAACGGTAAGGCTCTGCTATTTCACCAGCCTGTTCGTTGTAATCATCGATTGAATCAAACTCGTTTCGAAGATACTTTTGAATCACAGTTTCCATGTGCTGTGTTAAGTTTGTGAGTTGTTGCTCGATGTGTCGAACTTCTGTCCATGCGCGATCGAGTAGTTGTGATTCTTCATAATCAGCGAGGTGTAAAATGCCTGCAAAGGTTTCGCCTAAACCAACAGGATCAATCAATGTAAACTTTGCCTTGCCTGGGGGAACTGCTGTGAGCACACGAATCACTGAATTTTTAATAATTTCAATGGATTGGTCTCGGAGTTTTCCACTTGTGGATACGAGCAATGATGCATCGCGAGGTAGTGTCATACAAAGAGGAATTTGCTCTGTCGTTTGTTCGGGAAGACGAAGTTCTTTATCTATTGGCACTTCACCACCAATAGTTTGAAGGTCAGCAGTAAAATTCCCAAGTGGGATTCGATCAAGGGGTTCTTTTGGTGGGATCCATTTTTCCCAGTTTGTATCAGTCCAACATGCGTATACCTGTTGTGCTTCTTGGCGCTGTTTCTGTACATCGGAAGTGAATGATTGAAATATCTGGCTCCACATTTTTTGTAAACCCGCAATGATGTTACAACGTTTTTCTTCAATTGCCTGGAGCGTGGCGTTGTGTTCAGACTCAATTGTATGCAATGAGTCTGATTTTTCCTTCTCTAAACTATTTATTTCATTGTCAAACATTGCCTGTATGGCGTTTGCATCTTCTTCTAACTTATTCGATAAAGTCTCCTTTACAGTGGTGAAACGTTTTTCTTCTTTGCCAATATCTTTTTTGTAAAGTCTTTCGATCTCTTTTAATCTTGGGCCGTGTTTGTCTTCAGCGTTGGCAAGTTCGCGTTGCCTCGTAGCTTTGACATTATTTTCTTCCTCAATTCTTTTTCGATCGGCCTTCTTGAGTTCATATTCTCGCACTCTTCTTGCTGCACTGACACATGAACGAAACTCTTGCATCTTCATTCGTACAGAAATTTTCCCAATTGAATAGACAATGAATAGTCCAATCAGAACGAGGCAAAATGCAAGGATTGGAGCGCCAATAATAAAGGCGATGTTGTCGAGAGAATAATGAGCAGCAAAGCCAATTGTTGCAGTGATGACCGTAGCAATGATGAATGGTTTGAAGCCAATAAACAACCTTGCTCTAGGATCACATTTGATAGATTCAAGTGCAGTTGATGCACCTTCCACATATTGGCTCATATGTTTTTTTCGAGAATCATCATGATCATCAGTTATAGATTCATCATGTTGTCGTAAACGAGAGAGCATCCTAGGGGCTTCGATGCAAAGTTGGTCAAGTTTAGTAAGTTCTTTGTTTAAATCAGTTTCAATGTTTGTGTATCGTTGATTTGGGATCGGTATTGCTGCCTCATACACTGTTTCAGCGAGCCATTGCGCTTCATTGAGCTCTGATTCTGTTTCATCGTTGAGATCTTCTGCTTCTTCAGCAATCTCAGAGAGTCGAATTTCATGCCTTTCTTGAAGAATCTTTGGTTCTAATTCACGCCGTTTCGTAATGCTAGCAGATTCTTTTTCAAAAATTTGCGTAGCAGTTATTCTTTTTGCTTCAGCGAGCTCTTCGCATCTTTGCATTGCTTTTTCGCGTTTTGTATGCGCAACTTCAATTCCTGCAGCCACTTCTTGAAGGATCTCATTTTCCTTGAGCTGTGTTTCTTTGATCAATTGCACAACAGTGGCAAGTTGCTCTCGTTGATGATGAAGAATGGAAATAGTCATGGCAGGGGGCGTAGTGTACTACTCAGGAGCACTCTTGCTCGGCTCTTGCAAGAAGTTCTCCCATGTTATCCATTGCTGCTATTGCAGAACGCACGGAAGCACGAATCGGGTCAATGTGTTTCTTTTCCATTGATCTGCTTACGGAGTCATCCCACTGTTCATTTGCATCATCCCATTTCAGAAGGAGTTTCTTCGTCGCCTTCGTCAATTGTGCCTTGGCTGTCACCATGCTCATTGTCGGGTTCCTTTCTGTCATCACCACCTCTGGCAATAGATGTTTGTTCTTCGGCTGTTTGTTCTAATTCAGACTCTATAACTTGATCGGCTACATAAAGTTCGATAGAATTGATTGCATTATCAATTTTTACAACAGCCTTTTGTAATTCGCCATCAAGGCTCGCAGTGAGCGGGGTCATTGCACTTCGGTATTCATGATTTTCATGTTCAAGAATACGTCCCCAGCGCTTTGTGTTTTGGAGTTTACGCTGCGCTGCAGCAATTTCTTCTTTTCTTCTACGTACAAGTTTGATTTGATCCGTTGGTCCCCGTGGGTTGTCTGGCTGCGAGATGGTTGCTCTGAATAGTTCGCTTTTTGCTTGAGACAATTTTTCTTCAGCTCTTCGAATTGTCCCTTTCCAATACATCAATTGTGTATGTCCGATCCAAATGTGCATATGGCTAATTTCTGACTCTGCAGAAGAAGTTGCTCGTTTTGCTTTGTCAATGAAGTCGATGAGAGCTACACGAAAATCACGAAGTGCATCTAGAGATTTTACATTTGCAGATTCTGGCATAATTATCGCTGTTGTAGATAATCTTCAATGCGTTGTGCTTTGCGGAGAAGAAATGGAATTTGTTCAGTGCCTGCTTTGGCAAAACGATCAATTGCCTTGATGGTGTGATCAAATTCTTCTTCAAATTTACGTTGTTCTTGATCACGCCAACTCTGCGAGAGTGAGGACATTCGACTCCGCATCACTTGGATCTGGTGCGTGAGGTCATCGTTAAATCGTTTGAGATCATGTGCAAAACGTCTGATTTCTTCGGGATCTGCAATTGCTTTTGCCATAAGTAAGGTCCTTTACTCTATAAAGAGTAGCACGCGAGATGAAAATTGTGAGAAAAAGCGATTAAAACAGCCAAAATAGTGGTTTTTGCTCAAACTTTTGCTGTTGTTTGAGTGATTGTTGGTCTCCCCACAGAGTAATAGTGGAAATTATGTTTCTTCATTGTGCTTTGAGGATACATGTTTCGCCCATCAAAAAGGACAGGTGTGTTTAGGAGATTTTTTAGTCGATCAAAATCGGGTGCAGAAAACTCCGACCATTCAGTACACAGAACAAGCGCGTCTGCTTCTTGGACAGCATCGTACATATCAGTAGAGATTGTGACTTCTGGTACTTCATTTTTAAAATTTGTAGAAGCTTCTGCATCGTAGGCGGCGATTGTTGCGCCAGCGTGTAGCATTGCTCTTGCAATATCAATTGATGGTGCATCGCGAATGTCATCAGTTCGAGGCTTAAATGCTAGTCCCCACATTGCAATTTTCTTTCCAGAAAGTGAGCCGCCAAAATGGGAGATAATGCGGTCAGCAAACCATTGTCGTTGACGCTGGTTGATTTTGTGCACAGCTTCGTTGATGTAGCACGTTGAGTTCGCTTTTTCGCCCATCTCAATCACCGCAAGTGTATCTTTTGGAAAGCAAGATCCGCCGAAGCCAATACCGGGATTGAAAAACTGTGTTCCAATTCTGCTATCACTGCACATTCCATCATGGACAAGTTCAATGTTCGCTCCGTTTCGTTCGCATAATGATGCAATCTCATTCATAAAACTAATTTTGCAGGCAAGCATTGCGTTGCTTGCATACTTCACCATTTCAGAAGAGCGGATATCGAAAAAGAACAGCGTTTTTTGTTGATCAACAAATGGTGAATATAATTCAGTGAACCGAGATTTTCCAAAATCATCCATGACGCCGCACACAACTCTGTCCGGGGATCTAAAGTCGTCAATTGCAGATCCCTCGCGAAGAAATTCAGGGTTGTTCGCAATACTGATTTGGAAGCCTGTTTGTGTAGAAATCCGTTCGCCCACAAGCTCAGTTGTGCCAACTGGCACAGTTGATTTTACAACAACAAGCGGTGGGTCTTCTTTGCGATCTTGGATACATCGCGCGATTTGGTCGGCAACGCTTATTACACCGGTGAGGTCGCAATCGCCATGTTCCGAGGTTGGCGTTCCTACGCAGATGAAGATCATCTCTGCATCATCAAATGCTTCTTCTGCATCATCTGTAAAGAGAAGTCGTTTCGAATCAATTGAACGTTGCATGAGTTCAGAGAGCCCCGGTTCAAAGAAGGGTGATTGTGAGTTCCGCAACATTGCAAGTTTTTCTTGATCAATATCTAAGCACGTTACTGCGTTGCCTGCATTTGCAAAGCACGTACCCGTCACAAGTCCTACATAGCCAGTTCCAATAATTGCGATTTTCATGCGTGAATTATAGGCTCTTGAGAGATGTTTGTTCTAAAGAAAGTAAACACAGTTTGATGTGTAATTCCTTGCTTTTTGGGTCAGTTTTACCTGAAAAACCGTGGAGTTTCCCTGTTGCAGCAATGACTCTATGGCAAGGGGTGATGATTGAGGCAGGGTTGTTCCGCATCGCTTGCCCCGCTGCTCGAGCGGCTTTTGGTGAACCCGCCGCTTTGGCTAGTTCGCCGTAGGTAATTGTTTCTCCGTATGGGATTGTGCGACAAGCAGCCCAACATTTTTGCATGAAGGGAGCCCCGTTTGGAAGCGGGGCATCGAAAGGTTTTGTGTGTTTGCCAGCAAAGTATCGCTGCAATTGAAGTACGAGTTTCCTTGGTGGTTCTTTCTCTACTGCACGTTTTCCAAATTCACAGATTAGATCTGATCCGGTGTACCCAATCGTCAGGAAACCTATTTTTGTGTCAATAATCATTTGATGAGTGTGAAATCTGCAACGAGCGGGAGATGGTCTGAAAGTTCAGCAGTGTCTTCAGTAAGTAGATCGTTTGCGGTGAGTGTATCTGAGGTGAGATCTCCTGTTTCGAGAACAAAACAGTTGACAACTTTGAGCGTTTGAGGCGAATACAACATCCAATCTAAACGACCCGGTGTGAATGAACTAGATGTGTCTGACCATGTGGCGTTGAGAAGTCCGTCCGGTTGGTAGGCATCAACGATTGCAAATTGATCATTTTGGACAATTTCTAAGGGTTTTGTTGTGCCGACAAGATTCCAGTCGCCTGCAATAACAAAACGAGGTGACTGAAGAGAACCAACGAATTGTTGTATTGCTATTGCTTCCTTTTGTCGCTGCTCTTCTGCCTCACCAGTTGGACCGCCACAGCAGCGAAGGTGCAAAGAAATAAAGTTGACAGGTTTTTTATCGCAATCGATCGTGGAGAAAATCGCTTTCAGTTTCCTCCAACTCCCCGAGTCAATATGTTTAGAAAACTTCAGATCTTTTTTTGTTGCAACTGCACTTCTTAACTGATGATGTCGCTCAGTGCCCGTGCTTTCTGTAAGTGCAACGTGCCACAAACCACCAAGCGTTGTAGAAAGAAAAGTTATGAGAATTTCTTCGGTATCATCTCCGTCGAGTTCTTGAAGCAGAAGGACATCTGGCTTGAGGGCTTTAAGTATTCGGCTTCCTCTCTCCTGATCTTCAAGAAGATTTCCAAATTGCACGTTCCAACTGACTACCCTGAAATCGCCTTTTGGCAACAAATTGCCTACTCTCTTTGGGGCTTGAGTCTTAACTTTATTCACGCGAAGTTCGAACTTAGTCGCTGCTGTTGTCGGAGAAAAGACTACGCCCGCATCGTATGGAGAAATCCATTGATCTTTTTTTTTGCAGGAAATGCCATACACTTTTTCGCTTGGAGAGAAAATTATTGTGTACTGGCCAAGCTCTACAACGTGTTGTTTTGGTAATTGTTGAAGGCATTGTTCACTCGGCAACTCGATGAGAGAGTAGTGAAAGAATGGATCTTCTTGGTGCGTGATCCCCGTTGGCCAATCTTGAAAAGAGCCGTCAATTTGTATTGGTGTAAGAGCGAGCAAAAGAAGAGGAAGGATTGTCATAGTCTGTGTAGAATACACCGTATGACAAATTCAACTGAAACACACGTTCTTGACAAGATGTCCGCCCAACTTCTCGCAGTACTTGAAACTGTTGACCCGCAGGTTGCAGAAAGCATGGCTGCTGAAGCGGAACGACAGCAATGTACATTGGAATTGATCGCTTCTGAAAACCATGTTTCTCCTGCAGTCATGCATACGATGGGTTCATGGTTAACGAATAAATATGCAGAGGGGTACCCAGGTAAACGATATTACGGTGGTTGTGCATTCCACGATCAGATAGAGAATATCGCACGCGACCGTGTTAAAGAATTGTTTGGTTGTACGTATGCAAATGTACAACCACACAGTGGTGCAAATGCTAACGTTGCAGCGTTTATGGCGTTGTGTAAACCAGGCGATACGATTCTTTCATTACCAATTTCTTCTGGTGGTCACTTAAGTCATGGACTAAAGCCAAACTTCTCTGGAACTTTTTACAACATTGAAAGCTATGATCTAGACCAAGAAACCGAAACTTTAGATTACGAACATATCGCAAAGCGTGCCTTAGAAACAAAACCAATAATGATTATTTGTGGGTACAGTGCCTATTCAAGAACAATAGATTTTGCAAAGTTCCGAGAAATCGCAGATAGTGTTGGTGCGTATCTCATGGCAGACATCGCGCATATTGCGGGGCTCGTAGCTGGCGGAGAACATCCATCGCCGTTTCCACATGCACACATAGTGACCTCAACAACACACAAAACATTGCGTGGTCCCCGTGGTGGAATTATTTTGACCAACGATGAGGAGGTTGCCAAACTAGTTGATCGGAAAGTGTTCCCCGGCTCGCAAGGCGGACCTTTGATGCACATTATTGCTGCTAAAGCTGTTGCTTTTGGAGAAGCGCTGCAGCCATCGTTTAAGGACTATGCAAAACAAATTGTCAAGAATGCAGCAGCACTTGCTGATGCATTGGTTGCACATGGGTATCGCTTATGTAGTGGTGGAACAGACAATCACTTGATGCTTGTTGATTTACGTCCAAGAGATGCTGCGTTGACAGGCGCTGATGCAGAAGATTGGCTTGGGACTGCAGGTATTGTTGTGAATAAAAATGGGATTCCAAACGATCCACGAAAACCAATGGTGACAAGCGGTCTCCGTCTTGGAACTGCAGCCTTGACGACACGTGGTCTTGTTGAAGATGACATGGTAATTGTCGCCGCGTTGGTTGATCGCGTACTTGCTTCAAGTGGCGATGCCGATGTCTGCGGTGAAGTGTGCAGCGAAGTGCATGCTTTATGCGAAAAATATCCACTCTACGGACATTAACGTTTGTCAAAAGATTCAATATTTAACATTGTATTACTTTGCCCTCAAATTCCCAATAACACAGGAAATATTGGTCGAACTGCTATGGCCACGGGATGCCGATTGCATTTGATTCACCCATTGGCGTTTGACCTTTCACTGAAAGCAGTGCGCAGGTCTGGCATGGATTACTGGCGTGATGTTGACTTGAAAGAACACGACGATTGGCAGTCGTTCCTTCGCACGGAAAAACCTCAGCGACTTTGGCTTTTTACGACTAAATCAGCAGATCCGTACTGGAATGCGCATTTCCAAAGAGGGGATTATCTGCTTTTTGGCTCTGAACAACATGGTGTTCCACTTGAAGTGCATGATTGGGTCGCGCAAACACAGGGCGATCATGCGAGTTTGTGCCTTCCGATGGAGCAAGAGGCAAGAAGTTTAAACCTTGCCACTGCAGTCTGCACTGCTGTGTACGAAGGCTTGCGGCAATTGCAATAAACGCACTGGGGGTGAGTTTTTTTCGGGGGCGAGTTTTTTGGGCTAGGAGTAGCTCTAAAACCGAGCAGAAACGCGTTTTGGCTGCTATCATCGGCGTTCTTGATGCTGTTGCAGTGTTATCGCAGCGGCGATTCTTTCAACGAAGGAGAAGCAGAATTATGGCCAATTACACAACGACTGACATCCGCAACATTGTATTAACCGGTTCTCCCGGATCCGGAAAAACAACCTTGGTTGAAGCGATGTTGCACGCATCTGGTGAAATCGGCAGAGCAGGAAGAGTCGAAGATGGCAATACAGTTTGTGACTTTGATGACTTAGAAAAAGAATTTGGGCACAGTATCGACAGTGCTGTCATACACTTTGATCACCAAGGTGCGCATGTCAATATGATTGATACACCAGGAAGTCCTGGTTTTTTTGGAAAAGCAGTTGCTGCCTTGCCTGCAGTAGAAACGCAGGTCGTCATGATTGATGCATCTGCTGGTATCGATACAGCTGTACGAAAATTAATTGCAGTTGGACGAGCACGTGCATTACCGCAAGTAATTTTGATCAATAAAATTGACCATGGTGAAGATAATGAGGCGTTACTTTCAAATATCCAAGAAACGTTTGGCGATGTTTGTCGCCCCGTGAACCTGCCCACAGAAAGTGGCAAGGGCGTGATTGATTGTTTTAAAAACGCAGATGGGGAGAGTGATTTTGGTGGTGTTGCAGATTATCACACAGGGATCGTTGACCAAGTTGTTGAAGTCGATGAAGCACTCATGGAGACATATTTGGAGCAGGGCGAAGTAAGCCCCGAACAATTGCACGGGCCTTTTGAAGCTGCCCTGAGATCAGGTCACCTGGTTCCAGTCATGTTTATGTCAGCCCGCGAGGGTGTTGGTGTTTCAGAATTCATGGATTTTGCAGCAGAGCTCTGCCCGAATCCGAATGAAGGAAACCCACGAACATTTATTATCAATGAAGGAGATGATCAGGAAGAATGGCATGCGACAGGTGATGGCGATCATCCAGTTGCGCATGTGTTCAAAGTTTCTTCTGACCCGTACGTTGGAAAATTAAGCGTGTTCCGCGTTCATCAAGGTGCAATTAGTTCTGAATTTCATCCACGAACAAACGTAACCCGAAAGGGTTTACGTTTGAATCACGTCTTTAAATTACAAGGCAAAGAGCATGTAGAAACCAAGTCAGTTGTTGCTGGCGATATAGGTGCTGTTTCAAAAATTGACGAATTGTCCTACGGCGATGTGATGCATGACGCTTCAATTAGCGAACAGATGAGAATCAAGCCACTGCCAATGCCAAAGCCAATGTTTGGTTTAGCGATTGATGCAGCAAATCGAAACGCTGAAGTCAAACTTGGCGAAGCGCTCACTAAATTGCTCTCAGAAGATCCAACACTTGAACGAGATAGAGTTGCGGCAACTGGCGACCTTGTTCTTCGTGGCTTGGGTGACATCCACTTACGCGTGAAGTTGCGCATGTTGAAGGATCGCTACGGTGTTGAAGTAGATACTCGCACACCAAAAGTTGCGTATAAAGAAACAATTACCGCCAACGCAGAGGGGCACCATCGCCATAAGAAGCAATCTGGTGGTTCAGGCCAGTTTGGTGAAGTCTATTTACGAATAGAACCAGCAGTAGGCGAAGAGGCAGAAGAAAGCCCTGGCGGTTTCGTCTTTGTTGACGACACCTTTGGTGGCTCTGTGCCGAAGCAATTTTTGCCTGCGATTGAAAAAGGTGTTCGCCGTGTGATGGGCGAAGGCGCAATCGCTGGTTATCCCATGTACAACATCAAAGTTTCGGTCTATGACGGAAAACACCATGCTGTTGACTCCAAAGAAATAGCTTTTGCGACAGCTGGGCGTCGTGCATTTATCGATGCTGTGAAGAAGGCAAAACCTGTGCTTCTTGAGCCATTCGTAAAACTACACATCACAATTCCTAGCAATCTCATAGGTGATGTTTCATCGGATATTTCTGGTAAACGTGGTCGGATTCTTGGCACAGATATGTTGCCCGGCGATCAGTCGTTGCTTGAAGCAGAAGCACCACTCTCAGAAGTGATGAGTTATACAAATCAATTGAAGTCAATCTCTGGTGGCACAGGTTCTTATGAAATGGAATATTCTCACGACGAACGCACGCCAGCAAATGTTCAAGCAGATGTTGTGAAAGCATTCAAACCTGACGAGGACGAATAATACTACGGTTGGTCAGTTGGAAAATCACTTGAGCGAAGTGCGGCTCAAATTCGGTGAATAAACAACCCCGCGGGTTGTTTTAGAAACAAATGTGGCGAATAAACAACCCCGCGGGTTGTTTTAGAAACCTTGCACGATAAATTGGTTTGTCGTGCGTTCCTCGCCTATGGTAGAACTTGGACCATGTCCTGGATAAATTTTCATTGAATCGGGCAATTTCATCAGCACATCAGAGATTGAGTCCCGCAGATCGTTCGTGTTGCTTGTAGGAAAATCATGTCTTCCGATACTCCCTGCAAAGAGCGTGTCACCAACAATCGCTTGATTGCTCTCGTCGTGGACAAAGCAAATGCTTCCTGGACTATGTCCCGGGGTGTGCAAAATACGCCACGTTGAACTACCAAGGGTTAGAGTGTTTTTTTCATCCAAGTAGCCTTGGACTGGTGCAGCTGTAACTGGTGCTCCGACCATGCCCGAAAGATTTAGCATTGGATCTTGATTCCAAGTTGCTTCCATCGTGTGGCAATACATTGGCACGTTCCCAACTGCACTGCGTAATTGGTCAAGCCCTGCAATGTGATCAGCGTGGCAATGCGTCAGCAAAATTGCTGAAGGAGTCAGTTGTTCAGACTGCAAAAAATCTATAAGGTTTTGTGGCTCATAGCCACAATCAACAACCCAGCAATCATCATCACAAGTGACAATGTGGCAATTTGTTTGATAATCTCCAAGGACAAAAGTCGATATATTCACAGGCATTTGCGTTTCCTTCTTACAATGTGTTTAGAATTGGAGATTCTACTCTATGATAAAACGAAACATACAGACTCTTGGTGGAAAAAAAATTGAAGGCGATGGTATCCAAGGCGTCACTATGAAACTGCTCGTGGGCAAAGATGATGGAGCTCCCGCATTCGCAATGCGCCATTTTTCAGTCGAAGCAAGTGGCTGTACACCGCTCCATCAGCATGATTGGGAGCACGAAGTCCTCATTCTCTCTGGAAATGGCGTAATTGAATGTGAAGGCGAGGTCTTCCCAATCACTTCTGGCGACTCAATCTACATTCAAGCCAACGATTTACATCAATTTCGCAATACAGGCTCAGAAACGCTCAAGTTTATTTGTATTGTTCCAGTTGAATCTGCCTGTGGAGAACCTGTACCGGGCAGTTGAGCCTACGGGTACACTACAACAATGCACGATCAGCAAGTTGAACGGATTCATGTGTTGGCAAGGCTATTGCTTGTTTCGCCACTTCTTATATCACTTGCAGTCCTCACCGCAGCAATAGATTGGTGGGGAGCATATTGGGCAGAGCCAATGATGATGGCTTCGGTGGCGTCTCTTATTGTCGCAATGGTTGCAATGTTGACACAGCGAAAATCTGCGGGTGTTTTTGCAGTTCTGGTTCTTCTTGGTATTGGCGCGATCATCTCTGGAGGCTCTCTTCTGACGGGGGGCATGGTTGTTGCTTCAGTAGGCTGGGCCGGTGCTGCACTGAGTATTTCCCTCTCTAAAAAAGGAACACTTGCAAGAACTTCTACCCAAGAAACAGAGTCCCCACCTTGGGAAGCACTCATGGAAGCGTTGCAGTTATCTGAAAATGCAAAACGTGTTTTGTTTCGAGACCGTGAACTCGATTTGTTTCGAAGAACAATTCAAGATGACATGGCAAGTGGTGATGTCCACGCAGCACTGATGCTCTGTGATCAAATGGGTTCTGAATTCGGTGCTGTGCAAGAAGCAGAACAGTTGCGGTCACAAATTCAACACGCTTTACACAAACAACATCAGTCGCAAATCCAGCAAGAACTCAAACTGCTCGACGAACTACTTGTGCAGCACAAATGGGTCGAGGCCTATCAATACGCAGCAAAATTACGACGACTCTACCCAGAAACTCCGCTGTTGCACGGGATTGAACAGCACATCGCTGATGCACGTGTGCAGTATAGGCACACTCTTGAAGCAAAATTTGTTGATGCTGCCGAGAAAAATAACGTAGAGGTTGCAATGGAACTTCTCAAGGAACTTGACAGGTATCTCACCCCTGACGAAGCACGAAGATTTATGGAAACTGCTGATGCAGTGATTACAAAGTATCGCGATACGCTTGGGACTCGCTTCAAAATGGCAGTAAGAGATAGACGTTGGACGGAAGCTATTGGTTTTGGTGATGCAATTACAGCTCAATTTCCAAATACAAAAATGGCAAAAGAAGTTCGTGAATTATTAGATACAATTCAAAGCAGGGTAGATGAGGACGAAACGGCAACATGATGGCACGCACGGTTTTTTTAACTTCTATTTTTTCTTTTATCCTATTCCTCGGCGGGTGTGTGACAGATGATTTCAACGATTTGGCAAAAGGCTTTTCGCCGGTTTCTCCTAATGAAGCAGCAATGATGGCGAGCGATCAACACTCTCCAGATGAAAGACGAGAGGGAGTTACATTGCTTGCAAATTCACCTTTTGGCGGTGGTCCCCCATATGTCGCGATGTATCGTGACTACGTGATTGAAGATGGAGACCCACTTGTCCGTGCAGCTGCGATCAAAGCACTTGCAAGGTACGCAGAAGTTTCAGATGCTGTATTGATTGCTCCTTGGCTTCGAAACGTTGGTTCGAAAAGTATTCAAGTGAGAAGAGAAGCAGCAATCGCCTTGCAGAGAATTCATAACCCTGTTGTTGTCGGTGATCTTCTTCGATCACTTGGTGATGATAATGAGGAGCCTACAGTGCGGGCATTCAGTGCAATTGCGCTCGGGCACTACCCTGAAGATCGCGTGCTTGTTGGTTTGATTGCAAGTTTAGATGCAAACGAACTTGTTATAAATCTCGCTTCTGCAGAATCACTCCATATTTTAACTGGGCAAGTGTTCGGTATAGATCAGTATGCTTGGTTCGATTGGTACAAGGAAACTAGAGGCTCAAACAGGGATCCATTTGAGGCGATGACTTTTTTTCAGTATCCGACATTCAGATACGAACTTAGGTGGTATGACCGTTTTGTTTTTTGGGAACAGCGAAATGAAGAAAAGCCAGGCGTTCCTGTTGGACTAGAAGATCCAAATCGTCGTTCAACCTATGATGATGCTTCAGTTACACAGTGAAAGAGCGGGAAGAAACTGACCACATAGAAAAACAAAGGCTTGCTTCAATGCAACCTTCGCCGGAAGATTTACAGGACCCACTTTCGGAACCTGTTGGTTCGATCCAAAGTGGCTCGCTTGCAGGTAAATCCATGTCGGCTGCGATTTGGTTTTTGGCAGTACCAATCTTGGTCCAACAGATCCTCGTGGCATGCGTTGGCTTGGCTGACAAAATGTTCGCAGGCGCATTGCCTGAAGATGTCGTGCTCCCCGCGATGGATGCAATCGGAATCGGTTCTTATATTGGGTGGTTCATTGCAATAGCAGTCTCTGGTGTTGGAGTTGGCGGCCAAGCACTTATTGCAAGGGCTATGGGTGGAGGGCATAAGGCAACAGCAAGTTCAGTTCTTGGTCAATCGATAGTACTCGCTGGTCTATGGGGAATTGTTGTTGCGTGTGGTCTTTGGGTTGCCGCTGTACCGCTTGGCGATCTTTGTCAACTTTCTCCTGCAGCAAAAAATTATTTATTCCAGTACATCCAAATACTTGCTTTAAGTATGCCTTTTTGTAGCATCATGACAACTGGTGCGATGGCATTGCATGGCAGCGGAGACACATTGCGTCCAGCAATAGTGACGCTCTTTGTGAATGTCGTGAACATCGTTGTTTCATTTGTCATGAGCGGTGCAGATGTTCGGTTTGGAGAAGAAGTATTTGCGAATCCATTTAGTTGGGATTTACACGTGGTTGGAATCGCGCTCGGTACATCGTCAGCGTATTTTGTTGGCGGAATTTGTATTATTGGCGTCCTTTTGTGTGGCGTGAAAGATCTTCAGTTACAGTTAAAAGATCTGTTCCCAAAATTCGATGTATTTGGAAAAATTGCACGCATTGGGATTCCAAGTTTCTTCGAAGGATTGTCGATGTGGACCGCAAACTTGTTTGTGTTGTATTTTATTGGGCAACTCTCTGCCAAGTTAGCGCAAGAAGGCGAGGATATTGCACAAGGATTACAAGGTTCCCATGTCATTGCAGTGCAGTGGGAAGCATTTAGTTTTTTACCCGGCTTTGCGATTGGTACAGCCGCAGGCGCTTTGGCGGGACAGTATTTAGGAGCGAACAACATTAAAGATGCTCGAAAATCAACGCTCGTATGTGTGTTGTTAGCGATGTTGTTCATGGGCACAATGGGGCTTGGTATGATCTTTTTTGGAGATCAACTTACATCGTTCATATCGAATCAGCCCATGCATTTGTCGCTGGTGCCAAAACTGTTGTTCATTGCAGGTATTATGCAGCTTGGCTTTGCAGTGATGATGGTCATACGACATTCACTGAAGGGTGTCGGTGATACTGTATGGACATTTATTATTACGACCTTCTCAAGTTGGTGTATTCGTTTACCAGCAGCGTGGTATCTTGGTGTACATCTTGACTACGGTCTTGTTGGAATATGGTATGCGTTGTGTGGAGAAATGATTGTTCGTGCTGGTTTGTTTTCAATTCGTTTCTTTCAAGGCGGCTGGGCGTTGAAGAAATTGGGATAACCATATCGGTGTCATTGTACTTTTCTAAACGTTTTGCATTGAAACAACTTGTGTATTGTTAATTGTCACATAGCCGCTCTGTGGCGTGACTTACAAAGATTGCAACTTGCGCATCCTTTTTTTCACAGAGACTCGTAGACACAGAGATCATCGTTGGTCCAGGACCGAGGGGGCAACTTCGCACAGCGATGTGTGCACATACCGAGACTCGGGGTCAATGATCTCATACTGAAAAGGGTCTTAGCCCAGGGTCATTGGGTCTCACTATTGAGCACGAGTAATGTGTGAACGGAGCACCGTGTTATATCTCTGACCCAGGGATTCGATCCGGTCTCTGAGCGGCGATTTTTTCCTTTGAGTGCAACTGGTGCATTCAAGCACCAATTGACAAGCGTTCAGCAAGGATCGTTGGTAGGCCAGCTTGTTGTGTTGCTTCTTGTGCAGCAGCAATGTCATATTCAGTGCGATGCACCGTAAAAATTGCTTCAGAATCAGGCGAGGTGTATTCCAAAATTCCAAAACTTGCCCGTGGATCAGAATCTCGTGGCTGACCAACAGCGCCCGGATTGCAAAGATGTCGGTGCGAGGGATCAAGAGCAATGGGTGTTCCGTCAGTTGGAATCTGTAACAAGACTGAATCAGCAGTTGCCTCTCCATCAGGTGTGCTAAATACAGTTGGAAGATGTGTGTGTCCATGCAGACAAATGCCCTCATCAAGACTAGTAAATGCAACAACAGCGTGTCCGACTTCATGCACGTAAGCACTGTCATGTAGTGCTGGGGTGTCATGCACAAGGAGTAGCGCATCACCCAAGCGTATTCGAGTTTTCATATGGCTCAATGCAATCAGATGGTACGGACCAAGTTGATCTCGGGTCCAATTCAGTGCGGCAAGTGCTGCGTGGTTGAAATATTTTCCAAGGTTTGGGTCGAGCGCGGCTTCGTCATGGTTTCCTCTGACAACTTCATCGCAATAACTCAATACCAAATCTAAACATTGCGCAGGTGCAGGTCCATATCCAACTATGTCACCAAGGCAAATGATTCGATCAACGTCCATTTTTCCAAGGCGATCATAGACCGCCATCAGTGCATGGGAGTTCCCATGAATATCTGAGATGATTCCGTACCGCGACATTGTTTTAATTAATCTTTAGACTCTTGTTCTGATTCTGTTTCTTCTTTTGCTTTCTTTGCAGCAAGCATTTTTTGAATTTTTAATTTGTCTGGGGAGAGCACCATTGTTTGACGTCTTCCTGCCATTCGAGGGGCGAGTTCTACTTTTGCGATATCGGAAAGTGTCTCAATGATTTCTCGCATCCGTTCATGTCCGCGTTCTTTATGCATCATTTCTCTGCCACGAAAGTTTTGCACGATGAGAACCTTGTGCCCATCAAGTAAAAACTTCCTTGCTTGATTTAAACGAATTGCAATGTCATGCGGATCAATTTTCATTGATCTGCCAAGTCGAACTTCTTTTGTTTCGACGACTTTTGTTTTTGCACGGTTTGCACGCTCCTTTTTGGATTGTTCATACCGATACTTACCAAAGTCTAGGATGCGACAGACAGGAGGATCAGAGCCTGGGGAAACTTCAACGAGGTCAAGATCAGCCGATCTTGCACGTTCAATTGCGTCTGTGATTGGGACGAGCCCAATCATATTTTCATCTTGGTCAATAAGTCGGACAGTTTTTGCACGAATACGATCATTGATGCGAGGTGATTTGCGGCTATTTTCTTGCGGTCGAATAAAACGTCTACGAGCGATGGCGGAGTCCTCCAATAGAATCCATATAAAAGTAAGCAGGGCGTTGCTGCGCAACTTGGTTAAAAAATCTGCTTGCGTGAACCCGAAAGGTGAGAAAACAATTTGTTGGGCAGATCGTCATGAAGTCATGTTCGAAACCACTTCGTTCAATTGACTTCCTTGTTCACTTCGAGTGAGAAGAGAAGGGTGTTGATCGGGTTTGTGGTTCGAAATCTGCGCCATATATTTGGCTGCCTCACTTAAGTAGTGAGAAGTCGCGTGCAGGATATGTTGTTTTTGGTCAAGTATCAAGCGTCTTTTGGAATATCTACATCAGGAAAGCATTTTTTGAGGAGTGATATCTTGCCACGACTCGTAATTTCATCTTGAAGTGCAGCAATGAACGTGTCAACATCTACTACACCTAAGTCGTGTCGAATGCCTCGCATCCGTACTGACACTTGCCTTGCTTCTGCATCTCTAGGCCCAACAATGAGTTGCCATGGCACCTTTGTGTTTGCAGCTTCACGAATCTTTGCTTGCACTCGTTCGTCGTTTTTATCCACGGAAACGCGGATTCCGAGGGCATGGATCAGATCGTGTACTTCTTGTGCGTATTCATTTGTCTTCTCGGAAATTGGTAGGACTCGCACTTGTTCGGGTGCAAGCCAGGTTGGGAATGCACCAGCAAAGTGTTCGATGAGCACCCCAACAAAACGCTCCATTGAGCCAAATGGTGCTCGATGGATCATGACGGGGCGGTGGTGTGCACCATCTTTTCCGATATATGTAAGTTCAAAACGTATTGGCAAGTTATAGTCAACTTGTATCGTGCCAAGCTGCCATGGTCTGCCGAGTACATCGTTGACAATGAAGTCAATCTTGGGTCCATAAAACGCAGCTTCCCCAGCGTCCTCGGTCCAAGGGACTTCAAGAGATTCAACGGCGTCACGGCACGCAGCCTCTGCTTTGTCCCAATTGCTTGCCTCGCCAACATATTTATCAGAATCAGGATCGCGCAACCCAACTCGAACGTTGTAATCATCCATGCCGAGTGTTGTAAAAATCACTTTTACTAATTCAAGACAACCGCGGATTTCATCTGCGATTTGATCTTCCATACAGAAGAGGTGCGCGTCGTCTTGCGTGAAACCGCGAACACGTGTGAGCCCGCCAATTTCACCCGACTTCTCCCAGCGGTAGACCGTTCCGAATTCTGCAAGCCGAACGGGAAGGTCTCGGTAACTGTGAGGCGAACTCGCATAGAGTCGAATGTGATGCGGGCAGTTCATTGGCTTTAGCAAATAGCCTTCGATATCACCCTTCTCCATCTTGTTTGAAAGTTCACTGCATGAGCAACCTTCATCAGACAACATTTTTAACTGGTCTGGATCAATGAGTGGGGGATATTGACTCTCTTGGTAATACGGGTAATGTCCCGATGTGCGATATAAATCTAATTTGCCAATGTGCGGGGTGAACACTTGGCTGTACCCTTGCAACTGCAATTGTTCAGCAATAAAAGTTTGTAACTCTTGGCGCACAACTGCTCCGTTGGGTGTCCAAAGCACGAGCCCTTGTCCAACTTGTTCATCAATATGAAATAAGCGTAAGTTTTTCCCAACGGTTCTATGGTCGCGTAATTTGGCTTCTTCTAATTGCTTGAGATGTGCTTTGAGTTGTTTAGAATAGACAAAAGCGTTGCCGTAGACGCGAGTGAGATTGTCAGAAGTCGCATCTCCGTGCCAGTAACTGCTCGCGATCGTCATGATCTTAAACGCGCCGATTCGTCCAGTTGATGGCACGTGCGGGCCTTTGCAAAGATCTTCCCAGTTATTATCTTTTTCACCAGTTGCGTACCATGTAAGGGAGGTTGAACCAGTTTCTAGCGCTCGTTTTGCATTGTCTACTTTGTACTTGTTGCCTTCTTGTTCAAGTTTGGCAATGCCTGATGTTGCATCGAGTTCATAACGCGTGAAGGGGCGGTCTTCTTCGATGATCGCCTTCATTTCCTTTTCAATTTCCTCGAATTCATCGCTACTGAGCGGCGCTGCATTCGCAAAGGAAATGTCGTAATAAAAACCATTGTCAAGTGCAGGACCGTACACCAATTCAGTGTTGGGTCGAATGCGTTGGATTGCTTCAGCCATTACGTGCGCGCAACTGTGACGAATGAGTAGAAGCGCATCGGGATCAGTTTCTTTCTCACCTTTTCTTGCTGTGACAATTTTTACTTCAGCATCTTCCTCGATTGGCGTGCTGAGGTCACAAAGTTCTCCGTTGATTCTCGCTCCAATGGCGACGCTCGCTAGACCAGCTGAAATATCTTCAGCGACTTGAAGAGGAGAAGTAGTTGAGTCAAAAGAACGAGTGGTTCCGTCTGGTAGCGTAATAGTTGGCATGCGTTATTTTTTTTGTGTTGAAAAAAGGTCAGATTGAGATGGGATAACAGGTGGAGCGTCTTGCATATTTGCAACTTCTTGAGAAATATCTTCAAGGTGTTGGTAATTGAAATATTCTGATGCGTAGCGAATGTAGACGATTGGATCGATCGTTTTAAGTTTGTTTGCAACTCTCAGACCAATCGATTTTGAGTGGACTTCACGGTCAAACTCTTGGATGAGTTCTTCTTCAACTTCACGAACAAGTGCGATTTTTCGATCTTCGGGAATTGGGCGTTTACCGCAGGCGGCTTGTAATCCTCTCAGTACCTTTTCTTGATCGAAGGGGACTCTCGTGCCATCTTGTTTGATGACCATAAGCCGAGAAGTTTTTTCAATTCGTTCAAACGTAGTAAATCTTCGGTTGCAATGTTGGCATTCTCTGCGTCTGCGAACAGATTGCCCACCATCAGAGGCGCGGCTATCAATCACCTTATCGTTGTCTCGTTCGCAATATGGGCACAACATGTAGTGGTATTGTACTAGGAAGAAACTGACCGAGGGTTAGTTTATTTTGTGGGGCAAATTGCCTGGCGAGTGTCTTCTTTGAGGTAAAGAATCCGATCACATGATCCACAGATAACGATATTTTCGCTTGAACCAAGGAGTGTCGTGAGGGCATCGAGTGAAATTCGCAGGCTGCATGAACTACAGGAATATTCACGCCTCTTTAAGTCTTCAACGTCGATCGCAGCCATTGCTTCGCCTTCGTAATCATCAGCGATTGAATCGAATGTAGAAAGCGCGTCTTCTGGGATGATCGAAGCCGCTGCTTTTCGTTGTACTTGAAGTTCAGCGAGTTGTTCTGCAATTTCAGTTTCACGTGTTTTTAGTTCAGCAGCAGCGGAAGTAAGCACTGTTTTTCGTTCTTCAAGTCGTGATTCAATATCTTTTGCACTTTCTTCGAGCGTTTCAACAGCAGCCATCTCAGTGAGTTCTTCGTCTTCAAACGCTTTTCGCTGTTCCTTGATCGTATTAATTTCCGCAAGTATAGCGGAGTATTGCTTGTCGTTCACTGCTTTGTTTAGTTCTTCACGTAAATGATTGATGCGGTCGTCGATTGAACCAGTTTCAGTTTCGATAGTTGCAATATGCGCTTGGTGTTGTTTTCGCTGTTGCGAATTTTCTGCTTGCTCAGTCTCAATCTGTTTGAGTTGCCGGTTTTGCACGTTCAGGTAGATTTTTGCAGATTCAACTCGACTCGTTAGACCACGAACTTGCTTGTCAACAGAGTAAAGTGCTAGAAGGTTTTCGATTAAAGGCATTTTGTAATTCTAGCAGAGTTTTTGATAGAGTAGGCAATCAAACAGCTTTAACTTAATATCCAATACGCAGCGGGGCCGACCAAAAGGAGAGAATCAATGACGTCAAGTACGCCTCCAAGTCCAGGCAAAACACTTGATGCATCTTTGAGACCGCTATCCCTTTTGAACACGCTCATGACCAGATCGCCAGCTTGACCAAGGAAGCCAAATAGGATGCCAATTCCAAAAGCCGCTTGCATCGAGATGTGTGGTTCCATCGGAAGCCACTTGTGACTTGCCATCGCAAGGAGTACTGCGGTGATTCCTGCTGTAAGCAAACCACCGATCAATCCTTCCCATGATTTTCCGGGGCTGATCCATGGAATAAGTTTGTGACGACCAAGGGTGCTTCCAACAAAGAATGCGCCCGTGTCGCACATCTTGATGATCGCGATAATGCCGAAAATCCACCACGCGCTGTGATCCTTGCGTATCAATAATAGAAGTCCGAATCCCATGGCGATGTAACTCGACGAAGCAACTGTAATTGCTGCGCCGGTAAAAACACCACGGAGTTGCTTGCCTTTGGACAGTGAGATGACAGAGAGTGCCATCGAAAAGACGATGATTGTTGCAAAGGTTGCTATGACTGTTGATGATGAAGTGTTTGCCGGCATCATGTATATCGCAGCAATCCACGCTTCCATAGTCAGGATGAGTACAGGCGTGCTACATCGAGCACCGGTGCAGGCCGCAATTGAACAAAGTTCTATAGCAGCAAGCGGGGCTGCAAGTGCTGCAAGAATAGCAATCAACAAACCGTTTGGTATGCTTGTGCCACAACTGCATGTAGCGCCCTCGACGCTCGCATCAAAAGCAATGATTGCAATAAGAACAGTGCTGAGCAATGGACCAGTGATGAGACGTTGCTTTAGCATGGCTTGTTTGTTTCTCCCCACGTTTCGTATCCGTAGCAGATCGATTGACTCTTCAAAAATCCGATTGATCTGAGATATCTCGCAAACGTTCCAGACCGATTGCCACTGTTACAATAGATAATAATAGGAGCGTTTCGGTAAGCCTCTAATTCTTGTACTCGAACACTCACGTGTTGAAGTGGGAATAAAATGGCGTTTTTGAGGTGTCCTTCTTCATAATCTTCAGCGGTTCTACAATCTATGAGTAGTCCGCCTTGAGAAAGTGCTGCTTGAAAGGCATCGACCGAGATTTCTAATGGAACTTTACGTATTGATGCATGACACATATGCGAAATCCTACCACGAATGGTCACGTTGCTCGACGGATAGCCTCTGAGGCGACATCTGAACTAAAACCTCTCCTTTGCAACGCAGCCATCACGCGTCTTCGCTGCGTAGGTTCGTCTAGGGTTGCTACTTTTGCAAGTCGGATAGTAGCAAGTTCGGTAGCTCTCTCCTGTTCGCTTTCATTTCCGAACGCTTCATCAATTGCGTCTGTAGCAGTTGATTCCGAGATGCCTTTGCCAGAGAGTTTGTGTATGAGCCACCTTCTGCTTGCTGGTTCAACTCGTATCCATTCTCGAATCGACGAGCCTGCATATGCGAGATCATCAAGCCAGCCGTCATCTTCGAGTTGCTGCGTAATGATTGAAGCGGTGGAAGCATCATATCCTCGTTTGATCAGTCGATTTGCGAGCTCTTTTTTACTCCATGCTCTTCGAGATAGAAGTTGCAGTGCAATCGACCGGACTTTTTCGTTGGATTGAACTTCTTCAATTGCACGCTCAAGTTCATCAGTCCAAACTAGACCTAATACAATTTCTAGCGTTTCAAGCGCTGGAACAGAGAGGGTTGCGACGCACGTTTCGCTGATGAATACGTGTCGGAGATTTGGATCTTCTTGATCCGGCTCGATGGAAGTGATGGATGGACGCATTACAAACTTTGCAGAACAGCCTTCATTTCTTCTTGGGCGTGCAGATCGCCCGCTTCATCTGCTTGGACAAGTCCCTCTTCGAGGGTTTTTTTTGCACCCATTGTGTCCCCACTTTGTTCTTGCACGCGTGCTTTGTGATACCACGCATAACAATAGGCTGGGTCAACTTCCATTGTTCGGTCAAACCACGCAATCGCTTCTTGGTGATTTCCTGATTTGGAGTATTCCATCGCGATTCCGTACATACAGAACGCATCATGTGGGTCTTTGTCTAAAAGATTTCGTAATTGGCTCAATCTGTCACTCATAATGTCATTATCATGTCATGAATGAGAACTTTTCGCGACACAATCACCGTTCTTTTTCTACTCATTTTTTCATCTGCCGGTTTCGCAGACGGATTGAACCTTCGCCACTTTGTGGGGGGTGTGACACGTTCCTTAGAAATTGATGGCAATTATTGGTATCAAAGTGTAGGGGATCGCCTATTTGTGCTGAGAAAAAATACCGGAAAAAAAGTCATGGAGGTACAACTTTCCACGCAGCGAGGAGCAGCAGTTTGTACTGATCTCATTCTTCATGACGACACGCTTTGGGCATTGCTTGATGGCAAGGAAATCATAGAACTTTCAATTGGGAGTAATGGGATGCCAACCATTATTTCTAGGATACTTGCAGATGATTTGGGGATCGTTCCGAGACAACTTTCAGTTATTTCAGATTGGCCGGTTGTTTTTGGTGAAGGAGGGGTCGTGCGTTTAAGTGATCATCGTAAAATTGTCTCTTTTGATGGAACAGTAACCGGTGTTGCGCTTTCTCTTGACCGCGGCATTGTCTATGCAGCAGAACGCAGAGTGTACGACGGTGGCACGAATGAATTTTTAGGTTCAGCGACGTTGCTTGCGGAACTCGATCAACGTGCAAATGCGGATATTGGAACGCTCGTGTTTACGAGAGATCTTGGTGATCGAACTGAAGTAGGATTGATGACACCGGAGGGTCGAGATGTAGATGCATTTCAAGGGACCGTGACGCTTGAAGGCGGGAATGCTTCGTTGAATACGCGCGGAAGTCGTGTACATGTTTGTACAGACCTTGGTGTGTATGTTCTTGGCGTTGCCCCGAGAGAGCTGCGATTGCTCAAAACTATTGCTGTTGTTGGTGCAAAAGACGTTGGCGTTATTGGCGGTAATTATTTAGCAATTTGTGGTGATCAAGGAAGAGAAATGTATCGAATTTCTGTCGATGGCGGCGGTGATGGGGACACACATTTGAGAACGGTCGCTGCTACATCTGTGATGTCTCGTGGAAAAGCAGATCGGCTCGGAATTGAAATTCCAACAGTTACTGGAACCATGCGATACAACTACGATGGTGATATTGCGGTGAGCACTGTGCAAACGGTTTTGCCAGATCCAAATTCATCAGAGATGGTTGTTCTTGGTTGGTCAACTTCACTTGACGAGGGAACTGGTGAAATGATTGTTCGTGATGCTGTCGGTGATGTTGTGGAAGGTTTGGACTTTGGAAGTGCATCAACTGTTGTTGCCATTGGTGGGAACTTTTGGTTTGGAACAGAAAACGGAATCGTAGTCTGTGGTCCCGATGGGTCTGGAACAATGAAAGTTCTTGGGTCGCTACCACTTGCAGGTCCGATCGTGCAACTCGTCCCCCAACTTGATGGCAGTGCTGCTTTTGTTTCTGAAGCAGGGTTTGTTGGTGTTGTTGCGCCGACTTATGATGTTGCGTTGGAACAGTAACGTTTACAAATAGAATCATTCTTACAAGTTCCGCCACGTTTTTTACATACTGCTCGCCCATGATAAATGAGTAAATGGCTCAGCATTGTCCAGTCTTTTTGAGGAAAAAGTGCCATGAGATCTTGTTCGATTTTTTGTGGCTTAGTTTTTTTGGTGAGCCCAAATCGCTGTGCTAAACGAGAAACATGTGTGTCAACAACCACGCCTTCGTTTTTGCCCATTGCGTTTCCAAGGACAACGTTCGCCGTTTTTCGAGCAACGCCACGAAGCGAAATGAGTTCTTTCATGGTGTCTGGGACTATTCCGTCATACACTTCTTCAATACGTTTTGATGTTTCAAAGACAGATTTTGCTTTGCTGCGAAACAAACCAATCGATGCAATGTAGGGTTCAATTTCTTCTGGTGAAGAAATGGCAAAAGATTTTGGTGTAGGGAACGCTTTAAACAGAGCAGGGGATGCTTTGTTTACACTGATGTCGGTTGCTTGCGCAGAAAGAATTGTTGCAATGAGCAATTCAAACGGTGATGAGTATTGTAATGCGCATGTTGCATCTGGATATCGTTTTTGAAGTGCAGCGAAAATTCCGCCTGCTTTTTTCTTTGTCATTGATTTTCGGTATGCACAAGCGGCTTCCCATCGCTCCACGAGGTGCCATCTTCCCACATTTCTTGTTTCCAAATTGGAACTTGTAATTTAAGAAGATCAATGAGAGATCGGCAGGCAAGAAAAGCGTCGTCTCGGTGGTCACTCGCAACGGCGATCACAACACTTGCTGCATCGACGGGGACGCTGCCGGTGCTATGGCAAATATGAATAGCCCGAACAGAAAAACGTGCGACGGTTTCCTCAGCGAGTTTTTCAAGTTGCGTTTGAGCCATTGTTTTGTAACAGTCGTATGAAAGTTCTACAAGATCTCCGTGCTGTTCATTGTGCTCTGGTCTCGTTCTACCCACAAAAACGCATTCTCCACCGCAGCCAATTGCAGGCAATTGGCTGTGCTTTTGGACATCAACTTCTCCATCGACAAAGTGAACTGAGATGATTGGCTCTATTTTCATAGCGTTGTCCTATTTTAGTACGAATTTTGACCCGTAGTCAATCTGACCCGTAGTCAAATTGACTACGGGTCAAAGTGGTAAACTATTGGGTATGCATCCACATGATTCATCAGTCGACGGAGCTATTGCAATTTTGACAGTGAGCGACACTCGGTCCATTGAAAATGACCGAAGTGGTGATTGCATCGTTGCACTATTGAGTGAGGGGGGGCATCAAACAACAGATCGTGTAATTGTTCGTGATGAATCAAAAGAAATTGCTTCAATTGTTTCAACCTGGGCTGCATCTTCAGAGATTGATGCAATTATTGTCACAGGCGGGACTGGTCCATCTCCAAGAGACGTAACGCCAGAAGCAGTGACACATATGTTTGCCGCGTTTCTTCCCGGCTTTGGTGAATTATTCAGACAGTTGAGTTACGAAGATATCGGCGCGGCAGCGATGCTGAGCCGAGCTGATGCAGGGTGGATTGATGTTGGTACATTAAGAACGCCTGTATTTTTGTTGCCCGGGTCACCAAAAGCAGTTGAACTGGCAATGAAAAAACTGATCGTCCCGCAACTCTCACACTTACTTGCTGTTTGTGGGGGCAAGAAAACGATATGAATTATGTGCACGGTATTGATGTCATAGATGTTCCTCGGATTACTGCGATGTTAGAAAAACATGGCGATCATTTTATCAATCGTTGCTTTACTAAAATTGAACAAGCAGCCGCCACAGTCTCATCAGAGCAAACACGTGGGGAACGGTTCGCTGCAAGGTACGCGGCAAAAGAGGCGGTTCTTAAAGCACTTGGTACTGGCCTTTCGGGTGGGATTGAATGGATCGAAATTGGCGTCGTTCGTGATGATGGCGCCCCTCGCATTGAACTTACAGGAAAAGCTGCAGAGGTTGCTCAAAAAGCAGGCATCGTAGAATGGCGATTGAGCTTGTCACATGCGGCAGGCATCGCTTTCGCAAGCGTGATAGGATTTGGAGATTGACATGGCACGAAAAAAAGGACCAGCGCTGTACGAATTGATCAACCCTGCGGGTGGTGAACCGTTGCCCCCAGCGAAACATGTGCAACCTACGAGGCGTGTTGATGATGACGAAAATTTAACACATAACGTGTTGACTCCTGGTAGAAGTGTTCGGATGTCGATCGGAACGATTGGTGTTTTTGCCGCTGTTGTACTAGCACTTATTGTCATTTCGTTCACGATTGGATTTAACAGGGGCGAAGCGGTAGCGAAGCAAGATTATGGAAGCAGGCTTTTTCAAGAAGTCGATGCTCCTCCGGTAGTTGCCAAAATTGTAAAAAAACCGGCAGTTTCACCACCCCAGCGGCCTCCTGTTATTCAGGATTCCACTGGAGTTCTTTCTTATTGGGGAGAAATTGACGTTGATCCACGAGAATCTGGAGTGCATTACTTCATTTTGAGCCAAACTACGAAAGAGGGCGCACAGCGGATTGCCTCATTCTGCCGTGAAAAAGGACTTGAAACATACGCCATTTCAGGTGATAATACGCGGCTCCATCGAGTGATCGCATTGCCAGGTTTTCAATCAAGAAACGAGCAAGGCGTATCAGATCTGCTTCTGCGAATTCGCAGTATCGGTCAAGCTTGGGCGGAAGACGACGGTCGTGGTGACGACCTGCATGACGCATACCTCAGCCTGTATCAGGGCGGGTAATTGAAGTTTGTAGAAGTTAGGAATTTGAATTATGAGTTTACATCGAAGTCTAAAAACTAAACCTGCTGGTTTGAACCAACACCGCAATGTCCTCAACCGCGCTGAACGCATTGATTTACTCAAGGTTGAAGATAAATTCGAAGATGGAACAACATCTCCAATGGGTCTCCCAAAAGTAGGTAGCCGCAAAATCAAACTTGCTAGCAAGAAGAAGGCTGCAGGTGAAGGCGATGGCGAGGGTGATGGCGATTCAACTGATACTGCTGCTGAGTAATCGTGACATCGTCGATTGACATCGAACGATTGCTTGCACCAAGAGTGCTAGATATTGAAACTTCGGGGATTCGTCGTGCTTGGGCGCTTGCTGCAAACTGTGGCGATCCTATTAATTTATCTATTGGGCAACCTGATTTTCCAGTCCCAGATGAACTGAAGGCTGCTGCAATTGCTGCAATTCAAAATGATCACAATGGGTATACGCAAACGAACGGTGATGCGGAGTTACTTGCTTCAATAGAGATGAGATTAACAAGTGATGTTGGGTGGTCATTCGAAGAGGGTTCCGGGTTGAGTGCAATGGTGACTTCAGGAACAGCAGGCGCTTTGACGCTTGCATGTTTGGCGATTCTTGGGCCGGGCGATGAAATAATTATTCCGGATCCATACTTTGTGATTTACCCAACACTTGCACGAATTGCTGAAGGAAAAGCAATCCTTTGTGATACGTACCCAGATTTTCGAATGACTGCGGATCGAATTGAACCGTTGATCACTCCGAAAACAAAGGCAGTTCTGTTGAACTCTCCTGGTAATCCAACTGGCGCAGTCTTGCGGTGTGACGAAGTAGAGGCTGTAGCGAAGTTGTGTCGCAAGCGTGGGATTTTGTTGATTACAGATGAAATTTACGATGAGTTTATTTTTCCACCCACAACGCACGCAAGCCCTGCATCGTATTCGGAAGATGTGTTGGTAGTTCGTGGGTATTCTAAAACTCATGGGTGTACTGGTTGGCGATTGGGATATGCCGCTGGTCCCACGCGTCTTATTGACGAAATGTCAAAGTTAAAACAACAGACTTTTGTGTGTGCGCCATCAGCGTTACAAAAAGCAGTGGTGGATGCGCATGAAATTGATCTTACGCCAATGTTAGAAACATTCATTGCACGAAGAGACATGGTCGTCGATTTGCTCGGAGATGTCACGGAATTGACGGTGCCTGATGGATCTTTCTTCGCATTTCCTCAAGTTCCTCCGCACCTTGAGATGACTGGTAGCGATTTTATTGCGAAGGCAATTGAGAAAAATGTTCTTGTGATCCAAGGGAACGTTTTTTCGGCGAAGGATACGCACTTCCGCATCAGCTTTGCTGCTGCTGACGACCGCCTTGAAATAGGCCTTCGTATTCTCCGCTCCCTCCTCACCTAAATTGACAATATGAACTCCGAGTAAATAAAACACAGAGATTTTTTATTGACTCGGAGTTCATTAAAACGCCTATTAAGTTATAAAAAACACTGATAATCAATGATATTAACACGTTGTTGAGTTGACTCGGAGCGAATTAATCCAAGTTAAAACAAATTGACTCGGAGTAAATTTGTTTGGGATAATTTTGATAAGGAGTCAAATTGACCGAGGGTCAAAAAAGGCCCCGCCGATCAAGACAAGCTTGACCGGCGAGGCGGAGGGGAGAAAGATGTTTCTTACCTCGACCCGCAAGGTCAATTTGCTTGAATAGTTAAAATGGGGTAACTGCAGCTTGTAAAGCGGCGATTTGAGCCGCTGAGCCGTAATTGGTTGCCACAAGGGTGGTTGCAGCTCTTCGCAGTCGGTCCCGAAGGTCATGATCTTGTAAAATCGAATCTAGAGGTTTGTCCCAAGATTCAGAAGCAAACAAAGCGGTTTCACCATCAACAAGCATATCGAAACCTTCAACTTTTGTAGAAAGGATAGGGACGCCACACTCCATCGCTTCAAGCAATACCGTTCTCATTGGCATTGTGGAGGAGGGCAAAAGCACCACGTCGGTTTCCATGATGAGTGATCGCAAGGATGCTACATTTCGAAGGCATGTAGTGCGTTCTAACAAGTTTGCTTTTGCAACAGCAGACCAAATTTTGTGATCTTTCTTGCCATCAAGTTCCAGAAAAATATGGAGTTCGGGATGTGCAACGATTGCCTGCAATGCGTTGATTGTAGATTTGGGATCATCACTTGCGTTGAGGAGTAGGACGCATGTAGTCTGCGAATCAGTACGTTCTCCTTGGGCGGGTATTGGACAGATGCCAAGTGGCATAAATGCAGCGCGATCTTCACCCACACGTTCGATCATCGCTCTCTCTATGGATGGTGTGGCGCCAAGCCAGCGTGTGACTAGTGCATTTTTTTTCACGCGTTTTGCTTCATGCATTGTGATAATTTCTTGATAGAAAGGAACATCAAGAAGTGGTGCAATGCACGCGCCTATTTTTGCAGCTTCTTTTCCAAAGCACACAATAGATGTAGTTTTTTGTTTATCGAGTGACGTGCATAGTTTTTCATGGAGAACTTTACGCTGTAGATATGGAATAGGAAATTGCGTGTGAATTCTTGGAATAATCGAAACGAACCGTTCGTATTCTGGTGGAACATCTTTGAAGAAAGGGGGGATCACTCGCGTTACTTGTACGCCGTCATTCATAAGCCCAACTGCGAGGCGGTTGAGCATTCCATGTTCTTCATGCAGCCGATCACTCGATATCAGCATTGCAATATTATCCATGACTTATCCCTTCTAGCGAGCGTAAATAGTCCCATGAATAAATGCCAGCGGTATGGCCATCTGAAAATGAAATTCGAATTGCGTAATTTCCAACAAGCTCTGCTCCAAGTGCAGTGAGCGGTCCATTACTACTCGCCTGAAGGATGGCAAGTGGATTGTTTTCAAGTTCATCTCGCAGCGCTTTGGAATCCGCAGAGGGGGACATCTTTCGTAAGAAATCAATCGGGAAAAAAGACGATTTGCCATCCGTCCAATCAAGGCGGAGACCCTTGTCTTTTTGCAGGTCAATGTGTGTTGGGGGCTGAGTCACATTGGTGATTCTACTATGATGCACAGCATGGTTCGCACCGAACATCGCGCAGATCTTCTCTGTAGTGCAATTGACAAGGTTGGATCGCCACTTTGCGTGGGAATTGACCCCGTTGAATCCCAATTGCCTGCGGAACTCGCTACCCTTTCAACCCTCGAAGGGTTCAAGATTTTCACGGAAGGCGTGATCGATGCGGTGGCAGGGATCGCCGCCGCGGTTAAATTCCAATCAGCGTGTTTTGAACGATATGGCTGGGAAGGTGTCAAACTTCTAGGTCTTCTTCGCACGCATGCAGCGAACGCGGGCTTAGTAGTTATTCTTGATACTAAGCGAGGTGATATTGGGATAACGGCTGAACATTACGCTGCTTCGGCAATTGTCGATGGTCCATGTGATTGGGTGACGGTAAATCCGTACCTTGGTTGGGACAGCATTTACCCTTTTTTAGAAGCAGGACTCGGAGTTTTTTGTCTAGTAAGAACATCTAATCCAAGCGGCGATGTGATTCAAAAACAAAAGTTAGCCGATGGGCGAACTCTCGCCGAGTCCATAGCTGATGTGCTTGCTAAAGAAGGCGAGCAATTTGTCGGCGAAACAGGTTGGAGCAATCTAGGTGTAGTCGTTGGTGCAACAAAACCCGAAGAAGCAATTTTACTTCGATCTCGCATGCCGCAACAAATATTTTTAATGCCCGGCATCGGTGCGCAAGGTGGGCAACCAAAAGACGCCCTCCCTTGTTTTGCTGATGGACACGGCGCTCTTATCCCTGCAAGCCGAAGTGTAATTTATCCAACACCAGAAATTGAATGGCAAGCAGATATCGCAAACGCAGCAACAAAACTTGCAAGCGAATTACAAGTTGATGTATCGTGAATAAAACGGCAGTCATTATCATTGGTGTTTGTTTAGCCATCCTTTTTGGTATCCCTTTATTTTTCAGAAGTGACAGTGTTGAAATCAGTTCAGATGCGAAAAAAGTCATTATCATTACCCCGCACAATGAGCAAATTCGCCATGAATTTAGCATAGGTTTTTCTAAATGGTATAAAGAGAAGTTCGGAGAAGACGCTGAAGTTGTCTGGTCAGTACCGGGAGGCACGAGTGAAATTCGCCGCATATTGCAATCTCAATATACGCACGCAATAGAAACGGGAAAGACTATTGGTGGTGACGCGGATCTAGTGTTCGGAGGGGGTTCATATGAACACTCGGTATTGAAGAAAACAATAAAGAGCATGCTCAATGGCGAAGAAGTAACAACAACGATAAGCGTTCCTACTAGAATTGATCAACGCCTACTCGATGACGTGTATAGAAAAAACAGCTTAGGCGATGTGACACTCTACGATCCAGATGGGCATTGGTACGGCTTAGCACTTTCTGGTTTTGGCATCGTGTACAACAATGATGTGCTCAGAACAAAAGGTGTTGATCCACCTTCGGGTTGGGAAGCGTTGTGTAACCCAGAATTATTCGGTAGTTTGGCATTGGTGAATCCCGCGCAGTCTGGGTCAGTCACTACTGCTTTCGAAGCGATACTAAAATTTCTCGGTTGGGAGCGAGGCTGGCAAGTGCTTCGGAGAGCTGCAGCGAACGCACGTTATTTTTCTGCAAGCAGTTTGAAACCGCCAGCAGATGTGAGTCAAGGCGATGCCGCGTTGGGTGTTTGTATAGACTTTTACGGTCGTTATCAATCACAGGCAATTTCGAATATGGGAGGTGGTGATCGCGTTGGGTACATTGATCCACCCGGTGCAACTATGATTGACCCCGATCCAATTTCGCTTCTTCGAAATGCCCCCAACGAAGAAACTGCGAAACGTTTTATAGAATTTTGCATGACACCGCAGGCGCAATCACTCTGGCAATTTAGAGTTGACGATCCGGTTGATGACGGTCTTGGCCCCGATGCATGGGAACTTAGGCGAATGCCAATTCGTCGTGATATGTACGACTTCTATCTTGACCGCATGGTTGATCAAGTGAATCCATTTGATACTGCTGCCCCTTCGCCGTACCCAGATCGAAACATGCGTGCGTTTATAGCGCCGATTTTTTCCGCAATGGCGATGGATCATCATGAGGAACTTGTCGAAGCGTGGAAGGCAATCATTACGCATCCTGCATATCCAAATACGACAGCGATTGTGACTGCGCAAGATGTAGATGATCCTGAACTTGCTGCGATGTTAGAAGCATTCGACGCAATGCCGACCTTCGTTACAAATGAAGATACGCAACTGGGAATGGATTCGCCAGAGAATCGAAAAGTGTTGAAGTATGGTTGGCTTCGTAATCAATGGGTTGGCGAACAATTATGGCACCCTGAAGATCGTGGTTCTGGCGCACTTCGCCGCACTTCCGCAGACTATTTTAACCGTCAGTATGAAGAAGTTCTCGCAGAGCAAGCCCAATGAGTGCTCAAAACATCGGCAGGTTGTTGCTAGAGAAAAAGTGTACGATCACAACTGCTGAATCTTGTACAGCAGGATTACTCTCAAGTCTAATTGCTGAAGTTCCCGGTGCAAGTAATTGGTTTCTCGGTGGCTGGGTTACGTATTCTAATTCGCTTAAGGTTTCGCAGTTAGGTGTGACGCAAGCGGCGTTGGATGAACATGGCGCAGTTTCCCCTGAAGTTGCTGCTGCAATGGTGCGCGGTGCATCGAAAATGAGTGGATCAGATGTTTCGCTCAGCACAACAGGCATCGCGGGGCCAACAGGGGGAACTGAAGATAAACCAGTTGGTACAGTATGTATTGGGTGTAAAGTTCAAAAGGATCTGCAAGTGAGAGAGTTTAGATTTTCTGGAACTCGCAATGAAATACAAGCCTATGCCGCGCACACAGCGATCGAAATATTGCAGTTGCAATTGACTGGTGAACATAAAGGCGTACTTTGTTGTCAGTATGGAAAAACCTATGTTGACTGAAGGCGTGTACGTTGCACTTGGAAGTAATGTTGGAGATCGAAAGCAATGTATAAGCCAAGCAATTCAATTGCTCGGTAATGTTTCAGAAATTTCCGTTATCAAACAAAGCACAATGATCGAAACAGAGCCAGTTGGTCCGATCGAACAAGGTTTGTTTCTCAACTCTGTGATTGAAATGTCAACAACATTATCGCCTGTGGCATTGTTGGAAACGTGCCTCGCTATTGAAGAGAAATTGGGACGAGTCAGAGCAGAGCGGTGGGGCCCACGTACGATTGATCTCGACATTTTGATCTTTGGGGAGATGGTTGTCCGCGAAACTCATTTGACAATTCCACACCCCGAACTCCAGAATAGACCATTTGTTTTAGTGCCCCTTGCAAAGATCGCACCCAACGTTTGCCACCCTCTGCTTGGTATGACAGCCTCAGAGATGTTGATTGATCAAGGTTAGGCAATCTCTGTTATCCTTAGCCGTTTACTTTTACGAAACTCACGAAACTCCCACGAAATTTTGGAGACACAATGTATAAAATAATTACACTCGCCGCGTTGGCGACAATCAATTGCATTTCATATGCACACCCTGAACACGGTAATTTTCCGCCAGAGCATCCTAGTGATCACCCCGAACATCCTTCGGATCATCCTGAGCACCCAAGCGATCATCCTGAGCACCCAAGTGAAACAGAAGCGGCCGACACTGATAACGCAGCAGCCAAAAAGCAAGTTGAGGCATTACTCACAGAAGTGCACAAAGCGTATAAAGATGCTGCGGGAATTACAGAAACACTGACAATTACATTCCCAAATCCAATGGGTGAATCTGAAACGATGACAGTGCTACTTACTGTTGGTGATAATTCAGGTTCAATTGTCGCACAAGATCAAGCGACGTTCATTTATGCTGACGACAAAATATACGCAACCTTAAATGAAATTGAAGATGGATATGTTGAAGGCGATGCTGCAGATGGATTTTATCCTGGTATCGTTGCAATGACAGAGGGAGGTGGAGGTGTTCCATCTTGGAGTTTAGCTCTACGTGCTAGCGATGATTATGCAGTTTGGACAGAATCCCTAAATATGTTCGGCTTTCCAGATATGACTATTGACAGTCTTACATCAAAAGAAGTTGATGGCAAAACCTTGAACGTTATTGGTTCTGTCGGTCCTGCTGGCCGCATAGAAGTGACGGTAAACGATGCAAACCAAATTACGAGCGTTGTTGCTTATGTGGCACAGCCCGGCATGCCTGAATTCGAAATTCCAATTGTCGCTGAAACTTCCTTTGATGAAATAAGTACAGTGGCTACCTTTGATGCTGGGGAACGCAAGAAGTACAATTCAATTGAAGAAATGTTTATTGCAAATATGCCTGGTGGCGAAGGCGAAGCCCCAGCTGAATCTAAACTGACTGGCACAATTGCACCAGATTTTGCGCTTGAACGAATGGATGGTTCAGGTAAAGTCACGCTTTCTGATTTGAAGGGTCAAGTCGTAGTTTTAGATTTCTGGGCAACATGGTGTGGTCCATGCAAGAAGGGTTTGCCTGGGCTTAACAAGTTCGATGCTTGGGTTCAAGAAGAAGGTCTTAAAGTCCAAGTGTTCGCTGTGAATGTTTGGGAAGAGGGAGATGACGAGAAAGTCAAAAAGTTTTGGGCTGACAATAAGTACACAACAAAAGTGCTTATGGGGAGCGCAGACAAAAAGTTGACTGAAAATTATAAGATCTCAGGGATCCCTACGACAGCAATCATAGGGACTGATGGAACGATCATTGAAATACATTCTGGGTATGCACCTGGCATGGATGAAAAGCTGAAAGAATCAGTGATTAAAGCACTCGGCGGCACCGTTGAACCTGCAAAGGTAGAACAGCCAGAACATCCAAGTGATCATCCAAGTGATCATCCTGATCATCCAAATTAATTACGAGCCAATTCTTTAATTGTTGCGAAGACGATGCGTTCCTGCATCGTCTTCGCTCCTTTTACAGTACCCTGAACATTGTTCACGATGATGCTGAAGACAAGAGGGGGTCGTGAGTCGAAAGTTATGTAACCGCTCAGTGAACAAACCCCGCGAAGGTAGCCGCTTTTTGCATGGACGGTTCCCCCATCAAGGTCTATATTCTTGAACCTGCTTTTTAATGTGCCCGTTCCAGGCGTTGCGAGAGAATCGAGCAACATCTTTCCTGCAGGATCACTGAGATCAAAAGAAGCGAGCCAACTTGCAAGTATTTTGGTAGTCACTTTGTTGTTTCGACTCATCCCTGAACCATCTGCGGGAGAAAGAGAAGATGAATTGATGGCAAGCCTTTGTGCAACAGACCTAGCAACGGCTTCGGCGCCATCATCGAAAGTTCCTGATCGATTTGTACTTGCTGCAGCAACTCGTTTTAACAATGCTTCTGCATATAAGTTATGGCTGTCGGTGTTTGATCTTTTTAGTGCAACTGTAAGCGGAGTTCGATGAGAATAAATTAAATCGCCCTTGTTTTGTGGCGCATTTTGAGCAACTATTTTAACTGTATCTACGTGTGTGTCATTTGTTCGCAACTCTCGTGCAAGTACTTCGCCAAACACAACTGCAGGATTGTGAATAGCAACTTTGACGGGCTCTGTATGTTTCCCTTTTACATTTCCCCGCGCGGTCATCTTGTTTGAGTTCGGTTGGCGCGCAACCCAGAATGAAGAGGATTGCTTTTTTCCTTGCTTGGAAGTTGTTTTGTTTCCAAAAGTTATCCATGGCATTTTTGGAGCAATTTCTCCAAGGCTTGCAGTATTTGTTCTTGGTGATGGAAAGAAGTGAACAACATTCAGATGATAATTCAAACCAGAAATTTGGGCGCAGTACCAATTGTTGATTTGATCTGCAGGCCAAGAAGGGTGGACAAAAGATTGATCAAAAATCCTATCGTCTACAACAATCGAATCGATATTATTAACTCCAGCATTTTTTATTGCAGCAATCCATGGCCCAAGTTCATTTTCAAGCGCTTGATTTTCGCGTGTCCAGTCTTTGACACCAAGGAGGGCAGGGTCTCCAATTGTCGGGTCCCCATCTCCGATGATCGTAAGGATTCTCGTTTCTTCGTCCCAAAGTAGTTTGGTTTCAAATTCAAATGTAGGACCAAGAATATGCAACGCTGCCCCAGCGGTGAGCAGTTTTTGGTTGCTTGCTGGGATCGTGGATGTTGTGCTTTTAATGCCTACGAGAATTTCGTCAGTTTCAGTATCGATGATGCAAACTGAGGCAGTTCCTCCACCGAGTTTCGCTGAACGGACAATGGAATCAACGGTTGTCTGCAGATCTCCAAAGGCAATTCTTGCAACCAGAAAAAGGACAAATGTGGCTATTCTTGCTGCGTGCACCCGTCATTTATCGGCACTGCTTGGTGTATGACATTATCCTGCACGTCTATGGAATCAGTTGATCGATTACTCGCGTTAAGGAAGCTCCTCGATGGGGCAAATTACGCTTATTATGTCGATGCCGATCCGCTCATGCCAGATTCTACGTATGACAAACTGTTGCGAGAGCTTATCGAATTAGAGAAATCTCATCCGGAGCAGTTCGACAAAGCAAGTCCCTCACAGCGAGTGGGTGGGGAGCCAATCTCAGGTTTTGAAAGTGTTGCGCATCGGATTCCAATGCAGTCTATTGACAACACATACACGCTTGAAGATATTCAGGGGTGGTATGAACGGATGTGTGATTTGCTTGGTGATCCTCCAACTTGCACGTGCGATCCGAAAATTGATGGTGTTGCTATTTCACTTCGATATGAAGATGGAATGCTTGTCCAAGGAGTGACACGCGGAGATGGTGAGCGGGGCGATGATGTGACTGTGCAGGTGCGATGTATTCGATCCGTTCCACTCAGGCTCCGCGGCGATGACATTCCAACGGTAATCGAAGTCCGCGGCGAAATTTTTATGCCAAACGCAAGTTTTGACATGATCAACGAAGAGCGGGAGGCGCAGGGTGAACAACTTTTTGCAAACGCAAGAAATGCAACTGCAGGAACGCTAAAAAGTTTAGATCCAAAAACAGTTTCTGAAAGAAACTTAGCGTTTCTATGTCATGGTCGGGGAGAAGTTGTATGGAACAAAGAGCCAATCCAATGGCACGTTTTTGTTGGAGCTGTTAAAAAACTAGGTATTCCTGTCTCAGAACAACTAGTTGTATGTGATACAGCCAAACAAATTACTGCAGCAGTTGAAGCGTTTGAAGAACAGAAAAACGAGCTTGGTTTTGGTATTGACGGGATGGTAATCCGAGTTGATTCCTTTGAGAGCCAAACAGAACTTGGTTCAACATCAAAGTCCCCAAGGTGGTGCATTGCGTTTAAGTATCCTGCTGAACAGGGGAAAACGCTCCTTACAAAAGTTGAGTGGCAAGTTGGTAAGAACGGAACACTTACACCCCGTGCAACAATGGATCCAATTGTTCTCGCTGGAACAACAGTGCAGCACGCAACGTTACATAATATTGATGAAATCCACCGCAAAGATATTCGAGTTGGTGATTATGTTATTGTTGAAAAAGCCGGTGAGATTATTCCCCAAGTAGTCAGCCCAATATCTAGTGAACGCGATGGATCGCAAATTGAAATTGTGCCACCAACGAACTGCCCAGTTTGCGATGGTCCCGTTGAAAAGGAAGGCCCCAAACTGTACTGTGTTAATCCGGAATGCCCTGCGCAGTTTCGAGAAAAAGTAAAGTGGTTTGCAGGCAGAGACCAGATGGACATCGATGGCCTTGGCGACAAAGTTGTAGACCAACTTGTTGATGCTGGCTTGGTCCGGCACTTTGCGGATTTGTATACGTTGACAAGTGAGGATTTGCTACCGCTTGAGGGGTTTGCAGAAAAATCAGCAGTTGCCCTTGTTCTTGCAATTGAAGATAGTAAAACGCGCGGACTTGCTCGGGTTTTATCAGGCGTAGGAATCCGTCTTGTTGGAAGAGCGACTGCGAAAACAATTGCGCGCGTTTACCCAAATTTGGAATCGCTTCAAGGGGCGAGCGTAGATGACTTTGTATCACTTCATGATTTTGGTTTGATCACTGCTGAAACATTGCACAAAGCGATTCATTCAAAGCAGGGTCAAGAATTGTTTTACAAACTTGCCGAAGTAGGCGTTGATTTGTTCCAAGAACAAAATGCCACTATCGATTCAGCTTTTGCAAATAAAACCATGGTGATCACTGGCACTCTTGAACAATGGGAACGCAAGGCATTGACAGAAGAACTTGAGAAACGAGGAGCGAAAGTAACCGGTTCAGTGTCAAACAATACAGACGTAGTGATCGCAGGTGAAAGTGCAGGTTCCAAGTTGAAAAAGGCCCAAGATTTAGGCGTCGAAGTGTGGGATGAAGCGCAACTCGCTGCCACGCTTTCCTTGTAAAATATAAATCTATGGGACAAGTCGCACTTGGTTTTCGTTCGTTACTTATTAAAGCAGGCATATTCTTTGTCATGGCTGGGTTGTTGGCGTGGGCACTTGGCGGAACGCTTTTTCCTAGAAATTTGAATTTCTCAGGAGTTGGCAATATCTATTGGAAAGCATCAATTGGCGGGGACATTGATGGGATGCAATGGTCTTTGATGCAAGGAGATCAAGTACTCACAACTGGCCATTGGCAAACAGTTGTAGGGCCAGTGATGCTCGACAACTCGACATGGTCTGCAACAGGGAATGCAGGACAGTGGTCTTTTTTGAAAGTGTCTGGCACAGCAGTTGAAGAAATTTCTTCACCACCTGTTGCGGTGCTTGAGGCATTATTTCCAAGCGTGAAGTAGCCGATGTACAAGCCAATTGCAAAGACGATTGCAAGTGCAATTCTGTACCAACCAAAAAGCGCGAGCCCATGTTTTGATAAGTAAGCGACAAGCCATTTGATTGCTAGTGCTGCAGCAATAAATGAAACAATAACTCCGACGATCATCGATGTGTAATCGAGGGTTGCAAGTGCGTCGGCATTTTTAATCAATTTAAATACTGTTGCTCCACCAAGTGTGGGTAATCCCAGTAGAAAGCTAAACTCTGCAGCGTGTTTTGGTTTCATGCCTACAGCCATGCCACCTACGATAGTCATCATTGAGCGACTTGTTCCTGGATACATAGCAACACACTGAAGGATTCCAATAATGAGTGCTTTTTTCCATGTAAGGTGGGCTATGTCAATGAAACTTTTACGATCAGTGCCTTCATGAAATGCGCTACGTTGCCATTTTGCAGCGAAAAGCATCAGAATCCCGCCTGCGCCAAGTGCAAGGACAACGGGTGTTGGGTGAAAGAGTAGTGATTCGATTTTGTCATCAAAAAGTGGACCAAGAATAGCAGCGGGTAGAAAGGCAATGATGAGGTTGATTGCAAGTTTCAGGCCCTCAGGATGTCTCCCAAGAAATCCCTTGATCATCGTCTTGACACGTTTTCGGTACAAGCCAAGGACTGCAAGGATCGCGCCGCCTTGAATGACGATTGTGTACGCATTATTTGCTTCGCCACTTAATCCCATCCAGCTTTGTGCAAGGATTAGATGACCTGTAGAACTAATTGGCAAGTATTCGGTAATACCTTCAACAATGCCAAGAATAATTGCTTGAATAATATCCATCAAGAACTAATCGGTCTTGGGGTGCATGAGGCTTCTGATTTCCTTGCCGATCTGATCAATCTCATGATTCGCTAGTTCCTCTCTCTTGTTCACAATTTCGTTTTTGACGAGTCGGTGTGCAAATGACCCATCTTTGATGTTCTGTAGGAGAGTACGGAGATGGTTCCGTAGTTGTTCGTTATCTAGTAAATCCATTGCTTCGTATGCACCCATTTCAGCTGTATTGCTAATTGCTTTCATCATCTCTGCGATCCCTTTTTCTTGAATGAGGTCAGCAACCTGTTTCACTTCGTGGCAACATTCGATATAAGCAAGTTCGGGGGGATATCCTGCGTTTACGAGAGTTTCAAAGGATGCATTGATGAGCATTGAGAGTCCGCCGACAATAATTGCCTGTTCGCCAAAGAGGTCAGTTTCAGTTTCATCGGCGAATGTAGATTCGATGACAGCTGTTCTGCTTGCGCCAATTCCTGCGGCCCAGGCGAGGGCTATTGACCGAGCAGTCTTAGTCTTGTTTTCTCGCTCCACGGCAAGGAGTGCGGGGACGCCTGAACTTTCGAGATATCGTTGACGTACGGTGATGCCCGGACCTTTTGGTGCGACCATGACGACGCCGACTCCTGAAGGTGGCTCGATCTGTTTGTATCTGATCGCAAAACCGTGGATAAAACCAATGACAGCGTTTGGATTGAGATGATGGAGGATTTCTGTTTGGAAGAATTCACCTTGGATTTCATCGGGGAGGGCGATGATGATGAGGTCAGCACACGCTGCTTCTGCATTTGGTACTACTTTGAAATTATCAGTTGTAGCTTTTTTTGCGTTTCGGGTTGCAATGACAACCTCAATTCCACTGTCGCGTAGGTTGCGTGCGTGGGATTTGCCTTGGTTGCCATATCCTATGAGCGCAACTTTCTTGCCGATGAGCCCAGAAGGTGGGACTTCAGCATCGCCTTTGAGAATTGTGAGTTTTTCAGCAGACATTGTGCTGCGAGTCTACCATAGGTCGATGTCGACTATTGCTTTGATTGGATATAGGGGGACAGGGAAGAGCACGCTCGGTGTGTGGCTTGCCGAAGAACTCGGAATCCCGTTTGTGGATACTGACGAGAAGGTGCTGGAATATCTCGGAATGAAAAATGTGACCGAGGCTTGGGCTTCGATTGGCGAAGAGGGGTGGCGTGCAGCGGAACGTGCGGTGATTCCTCCTTTGCTTGATTTGGATTGTGTTGTGGCGCTTGGCGGTGGGGCACCGTTGGTTGAGGTCATTGGAAAACGGTTGTTGACAGTACCTCTGGTGATTCACCTTTGGGCGAGTTCATCTGTGATTACGCAGCGGCTCTCAGGTGATGACGACCGCCCTGCGCTTTCTGGCGGTGACCTGGAGGTGATGTACCAGCGATTGCCCGAGTACGCGATGATCGCAACGTGCGGCGTTGAAACTTCTGGCGATCTTGAAGCAAGCAAGGCTGCCCTCCTCAAAACGACCCGTAGTCAACTTGACAGGCGGGGGGGTTGTACCCGGGGGGACGTTGGGAGGGGGGGGCCAAAATGACAAAAAAA
>CAYYRP010000023.1:42833-43953 GCA_964474235.1 uncultured Isosphaeraceae bacterium
CCGCTTCGATACTTCCGGGGGGTCATTCTTCCCGGCGTTTAATGTTGACTACGGGTCAAAAAAATGCACAAAAAAATGCACGCCTTTTGGCGTTATTTTGAAGTTTGAAGAATTTTGCCATGATAATGGTGGTATGACTAAACCAAGACATGATTATTATGGGCATGTGATTCATGCAATGAATCGTAGAGTGGAGCGTGTAACGATGTTCTATTCAGACGAAGATTACCTGAACTTTGTTCTGTTGTTGAATAGAGCACTGGCTAAATTTGAGATGAGAATCCTAGAGTGGGTACTTATGCCAAATCATTGGCATATGCTTCTGTGGCCAAGTGAAGTAGGGCAAACTACTGCGTTTATGAGTTGGCTGCTTGCAATGCATGCTCGGTGTTGGCGCCAAAAAACACAAACGGTAGGAGAGGGACCTCTTTACCAAGGAAGGTATAAGGCATTTCCTGTTAGTCCAGGATCCAAATTGCACAGAGTTAGGAACTACTTGGCAATGAATCCAGTCAAGCCAGGACTTGTTGAAAATGCTGCTGATTGGCGATGGGGTTCCGCAAATCGTGTTAATAACGATGGGTTAACGTCATCTATTGTTCTTGATCGTGGTCCAGCCCCTTACCCCGATGACATTAGAAAACTTCTCACAGAACAACTTCCGTTAACACTCTATGAGGAGAAGAAATTGAAGGAGTCTCTTGAAAACAGCAAGCCCTTCGGATCAGAAGACTGGGCGGCTTCGTTTGACCCGTAGTCAAGTTGACTACGGGTCAAAAAAAATGCTCGCCGGAGGCGAGCCCTTAGGGAATATTAAAAAAAGTGGGATCAGCTTACTTTGCGGCCAATTCGGCGTTGGCGTGAGATAATCTTGCGTCCATTTTTGGTCTTCATGCGTGCACGAAATCCAATAGATCGAGCTCGTTTTATTTTACTTGTACGTCTTGGGTAATGAATAGCCATTGGGTAAATCCTTTAGTCGAGCCGCGTAATATAGCCTACATCGCGAATACTAGCAACCACATTCACCCATAACACGTTCAAAGGGCGATAGAATCCCCTTAGACACCATGGATACGGATTGGACTGACGCAGCAGAGTCGATTACCGGCTACAAATT
>CAYYRP010000024.1:0-39089 GCA_964474235.1 uncultured Isosphaeraceae bacterium
CTCGCAAAAAGGCTACTCGTAAGAAAGCTACTCGCAAAAAGGCTACTCGTAAGAAAGCTACTCGCAAAAAGGCTACTCGTAAGAAAGCTACTCGCAAAAAGGCTACTCGTAAGAAGGCTACTCGCCGCCGACGAAAAAAATAAATTCGCGGCATACACGGATCACATGAGACGGCCCCTTGTCGGGGTCGTCTTTTCTTATGGAGTTAGTTGTAGAATCTTGCCGAGAATTATGGCATAATCCAAACACTCGTTCGTATTAAGAAACACAAATAAAAAGACAGACCCATTTATGACACATATTATTGCTGAACCCTGTATCGGAACAAAAGACACCGCGTGTGTTGACGTTTGCCCAGTTGATTGTATACACCCCATGGGCGACGACGATCGTTTTGAAAAAGCCGAGATGTTATATATTGACCCAGACACTTGTATTGACTGTGGGCTTTGCGTTGATGAATGTCCGGTACAAGCTATTTTCCCAGAAGAAGATCTTCCTGAAGAGTGGCACAAATACACACAAATAAACGCAGATTACTTCTAGCGGTACCTCGCTTGTGAGAACAGCATTCGTTTTGCTTGCTGCATGTCACGATGTCGCGCCCCATCAATGTCACACAAGGGATCACTGGATTCAAAAAGCGTCGGTGTCTGGTTTTTCCGTCCAGTCGTCTACCGTTGGTCCTAAGTTGAATTCACTCTTCTGGGTTTTCCTGTATCCAAGTTTTCGAACCACCTCAAGAACATCAGTCCAGGTGGGAAATGATCGGTCATTTGCTTGTTTGAATGCATTGATTGCCATGAGGAACTGAAACTGTTCTGGAGTCATTTCCCCTTCTTCAGCAGATTTAACAAAATCACTTCGCCTTCTCCCGGGACCCCTTCGTCTATCTAAATCTTGCTCTGCTCCCTCAAGATTGCGTCGATCGATCCCACTTCTTCGGTCCACAACGCCGTCATGATTGTTCTCTTGGTCGCACACATCCGTAGGATATCGCGCAGATCCCCACGTGTTGGGCGAACTTCCGCGTATGATGCCTCTTTTACACCCAAATATGCCTACTCCACCCCCAACAAAGACGAATAAAATGCATATCCCCCAAGCGCTGCTTGGCTGGATTTTGCCCGGACTTGGCCACACAATCCTCGGTCACCGTCGAAGAGGGCGATATATCTTTTTCGGGGTCTTGTTTATGATCATTACAGGTGTACTTGTTGGGGGTATTGATGCTGTTGATCATAAAAACGATGGGCTTTGGTTTCTAGCCCAAGTTTGCTGTGGTCCAATAGTAATTGCAATTGATCTTGCAACACAAATGTTGATTGTTGACGCTCCAATTGAAACGCGAGCAACACTCGTTGGCCTGAGCCACGTGAATGAAATTGGAACTTTGTTTGTCGCAATGGCTGGTTTGATGAATTTTGTAGTCATACTTGATGTGCTTCAAGCAACCCCAAATACAGATTTTGAACGCCGGGGCAAGGAATTGGAGCAATGATGCTTGCGTGGATTCCATTTTTAGAACCAATGAATGCGTTGCAACCCTGGTGGTACTTGTTACTCATTCCAATGGCGTTTGGAATTTCAGTGATCTACAAAGCGTTGCACGAAGACAATTTTTTACACTATTGGCGTTCGGTTTTTGTGATGACCTTGCAAGTTGTTCTTGGTGTTTCGCTCCTTGCAATTGGAATTGGTTTATTTATTCAAATAGTCATCCCAATGGTCACCCAGCCATAAGTTTTAGTTCCTCTGGGTGTTCACCGAGCCAAAACCGAAGTGTTTTGTAGATATGTTGCAGTCGTTGACTCACCCTTGATTCACTGCAGCCAAGACTTTTCCCAACCTCAAGCATACTTAAAGATTCATAAAAATACAAAATCAGAATAAGCTTGTCCCGCTCATCAAGGCATTTGCACATCCAGTGAAGAAGATCGTTTTGTTCAGCAATATGTGTCTGAACGTCTCCGCAAATATAGTGAATGGGTGCACACTCATACTCATCACCGATGTCGCTAGTTTGCATTCCAATCGTTGCTGGTGCGTGGCTATCTCGATATAGAGTTTCAAATTCATCCTCACACATGCCCAAACGAAGTCGCAACTCTTCTTCAGTTGGATTGCATCCAAACTCCTTACTGAAGGAAAGTCTTGCTGCGTCTAAGGTTTTTGTTCTTGCACGAGCGAGTCGTGGTACAGGATCGTCGCGGCGAAGCTGGTCTCGCATTGCACCCATGATTCTTAATCGAGAAAAAGCTTCAAAACAAACATTTCTGCCTGTGTCATATTTATCAAGTTGCGAATTAAGTGCTATGAAGCCACACTGTTCAAGGTCATCTGGATCAACACAATTAGGAAGTTTTGACGCCAAGTTTCTGGCTACGGGTCTCACAAAAGAAACCATGTAGTGTTGGAGTAGTTGCGATTTTGTTTCATCACATCCTGTTGCTTTGAAGTGCGACATCGCACATGTAACCCACGCTTCACTTGCGGGGAATGATAGAGGTCCTTTCGCTTCAATTACAACGTCTGCTTTTTTGATTTCATGTTGCGGCAAAAAATCGCCGCCTTCCTTTTGTGGATGACTAACCATTTGTGTTCGTCCCTGAATGTGATTGCGATGTACGGGCTCCACGCTGTGTGCCATGCCCAACCATTACTCATCGTCAGCAGTGATCGCTTATCCGTAATTATTGTCAAAAAAAATAATAAAAGACTTTTTGTGGTTTCAGTGGGTTTATTGGTGTATTGTTTGTGTTCAAGGAGAAACAAGTACATGTTATTCACCGCCACTTGCATCGCAACAGTCCTCACTGGGGCACCAAACAGTTTTAACTTTCAGTCAGAAACTGTTCCATATACAAATATGAGTAAAAGTGAAATAGCTTCAGAGTTGATGCAGGTCGCAGCCTATGGCGGGGATTCGATCCACATGCTTGTTCGCATGGATCGCTCAGTTGATGATGAACAACGATCGGTTCTTGAAGAGAGCGGCATCACTATGTTGAGCCCACTTGGCGGTGGTGCTTACGTGGCCTCGATAGATCCAGCGATGCTAGCACCTAGAGGGAGTGTTGTTTCCAGTATCCGCGAAATTCAACCCATTGCATCACACTGGAAGCTCCACCAGTTTCTAGCAGATGGCAATGTGCCAACGTGGACTATGCCTTCTCTTGAAGAGTCGTTGCCCGAGCAAGACATTACAGTCGCTATCTACGTGATGTTTCACAGCGATGTACACTTGGAAATTGCCGCCGAAGATGCCAAAACGATAACAACGGGCAAGGTTCGTTCAACAACTCCTGTCATAAACACTGCCGTCATGGAAGTTCCAATGTGGGCAATAGATGAACTCGCCGAAGATGATCGTGTGTTGTACATCGAACCCGCCCTTCCGAAATTTTCTGAACTGAACGACTCGAACCGCGTGGTTACTCAGGCAGACACTGCCCAGGAGTTTCCGTATGGACTTGATGGCGACGGTGTTTCTGTGATGGTTTATGATGGCGGATACGGATACTCTTCACACATTGATTTTGGCGGACGACATTTCACGCGAGATAGCGCAGGGCTCAGTGATCATGCAACACACGTTGCGGGCACCATAGGTGGTGACGGTAGTCTGAGCAGTGGGCAGTTTCGCGGCATGGCACCTGGGGTGACTATTCAAAGTTACGGTTTTGAACAAGAAGGTGGACTTTCAGAAGGCTTTCTTTATACAGATCCAGGTGATCTTGCTGACGATTACGGGCAAGCGATTAATTCTTATGGAGCGGTTCTCGCAAATAATTCAATTGGTACAAACACAGCACCAAACGGCTTTCCGTGCGAGTGGACAGGAAATTATGGAATCACAAGTAATTTGATCGACAGCGTTGTACGCGGCGATCTCGGCGCAGAAATACGAATTGTTTGGGCGAACGGAAATGAACGTGGTTCTAGCAATTGTGGCACTTCTTACAACTCAACAGCACCGCCAGCGTGTGCAAAAAACCACATCACAGTAGGTGCGATTAATTCGAACGACGAATCAATGACCTATTTTTCCAGTTGGGGACCAACGGACGACGGTAGAATCAAGCCCGACGTTTCAGCGCCCGGCTGTGAAGATGGTGGCGATGGTGGTGTGACAAGTTGTTCAAGCTCTGGGGGGTACTCTGCAAAGTGCGGCACCTCTATGGCGTGCCCTACAGTCACCGGCCTTTCTGCGCTCATTGTGCAAGATTGGCGAGTGCAATTTCCAGACGAAGCAGACATGCAACCAGCAACCCTTAAAGCGCTACTTGCGCACACAGCGGAAGATAAATTTAACACCGGCCCAGACAATCAATATGGGTATGGCAGCGTCCGTGTTGTTAATGCAATTGATCACATGCGAGCAAGCAACTTTAAGGAACTAGAAATAACACAAGGTGAGACAGTAGAAATGTTGGTTTTCGCAGAGCAGCCAAGTGACATCAAAGTCACGGTCGCGTGGGACGATGTTCCGGCAACACCACTTGTAGTTCCAAGTTTAGTGAACGATATTGACATTGTTGTGATTGGTCCAAATGGGACAACACATTATCCATGGACACTCGACCAATCGAATCCCGGTAGTCCGGCAGTTCGAAACCAACCAGATCACCTGAATAATATTGAACAGGTACAAATTGACGGCGGTCAATCAGGCGTGTACAGAATAGTAATGACCGGATATAGCATTGCGCAAGGTCCACAAAAATTTTCAGTGATGGCATCCCCAATGCTCATTCAATGCTCTACAAGTGGCATGGTTTCGCTTGACCGAAGCAGTTACGGCTGTGATGCAGAAATTGGTGTACAGGTTGTAGATTGCGATTTGAATGTAGACGACAACGTGATCGATTCTGTTGAGGTGACACTTACATCGAGCAGTGGCGTGACACTCCCCGCGACATTGATTGAGTCTGGAGTAGCAACCGCTTCGTTCTTTGCAGATGGAATACTTGTCGGCGAGGGTGGAATGCAGGCGCAACACGGCGACATCATTACCGTTTCGTACACAGACGAATCGAACGGCCAAGGTGGTTCTGATGTTGTCACTGACGAGGCAACAGTTGATTGTGAATTCCCCGTAATAACAGATGTGTTTGCGCAAGACGTATTGACACACAGTGCGACAATACGTGTGCTCACGAGCGAAGCTACGACAGCGAGTGTGTACTACGGAGAGTCTTGTTCCAACTACACAGGTGATGGACACGACCATGAACCACACATTGTGCACTATGTAGAACTCGGCGGTCTCAGCGACAATACAACATATCGGTTTAAGGTTGAAGCAACAGACCTCGCTGGCAACAGAGTCACCGACGACAACAATGGCTCTTGTTATTACTTTACTACCGTGGATGTCCCCTCGTTCTTTACTGAACAGGACAGTGGTTTTGATTTAGACGGCATGTCAGTTACGTTCACCCCGTACGAAAACATTGATCAATATCGCGCATGTGCCCAGCCCATCACATCGCTCCCTTCGGATCCAAATAGTGGTTCAATCGTTTCGTTGGGTGATGATGATTATCAATCACAAAGTATTCCACAACCGGTTTGGTTGTATGGTCAGCCATATTCTTCGTTGTACATTTGTAGTAACGGGCGAGTGACTTTTGATGGTGGCGACACTGATTACACTGAAGACATCAATGAACATTTTGCAATACCCGGGATCTCCATGCTGTGGGATGACTTGAACCCAAGCAATAGTGGCACCATCAGGTACGCCACATCATTTGGCGACCGCGTTGTCATTACTTTTGTCAATGTTCCAGAATATTCAAATTCTGGCAGTAACACGTTTCAGTGCGAACTATTCTATAACGGCGTTATCCGTCTGAGTTGGCTTGGAATTGATTCCAACGACAACATTGTTGGCCTCTCTGGAGGTGGCGGGATACCGGAGGGCTTTGAAGAAGATGATTTGTCAACATCGAGCGATTGCGGCGATCCCGTCGTCCTTGGTGATGTCAACGGCGATGGCTTGGTGGATGTTGCAGATATTTTGGCCGTTGTGGACGCTTGGGGTCCATGCCCCATCTGCCCAGAAGATCTCAATGGCGATGGTTTTGTCGATGTTATTGACCTTCTTGAAGTAGTCGGAAACTGGACGTGATCTACGTGCTCATACCAATGCCGCGTAGGGTGTTGCCTCTATCCACTTGTTGGCATACACTTACCCGTTGGAGTATTACGACTTATGGCGAAACTGTTCTATACCATTGAAGAAACATGTGCAAAGCTTGGCAAGTCTGAAGACGAAGTCAAGGAAATGGCAACATCTGGTCAACTCGACGAAATGCGAGATGGCGATAGCGTTATGTTCAAACGACAACAAGTCGATTTGCTTTCTGGCGATACTGGCTTAGATGGCGAGGTTGAACTTGATCTTACGGGTGGCGGTTCGGGTTTTAATCTAAACCTTGGTGACACCGGAGAGAACGATTCACCGTCCGATGCATCGGATGATGCATCTGCAGGCGGAAGCGGTTACGACCTCAGTGGTAGCGGCATGGGTCTCTCACAAAGCGGAAGTGCTGCCGGTTTAGATCTCGGTGGCAGTGCAAGTGGGTTTGGATTTGATCTTGGCGACAGTGGAAGTGCAACTGGTTTTGATTTAGGCGAAACTGGTGATGCGTCGGGTATTGGCGCCGCGTTTGATGAAGATGATAATTCGGCAGAAACTCGAGTGAGTGAAGCGGTAGACGAAGAACTTAGTTTGGAATCAGTTGGAAGTGGGAGCGGTTTACTTGATCTCACTCGCGAATCTGATGACACGTCTCTTGGCGCTGAACTTCTAGATGAGGTTTGGGAAGGTGGCGACAGCGGAGAGTTTGGTGCGAGTGCATCGGGCTTGTTTGAAACTTCTGGAGGTGGAGGCGAAACATCGCCATCAGCGGCAGCAGCCGTTGAAGCACCGATGGGACTTGCAGTTCCAATGATGGCAGAAGCGTATGACGGCAAATGGTCCGGTGCGGGCACAGGATTCATGATTGGCGCATTTTTGGCACTCACTGCAGTGCTCCTGATGTTGATCAGCAGCCTTGCAGGTGTAGGTCCACGCGTTGCCTCGATGATGACTGAAAACATACCGATGTATGCCGGTGGGCTTGCTGGCATTGCGATTCTCTTTGGCCTCATCGGCATGTTTATTGGCAAAGCAAGCGAGTAACACGTAGCGTGACACTTACAAAGTACGGTTGGAAACAGTGGTCGTGTATCACTGTGGTTCTTACAGTTCCGCTTGTTATTTTCATTTGGCTTGGTTGGTGGGTTGGCGTTGGGGCGGTAATTGCCTTGTGGCTTGCCCTTGTTTCTTTTTTTCGAAATCCATGGCGACGTATTCCCACCGGTTTAGAAAACGGAACAATGTTGAGTCCTGCTGACGGTACTGTTTCTGCAATTGAACGAGTGGATCATCACGAGGCGATTGGTGGAGAAGCGTTGATCATTCGCATTTTCCTTAGCGTTTTGAATGTACACATCAATCGCGCGCCGTGTGCATGTACCCTGAAAGAAATGATTTACACGCCGGGAAAATTTTTAGATGCAAGAACTTCCGAGTCTGCGCAAGTGAACGAGTGTAACTTGTTGATATTCGACAACAATGGTGAACCCCTTGGTGTACGCCAAGTTTCTGGAAAAATTGCAAGGCACATTGTTTGCCTACTCAAAGTCGGAGATACCCTCAATCAAGGGCAACAGTTTGGCATGATTAAGTATGGTTCAACAACCGAGTTGATTTTGCCTCGACCAGATGACGTAGACGTACGTGTTGGTGTAGGCGATCGAGTGAAGGCGGGGCTTACAGTTTTCTGCGTATTAAAAGACTCTGCGGCCGCTACGCATTGAAAAAACTTGTGTTTTTACAACCAGATTCTTTTGAGTAAACGAACGAGTGGGTCACTCTTGTCTTCTCGCTCTTCAAAGACACTAAGCCCACGTTCGACCATCTCGCGATCACCGAGTTGATGCCCGATGTATGCCAATAAAAACGCATATGTTCCACCATCTCGCTCTTCGTCGAGCCGGCTCGTGAGAACCACAGCCGCTTTGACAAGGTCAAGTCTTGGTGGAAGCAAATTTTTGGCGTATGTCACATCAATCATTTCAGGCTGCAAAGAAAGCAGTGATTGCAGTGCAAGTGATGCTGATAAATATAATCCCGCGCCGATTCGCGAGTGCCCAAGACCAGCAGTTGCCATTGGGTGTCCTGGTGTAAAACGGAGCGCCCTGTCGTATCTTCGCTCTGCCCAAAAATACTCTCCATTGTCAAATCGTTCTTGAGCCAAAACCATGAGTTCATTGAAACGAGTTTGATCTTCACTTGTGAGTTGTTTAATTTGTTGTCCGTGTTGCAGAATCAATGCTATTTCATCTGTTGCATCCTCTGTTGCTTCATCTAACTCTTCGGCACCTTCTTCTGCTACTGCGACGAACGAATCTTCCTCCTCGTCGTAGGGAACTGTTCCCGCGAGTTGTCCCTGCAGTAGCCCATATTGTTGATCAAGCCACCCTTCAGGTTGTTCGCCGAGAAGAACATCCGAAGCAAGTTGGTGTAATGCTCGGTTGCTTACCGTATCTAGAATCGAATCGTGCGTCGAAGCGAGTTGTGCGCGTTCTCCCACCCTGCGATCGGTTAACCCATTGTCAGAAACCCAGTGGTTGATGAGTCTATCTGGTGTGCCTTCATCCCCATCTTCCCTCGCTCTGGCCGCATCCCAAGGCGTGAGACCAAACGCGGCAGCATGATTGGCTGTTTCTACAGAGACACCACGCAGTGGCGACGCCATGATGTAGCCCGCGCCGGTAGTTGTTGATAAATTTCCAACAATAGGCGTTGATGTGTACGACCCCGATGGATCATAGGTTGCCCCTGTTGCCTGAGTGAGTTGGTGCTGACCAATTTGCCTTTCTGACCACGAAGATGGATAGTTCAACATTGCTGATTGATCGCTGTTGTCATCCTCAGCGCTCCATGTGTGGTTGATCGATTGCATGCTTTGGCCGATGCGAACATTCATAGGCGATTGCGCCCAGTTATCGATAAATCGAGGGTTGAAGTAACTGGTATCTCCTTGCGAGAGAAATTGTGCGGATTGTTTGTCCCAATTATCCCAATACCACGGACTGTTGTTCATGGTGTCAGCGAGCATCTGAGCATCTGAATCAGACGCGTCAGAAAGTAACTGCATGTGGGACTGTGTACCAAGGCCAACACCCTCGTTGAAGTTTCTGCCAGCCAGAATACTGTTCGTTTGTATTTCATTGTTCCTCGTACCACGGGGAAGCACTCTCTGATAATTTTCACGACCTGAGGTTGAGAGGTTGTTATCAAGCGCGTTGCCAGACCCCATCGCCTCTTGGGCGTATGATTGCCCCGTAAAAAGGAAAAGAACAATAATGATGTGCAGAAAGATGTGCATGATTGTCTCCAAGTACAGCGTATCCTACATACACTGTGCGACATGACTCAAGAAACGCGCTATATAACTACGCCTATTTACTATGTAAACGATAGACCTCATATCGGTCATGTCTACACCACAACATTGTGTGATGTGTACGCAAGGGCCATGAGAAGCGCTGGGCATGATGTGTTTTTCCTCACTGGTACGGACGAACACGGTGTAAAGGTAGAGGAATCGGCCCAGAAACGAGGAATTACTCCCCAAGCACTCGCAGACGAAAATGCAGCGATTTTTCAGTCCATCATGGGCATGTTTTCTCTTACGAATGATGGTTTTATCCGAACAACAGATCCTATGCACGAATCTCAGGTGCAAACACTTGTCTCAAAACTGCTTGCGAGTGATGCTGTGTATTTGGGCGATTTTGAGGGTTGGTATGACCCAGGGCAAGAGGAATACCACACAGAGAATAGTGCAAGAGAACTCGAGTACAAATCACCAATCAGTGGAAAGCCTCTCGTGCGGGCAACTGAAAAAAACTATTATTTTCGGCTCAGTGCTTATCAAGAGAGACTTGAAAAACTATTTGCAGAAAATCCAGAGTTTGTCAGACCAAATGGCCGCCGAAACGAGGTGCTCGGACGTCTTCGAGAAGGGTTGCAAGATGTGCCCATCAGTCGCACGAATTTTTCATGGGGCATCCAAATGCCAAACGATGCCGAGCACGTGATTTATGTTTGGATTGATGCGCTCTTTAACTATATCACCGCCCTTGGCCTTGGGGAAGATCACTCAGATCGAGAAAAATATTGGCCAGCACACTTTCACGTGGTTGGCAAAGAAATTCTCTGGTTTCACGCAGTTATTTGGCCCGCGATTCTTATGGCACTCGATTTACCTCTCCCGAAATGTGTGTATGCACATAGTTTTTGGATCAGTGAAGGTCGAAAAATGTCAAAATCTTTAGGTAACTTTATAGACCTAGAAGAAATTGAAAAATACATAGACGTGTACAACATGGATGCGTGGCGATACTACTTGGTTACGCAAGGTCCACTTGGATCTACAGATGCAGACTTTGCAGCAGAGAAGTTCCATGATGTATACAACGCGCATCTTGTGAACACTGTTGGCAACTGCGCAAGCCGCGTGACAGCAATGATTGAAAAATATTTTGATGGTGCCGTGCCGCCTGATACCAGCGAAGTGTTTGCTGAAACAGATTGGAAAATAATTTGTGGCGATGCCACGGAGTGTTATTTGCAAGCGATGGAATCGTTTTCACTTCAAGAAGCGGTGGAATCAGCGATGTCAATCATTCGGAAAATTGATTTGTTTATTAACACAACCGCACCCTTTAAACTTTCTAAAGACGAAACGAAGCAGGCAGAACTTGGCGCGATTTTGTATCAATGTATCGAGGCGCTTCGGATTGCATCAATGCTGCTTCACCCAATTATTCCTGTGAAAATGGATGAATTACACCAAGCAATTGGTGTAGAAATGCCAAGCGGCAACATCCGGTCCGCGCTCGCGTGGGGTGGCATGCAGGCGGGAACAACAATTCACAAAGTGGCGTTGTTTCCGAGAGTTGAGTTCGCTTCTTCTGAGTAATTAATCTGGAACAGCACCAGTCATTGTTGGGCCGGGAATTTCACCGTGACCCCGAAGCGCATCAGCGATTTGTGTGCTCGTAGAGTCAATAGCCCACGCTTCTTTCCAACGTTTGAGTGCAAGTGCATCGTCACCAAGTTGTTCTGCAAACGTTGCGGCTACAATGTATGGCTTTGCAGTTGTTCCGCCATCTAGGACAATAGCAGTGTCGATCGCAACCGTTGCACTATCTGGATCACTGATTGCCATTGCGTACTCTGCAAATCTCGTCCACGCACGGACAGTTTGACGCTCTTTTGCCTGTGTTTCAAGAAAAGTAAAGAGCTTGTTTTCATTTCCTGCTGCAAGATAACTCTCTGCGAGGAGGTCACTGACTTCGAGTTTGCTTGGAGCAACACAGTTTGCAATTTCTAACGAAGTGGCGGCACCGTTTGGATCACCGAGCTCAAGTAAACACTTTCCAAGGTTGTAATGGGCTTCCCAGTCGCCTGGGTGCAACTCTGTAATTTTAGTGTAACTTTCTGCGGCATCACTCCATCGACCTTGCCACATTGCAAAACGTCCTCTTTCCATAAGGGAGGTTGTGCTTGGTTGCCCGCAACTGGCGAGAAATAGTGTTGCCGAGGCGGTGATAAGTAAAGATGTAATTTTCATGACAAGATCTCCTTCTTTCTGTGTCACATGAATCCTTTGTCCATGATACGGTAGTCATACGAACTATGGCAGCCCCATCAAAAGAACATTCATTCCCAACCGTCGTGTTAGAGCATGAAATGCCTGACGGAACCACCCATTTTGACTGGTTGCTCGGTGTTGATGCTGATGGTAAGAAACCATTGATCAGCTTTAGGGCGAACCAGCGCCCAGATCTTTTAACAAACAACGAGTGGATTGACCTCGAAACACGTCCGGATCACCGCCCAGAATACTTAACATTTGAGGGCCCCCTTGAAGACAATCGGGGCACTGTAAAGCGGCTTGGTATTGGTGCAATCCAAGAGTGGCAGCAAACAATGAGTGGTTGGCAGATGATGATCGAGTGGGAGGGTGGTCCCATTGTTCCTCTTGAAATCACAACCGGCAGTGATGTTCGGCTTCGATTGATGCCAAGCAAGCCAGCAGAGAGTTCCTCAGACGATATTCCCATTGTTGGAGATCTTCCAATCTCTGACGCGACCGGTCCCGTTGGTTTAAAACGAAAAATTACTGCATTTGGAACAAAAGTAAAACATGAAGATTCGTGGAGCCGAGTTCCAAACACTACCGGAACCGGCGCGATCCATGTACGTACTTTTCACAGCAAGTTGACAGACGACGCACTCAAATATCTGGATCAACAGGTCAACGAATGGCTCGATGAACACCCGCAGTATGAAGTAAAACAAGTGACAACAACAATTGGTACGTTCACAGGTAAGGTGAAGGAACCACACATTATTTGTCAAGTTTGGGTATAACCTTCGCATGAAACCCGAAGAAGATATTTGTGTGTGCCACCACGTATCGCTTCGCAAATTGCAAAACTTTATCACCCGAGAAAACCCAAAGGTTGCATCCCAACTTTCAGATTGTTTAGGCGCGGGAACTTCTTGTGGTTGGTGCATTCCATTCCTCAAAAAAATGCACCGCTGCCATCTTGAGGGGAAACAAATGGAACTCGATGTTTCTTTTGAAAATTATGCTGAACGCCGAAAACAACACAACGCAAAAAAAAGACAATGACGCCTGAAAACGAAAGAAACATTCCCCGAGAAATAGGCGGGTATCAAATTATTGATATTCTCGGAGAAGGCGGTATGTCTGTGGTGTATACCGCGCTTCAGGATCACCCCAGAAGAAAGGTGGCAATAAAAGTGCTTCGCGGAGGCATTTTTAGCCCCACGGCCGCCCGGCGATTTCATCTTGAGGTTGAAATACTTGGCAAACTCGACCATCCGTGGATTGCGAAGGTGTACGACGCTGGAACACACGATGACGGAAATGGAGCAACTCCTTATTTTGTGATGGAGCACATCGCTGATGCTCAAGAACTTACGCCGTACCTAGAAGGTGAAAAACTAGAACGTCGCGAAGTTCTTAAACTTTTCGCAAAAATTTCTTCTGCGATTGAGCACGGTCATCACCGTGGGGTGGTGCATCGCGACTTGAAACCCGGCAACATTTTGGTTGATAAAAACGGAGAACCGAAAATCATCGACTTTGGTGTTGCTCGCTCGCTTGATAATAATACAGTTGGTGAAGAAGCAATGACAGAGGCTGGCCGCCTTGTTGGCACTGTTCAGTTTATGGCGCCCGAACAAGTTGATCCAAAAATTAAGGACATAGACGCGCGGTGTGATGTCTACGCACTTGGTGTTGTGTTGTATCAAATGTTAACTTGTCGATTGCCGAGAATTCTTGAGGGGTTACCAATTTACGAAGCCGTTCGACAGATTTGCGAAGAAGAGTCTGTTCGTCCAACCGTACACGATAAAACAATTGACCCGAACCTTGAAGCGATCATTATGAAAGCAATTCAAAACGATCGGCAAAAAAGATACCAATCTGCAGGTTCGATGGGTCGCGACATGTTGCGATATTTGGGGCACCGTCCAATTAAAGCACGAAAAGTAAGTACTTTTGATCGGGCGAAACTGTTTTTACACAGGCACAAAAAACAAATTGTTGTGTCGTCAATTGTTGGGATTGTCATAGCAATAATTGTAAGTGTTTTTTTATTCATCCAAAGTGTTGAAGAAAACGAAATAGAACGCCTAGAAGCAGAGAACACTGAACTGAGAGCACAAAAAGAAGTTGTTCCAGAAAAACCAACCGTTCCCAAAGAACCCGAACCAGTGGTTTCTGTTTTTACGCTTCCAGAAAACGCAAAAAGAATTTCCCTTTCTGGGAACGGAAATGCAATTACTGCGATCGTTGATGGAGAGTTTTTTGTTTGGAACACAGACGGAACGCAAGTGCGGGTTCCATCGATGAATATAGATCCCACATACGCCACACTGACACTTTCTAGGTACGGGGAGACGCTTGGTGTTGTCGCCGACTCAAAATGTAGAATTGCAAAACTTGGTTTTAATGTTGAGGAGCAAGCTTATGTTTCTGCGAGATTTAGTCGCCCCCTTGCAGCGGTTAAAACCATTGCTGTTGATGAAGAAAGAATTGCTATTTCTGGGGATAACATGACATTAGAAATTCTCGAAGATGGCGAGAAAATAAAACGTTCAGCCTCCATGAGCGGGCAGTTTCTATGTATTGATCTTCCAAGTTCTGACCGTGTTGTTGCGGCAACACCAAGGACGATCGTTTTGTGGAACGATGATTCTTTTCCGAATAACGCAACCCAACTCGACGGTGTTGATGACCCCGTAGCGGTCGGGATGGTGCATGATCAGCCAGTTGTCATTGGTCGCAATGGAGAGGTTGTGTTATATGTAGCAGGCCAAGTGAAACGGTTTACGTTGGATCTCCCAGGCAACATTAAACAAGCATTTTTAGATTCATCTGGTTTGCACTTGGTGTGTGTTGTTGGCCCAGGTGTCTATCGGTGCGATCTAAAGATGAGAGCGGTGCAAGAGGTTGCGTCGTTTACAGAAGAGATTGGCGGAGTTGCAATAAGCGACGAAGAAACAATCGTGTGTTGGACAGTGTCTGGAAACGTGTATGTTCTAGACTAATCATTACGATGATTTCTCGAAACGCGTGAACAAAACACATTAACGGCAACAAAGAAAAGACACACAAGGTGCTTTAGAGCGGAACGGTTGTGAGAGAATTCAAGTTGTACTTAGCTATCGTGCACGGTTGTGCCATTGGCATCAACGGGCGGCACTATTGAAACTGGCTCGTTAATCACATCAAGAATAAGTTCGAGACGGTTCGCGACATATTCCATGGACTCGGGTCGGTCTTTTTCATGCGGTTGAATGCAAGCCATGATTTGTTTTGACAAGAGCGGGTGAATTTGAGTGTTGCGCTCGTGGGGCGGATCTGGCAGAGCAATGTTTTCCGTGTCAACTGCACCGGTGAGCAGTCCGTCCTGAGAATTTTTTGGTGGCATTGCTGTTGGAATCACTTCACCAACGAGCACCCAGTACATCATTGCACCAAGATTGTAGATGTCTGTTTTTGGTGTAATTTCGCCGCGGTGTGCTTGTTCCGGCGCCATATATCCCGGTGTACCCTGAATTCGTTTTTTAACCGTACCAGCGGCACACGCTTGACCAAGATCAATAATTTTTACACTGTTGTTTCCACAAATTAACACGTTGTTTGGTTTGATGTCAGCGTGTACAAATCCACGTTCATGCATATGCGCGAGTCCGCGGGCAATTTGACTAAATATTATCACTGCTTGGGCATGGTTTTTTGGTAACTGCTGGTCGAGCGTCATTGCGTCCACGAGTTCCATAATCATTGAGACCGCAACCACCTTAAACATTTTTCGATGTCGAACAATTTTCGTGAGTTTTCGAATCGATTTATGATCTAGTTTTGAACCAATCGCATATTCTTGTTCAACTTGGTCTAAAAATCGTTGAGATTTTTCATCTGTCTTTATTACGTGCTTGAGCGCAGAAACCTGTTTGGTTTTTGGGTTTTGCACAGCGTACAGCATCGATGAGGCACCTTCGCCTAACTTTGCTAGGACGGTGTATGTCCCTATTTTTCGGGGCTGTGCCGGTGTTGTACTCATAGAATCAATATGTGGGTGTTACTCTTGTGCCATGATCAATGCGGCACGATAGAAATGAATGTTTAGAGTACTCTTTTTATGGGTTTGATTCAACTAGAACGAGCGGGCGATATCGAGCAATTGACTGCGAAACAGCGCTTCAGCGAAGAATTTGCCTGGTGAGGGTGCCATCTTTGAAGAAGAATCGAGGTCTGAGGCGAGGTAGACATCGCTCGATTCAATGGAGAGTTCATTTTGGAGCCGTTGCACAAGTCTTGATAGATGCAGCATTTGCCGTTCAGTGAATGGGCGGCGGTTGCCGTTTCCGATCAAACAGATTGTGATGACGTTTTCGTCCCAGTTTTTAGGATCAATTGAGATTGGACGAGCTGCTTTGGCTTGGTTTACCCACCGTTCACTCCCATGTACAACGCCGTCACCAAGACCGTTCCCATTACCAATAATGAAATGGAAGCCAATTCCATCAAGTCCACCCGAGAGGTGCGAGCGCTGAATTGATTTTATTGTGCCGGCGGGTTCGCCAAGGTGTTGCACGATGATGCCTGACCATTGTGTTTTATTTACAGACATTTCTTTGCTGAAAATAGGATCCACTTCGGGTCGCTCGTTCATTGAGGAGATGTTTGTAAGTAGAACACCGCCCTGGACATCACCTCCACCAGCCTGTAAAAGCACAAGCATTGCAGACATGACAACAAAAAATGTCGCCCAAACTATTTGTGTTCGTTTGGTTCGTTTTGAGTGCATCCATGCAAAATCAGTGGTCATTGGTGTCGGTATATCCTTGTCGAGCACGAACATGCGCTCGCTAGTAGTCTATCGGGCAAAACCCCCTTGTGGACTTTACAAAGGGGGATATCGGACGAAAAATGAGACTATTTATTATTCGAAAAACAGGCGCGACTATCTCAGCCCCCTTTCCACAGAATTAAAGGATGCACAAGTTGCAATCAAAGAAAGAGTCACCAAAGAGATCTTTTTACATCGTTGACCTAAAGGGGTCTCCGTGACCTTACCGCCGGTGGCGACCTAAGCGGTTGCGAATCGCGGGTTCAGGAAGTCCGTACTCGTTTGGCTGTTCAGTAATCATTGGTCCATGTCGAATCATGTCATACGAATCAAACTGCGTTCGGTCCTTATTGTTTTCTGGAAACAATGCTCGGTGGCATCCACACATCGTTGTGAAGAGACCAATGAGCAACATTGCTGTTAGCAATCGACGGGACATACGGGTGATACTACCTAATCGCTCGATGGGAGGTGTGAAAGAACTTCGTCAATGAGACCATATTCCTTCATTTCTTCTGGGTCGAGCCACTTGTTTCGTTCGCAATCATCGTGAATGATCTTTTGATCTTTTCCCGTAGCGTTCGCGTAAATACCAAACAAAATCTCGCGTAATCGAAGCATTTCGCGAGCCTCGATTTCAAGGTCGGTTGCCTGTCCTTCAAGAACACCACTTAATAATGGTTGATGCATGAGGTTTTTTGCGTGCGGTAATGCAAACCGCTTCCCTTTTGCACCACTCGAAGCAATGACCGACCCCATTGAAGCGGCCTGACCAATAATGTACGTTGAGACATTGCAAGGAATAAAGTTCATCGTGTCCACAATCCCAAGCCCCGCAGTCACGGAACCGCCAGGAGAATTAACATACAAATTTACATCGCTCTTTGGATCGTCGTTCGCAAGGTAGAGCAATTGTGCGACGATCAGGTTTGCTGAGTCGTCCATTACTGGTCCGCCGAGAAAAATAATTCGGTCATTGAGGAGGCGGGAGAAAATGTCGTAAGAGCGTTCCCCACGACCAGTTTTTTCAATCACGATTGGTACAAGTGTTGACATGCGTTAGCCCTTCTTCTTGTCGTCTTGGAGTTTAAAGACTTCATCAACAAGTCCATACGCTTTGGCTTCATCGGCCGAGAAATATTTATCACGTTCGCCATCAGCCGCAACAGTATCAAACGATTGACCAGTATGTGCTGCAATAATTTCATTCAGTATTTTCTTGGCACCAATGATTTGCTCCGCTTGAATTTGCACATCAGTGGTCTGGCCAGTGATACCACCGTATGGTTGGTGAACCATGACCTTCGCGTGGGGAAGAATGTGTCGTTTGCCTTCTTCTCCAGCACAGAGCAGGACTGCCGCGCCGCTGTATGCTCGGCCAACGCAATACGTTGCAACGTCTGAACTGATGAATTGCATTGTGTCATACATCGCAAGCGTGTCATCGACCGCGCCGCCAGGGCTGTTGATGTAAAGATTGATCTGTTGACCCTTTTTTTGATCTTCGAGATACAACATTTGCATCATGATTCGGGCAGCAGATGCTTGGTTAATCTCACCAATGAGGAAGATCACTCGATTTTCGAGCATCAACTCATCGAGTGACATTTCTCTTGTTCGTTGGTAGTTACTCATCGCCATGGGTTGTGTGGCTACGTTTGAGCCAGCTACCCTTGCTAAGTCGATGCCGTTGTGTTGTTCATCTTGTGTCATGTTTGTTATTGTTTCTTCCAAAGTTACTCCATTGTACCCATCTCTACAACTCGTGTGCTATAGAAAACTAGTTGGGTCTTCAACGGTTGCGGGACCTCTCGTATCTCCTGGGTCATCTTCTCGACCTAATGGCAGATAAATGTTGAAAAGTGTTCCACCGTGAGGTGCATCAAGAATACTAATTGTGCCTTGGTGTTCAAGAACAATTTTTCGTGAAACCGCCAGCCCAAGACCAGTGCCCCGTTGTCCCTTTGTTGAGTGGAATGCACGAAAGACAGTTTCTCGCTGAGACGATTCGATTCCTGGACCATTGTCTTCGATCGCAATTCGTACTAAGTCTCCAGAGCGAGGAATTGAAGCGAGAATTGCAACGATGCCAGTTTTAGAGGGAGCGGCTTCGACTGCGTTATTGAGAATATTGAGCAATACCTGCAAAATCGCTGTTTGGTCAACAGGTATTGGTGGCATGTCCTCTTCAATATCTACACGAATGGAAACTTTTTTTCGCTCAGCAGCGCCTCGAACCAGAGCGACCGCGTCCTCGATAATCATAGAAAGATTAACAAGTGAAATTTCAGGATGCCCCGCCCTCGACCACGCAAGCATATTGAACGTGAGTGCATATACTCGATCAAGATTCCTCGCGAGAATCGGCCACCCCTCGCGAGCAAGATCAAGATCACCGCGACCAAGAGCGAGTTCAATTGCCCCAGCACCGCTGCGAAGTCCTTGGAGAATGTTTTTCACACTGTGACTGATTGATGCAACCGTTTCACCCATCGCGGCAAGTCGTTCATGGTGCAGACGTGTGCGAACGAGATTTGCGGTCAAAATTGCAAGACCAGTGTGTTCGGTTGCAGCAGTAAGGAGTTGGAATTCTTCGTCCGTCCAATGTCTAGTGACTGAATATGATTCGAGCAAAATCGCTCCAAGCACTTGATCGTGGGCAATCAATGGAACGCAAATACAACCACGGATGTTTGATGATTGAACGGATGCGTCTGCAGAGAAACGAATATCTTCGGTGATGTCAGCAATTAGAAGTCCACGTCGTTCTTGGCAAACATGCGACACGAGGGCTTCGCAGAATGGTTGTGTTTTGTCGAGCAAGTTCCCGTTTATTGCTTCGATGGATGTTGAGAGGTGCCCATCGTCATTAAATAGAACACCGATTGCGCGATCTGGCTTGAATTCGTCAGCAACAACAGCGATGAGTCTCTGTAAAATTGCTGTTGCATCAACTGTGCCCGCAGTAGCAGCGGTGAGCCGGTAGACCATCCGGAGATGATTTTTTGCGGCTTGGAAGGAGTGTGGGGAAGTGACGATGACCGATTCGGCGCTTGTGTCGAGGCTTGTCGAAGAGAGAATGGTTTCGGTTGGAAGAGAAGCCCGTTCGGTGATTAGAAATAGCGTTGAGCCACACCCCACCTCGTCGCTTGGGCGAAGTGCAACGCGATCAATAAGCCTTCTTCCGTTTAAAAAAGTGCCATTTGAAGAGTCTAGGTCTCTAAGAAACCATTTATTGCCATCTGGCGTGAGTTCTGCATGCCGGCGGCTCACCGTTGGGTCTGTCAAAGGCAGTGATTCCGAAGACCGTCCAATGAGTTGCGGTTCTCCTTGGGGCAGAGGAAACGTGCTTCCTAGATCAGGTCCATCAATGACTTCTAATACCAACATTCCAATACCACTGTACCAGACTACGTACTGTGCACACCACATTGAATGGAGTTGCGAATGTTCACTATGATGTGTGGATGGCAGGTCAACCGAATTTTGAAGCGAAAATGAGGGTGGTCATTTTGCATGGGAAGGACTCTTTCTTGATGACGAGATACTCCTCGGATCTCGAGGACGTGTTGAAGGGAGAACATGGCGATGTTGATCGTGTGGTTTTTGACGGCGACACGGTGGAACTCGCTACTGTGCTTGATGAGTTAAGAACATATGACATGCTTATGCGACATAAACTTGTCGTTGTTGATCACGCTGATGCATTTCTAGCCGCAAAAGATTCAGCAGCAACGTCTACTCGAAAAGTATTGGAACGGTATGCAGAGTCGCCGGTTGATTCTGCAACATTGTTACTTCGCGCAACCTCGTGGCGAAAAGGAAACCTCGACAAAATTGTAAATAAAAAAGGGTTGGTGTTTAAACTCCAAGAACTGAACGAACACGACTCTGTTCGTTGGTGCATTGGGCGTTGTGGAAAAGAACATGGTTGTGAACTAGATTCACGAGCCGCCCAATTGCTCGTAAAGAGAATTGGCACAATACTTACGAGGCTTGATGGCGAGCTTGCAAAACTTGCTGCAAAAGTAGCTCCCGAAACATCTATAGCGTACGAAGATGTTGTTGAAATGGTCGGGCTGAGTCGAGAAGAACAGGCGTGGGAAATTCAATCTGTTTTGCTTTCTGGCAATTCTGGCGCAGTGATGACAAAAATTGGTGAACTTGTCGACATCTCAAGACAACCGAGAGAGTTGTTGGTTTGGTCGGTTGTGGATTTGTCTCGCCGACTTGCTGCCGCATCCGCGATGCATGCAAATGGGTCAACTGCAGGCGACATTCGGAGGTCGCTCAAACTTTTTGGAAACAGCGGCGACCGAGTGCTTGTAGTAGCCAAACAGCGCAAACCCAAAGAACTCGCCGATTTGTTTACCGATGCTGTTGCGATGGACGCCAAAATGCGTTCTGGAAAACTTGATCCTAGGAGAGGGGTTGAGTTGTTGGCGCTTCAGGTTTGCAAAACTGTTGCCTAGCGTCTTTATTCATTACAACTTGTGTACTCTCTTTTGCCACAGTGACTTTGCACAAACACGGTTTGTTTTAATTTCTCAATCTTAAAACCAAATTGTATTCTCCGTGCCTCGGTGTCTCTGTGGTGTGTCTTAAAAATTTTGCAACCCGTGCTTACACCAAACTGGTTCCGTGCATTTCTGCGGGCTTTGCAATATCTAAAAAAGTAAGAAGTGTCGGTGCGATGTCCGCAAGAATTCCACCGTGGCGAAGTTTATTATTTTTCCACTTTTCCCCAACAATATGCAAAGGAACGTCGTAGGTTGTGTGCGCGGTGTCTGGGCTAGTTGTTTCTACACTCCACGTACGCTCTGCGTTTCCGTGATCGGCGGTGATCACAAGTGAGCCGCCAACTGCAAGTGTTGCTTCTGTGATTTTCTTTGTGCAATCATCAACAACCTCAACAGCCTCGATAATTGCCTGCAAGTTTCCAGTGTGCCCAACCATGTCGCCGTTTGCAAAGTTCACAACAAGAAGTGCAGGGCAATCTTCGCTTGCTAATTGTTCAAGGACTCCATCACAAACACTTCTTGCAGACATTTCAGGTTTTTGATCGTATGTAGAAATATCTGTGGGGCTTGGAATCAGAAGTCGCGATTCACCAACAAACGGTTCTTCACGATAATCATTAAAAAAGAAAGTGACGTGCGGGAATTTTTCTGTTTCGGCGCAGCGAAACTGCGTGAGTCCTTGTGTTTCTATGACGGCGCCCAAAATGTTTTTCATGGGTTCTGGCTTATCAAACGCAACGGCAGAAACGGGAAGATTGGATTCGTAATTGGTCATGGTGACATACAACAAGTCGTCGTATCGTTTTTCTCGATCAAATCCTCCACGAGCAACGTTTTTCCACGCTTCAATGTCAAGAACAAACGCTCTTGATAACTCGCGTGGACGATCGCCTCGGTAATTAAAGAAAATCACCGCATCGCCGTCATGTACAACACCAATCGGTTCGTTTTTTTCATCAACAATTTGTGTTGGAAAAACAAATTCATCACCAGCCATGTTTTTTTCGGTTGGGCAGTTGTAATAATCTCTGACCACCTCAACAGCCGATGTAGAACCAGTTGCCCTACCTGTTAAAACCTTCCACGCAAGTGCAACGCGATCCCACCGATTGTCTCGATCCATCGCGTAATATCTTCCGATGACCGATGCAATTTTTGCATTTGTTCCCTTGATCTTTTTTTCAACAGATTCAACAAACCCAAGACCCGTTGTTGGAGAACAGTCTCGGCCGTCTGTTATCACATGTATACAAATGTTGCACTCTTTTGGCGATGCGTCTAGTAGTGCAAACAAATGATTGATATCACTGTGCACCCTTCCGTCGCTGACAAGCCCAATGATATGCAACGTGTGTCCATTGCATCCCCGCACAAACGCTTTTGCAAAAACGGAGTTTGTTTTGAACAACCCCTGTTCAATTGCTCGATTCAACCGTACGAGTTCTTGTGGAACAATTCTTCCTGCACCGATGTTTTGGTGACCAACTTCACTGTTCCCCATTGTTTGATCTGGCAACCCAACTCGCAAACCCGAAGTGCCAATCAGCGTTGTTGGCCAGTCGTTGTGGAGGGAATCGGCGAATGGCGTGTGGGCTTGCACGATCGCGTTGTACTGATCCATTGAGGTGTCTGGGTTTTGACCCCAGCCATCACGGATAATAAGTACAGCTGGTGTTTGTTTATTTGCCATATTCTTTGAGCATCCGTTCGAGTTCTCGTTCGTTTCTGCCCCTCGCTTTGGAGAGATATGTGTTGATGATAGACAAAACACCGCGCTTGCCGCGGCTTTTTTCAACTCCTTGTGCGATCAGCCGAATGTCATCACACGCATACACGTCTCGAATATTCTCAACGAGAAGCGGGGTTGCAGAATCAGGAAAAAGTGTTGCAAGTTGCCAAAGCATGTCCTGTTCATGACGATTTGGTGTTTCTAATAGACGATATGCCCATAAAAAAGCATCGGTGGCTTGGGCTCTAAAGAGTGTTGGCAAGGCGTTTTTAGCGGTGTGTTTTCCCGAAACACCCAACTTGTTCGCAGCGTGCCAAAGTTGAATGACAATGGCTTCTCTTCCTAAAAGCGAAACAATTTCAATTGCTTTTGAAAAAGAAGTATCACTGGGGTTTTCTTTTGCTTGCTCCAAAAACAACTTTGCTTCTGCAACAACATCGGTACAGTTTGCCCTATCGTTTGCTTCGACCCTTTGTCTGTTGGTTGCTGGATTTGGCCCACACACCATGAGCGGGTCGCCAATGGTGTTGATTCTCCATGGTCTGGATTGTACACCCTGTCCGGTAAACCATCTTGATGCAATAAGAAACGGAACAAAATTCATTGTACGTCGCATGACTTCCATGGGTGGAACAAACGCTTGCAACATTGGTTCGTGAGACGAGCCAACATACGCATAGACACCTCGATCCAACCATGTTCCACCAACTGTCGTTCGGCTTGCTGGTTTTTTAAGAGACCAGCTGTGTAGAAAATAAAGTGCTGCAGGAGTATTCAAAACAGGTAACCATGTCGGCGCAACACGCGTGTCTGCAAGTTCAATAAAATCTTGATTTCCTTTTGATGTAAAAAAAACAACGTCTGCGGTAACACCACCATTGTCTGTTTTGTACAACGATGCAAGATCACCGCTTGTTGTTGTTAGTGCCACGCCAAGTTTTGGTAATACTTCTTCTAGGTTTCCAACACCGTAGTGTTCCCACACACCGGTGTCAGGGTAAGTGTTGCAAAACCAATAATTTGTTCTGTGAAGAAAAAGGCTACACGCAGCGGTGTATGCGGCGAACTTTTGAGATCCAAAAATCCAACCACACCACGCAAACCGTGTTCCGTTCAAGTCACGTCCAATAAGGTCAGTAGTTGCTACGGGATTTTCTTTTGCGTTTGCATAATTTGCTCGTGGAGACATAGACATACAGAGCGTGATTGCCACGATCTTGTCCTCCGTTTCTTGAACGAGCGTTTGTGCTTTTTGCATTCGCCGCAATGAATCGTTTTCACTCCAAAGAATATTTTCTTCCCCCCACTTTCCAACAAAACGAAGTCGTTGCCCTCTTCCCGCTGCAAGTGCGACGGCGGCAACTCTTGCTGGGTCATCTTTGTTTGTGATGACAAGCCCAATTGGTTTGATGGCGTTGTTGGCGAGTGCAACTTCCGGAGACGCCGTCCCGCCCCAAGCTTTTGCAATTACTTGTTGTGAAATTGTTTTAAAATTTTCAACAGGTTTTCCAACAGATGTTCTGCGCCAAACTTTTTGTGGGCGAAACTTTCGAATAAACATTGGTGCAAGCCGATTATCATCGAACAAGATGGGCCACCGTGCCTCAGGCGACCATTTTGAAAGTTCATCAAGATACGTTGCTTCGTCAGGGACAAGTACGACTTGGTTTACAAGTGGTAACGAGTGTTGGAGTTGTACTGTTTGTTGACCAGCGGTTGCTGCGGTTTGAAATTCTACCTCTGCAGGAGCGGGTGTTTGTAATACTGTGAGAAGAACTATGGTGTGAATAAATATCATTGCGATCGGGCTGGATTGAGAATAATATTATCTCTTCCGGGAATAATGATATCTGCGATTTCAACACATTCAACAAGCGATTCTTTCGCCAGTTCAATGTTTGCACAGTTTGGAAGTACAGATCCTTTTCGCAAATGTTCCACGGTTGCAACGGTGTCTCCTGTAATCAACACGGTTTGTTTGGGAAGTGGTAACAAAAGCCCACAACTTCCTGGAGTGAATCCGGGAATAGGAAACAGGTCAACAAGTGTAAAAGGGTTGTCGTCTGGCGACGTGAAATTCGCAAGTAATCCCAAGTGTTCTTGAAGTATGTTGATCAGAGAAGGATCGTTTTCAGCTCTGTGTATTTCATCTTGAATAGCTTCTGAGGCAGACTGTATTTCTGGTTCATGCATGAGCCAATGTGCGTGTTCAACTCCGGGAAGAGTGCGTCGCCTATCGGGATCAAAACTCGTGAGATAGACGTGTGTGATGTCTGTTAGTTTTAACCCCCACCGTTCGTCTAATCTTGCATCCATCAACGCTGGAGGAAGTGATGGGTCTACAAGAATAATGTCGCAGTCGGTTTTAATGACTGTCGTTGTTGCGTGGCCAACCCTGGAGGTTCCAGCGTTACCGCGTACATTCCAAAGCGGGTTATTTGCAAGTGTTCCGATGGACACAACTCTTAAGTCCATCACTTACTCCATATTCGCATCGTTTGCCATTGCTTTGAGTAAACCACTTGGGTCTGCTTGTAACACCTTGAGTCGTTCGATCACAAGCGATGGAATGATTCCATCAAGTCGATCAAGATCCCCCCCAAGCGCCGCAATTTGTCGAATTAAACTTGACGAAGTAAATGCATACGCTTCACCTGTGACAATAAAAACAGTTTCGATGTCTGCAACTTGCCTATTTGTAATTGCCAGTTGCGTTTCGGTGGCAAGATCAGTTACGTTGCGAATACCACGAACAAGGGCGGAAGCGCCTGCCTTCTTGGCAAAATCAACCGTGAGACCGGAATATCGTTCTACTGAAACTTGGGCGGCGTCGGGATCGCAAGCGACAAGTTCATCGATGAGCGTGGTTGCCATTTCCACTCGTTCTTCGACGGGGAAAAGCGCTTCCTTATCTGGATTAAATCCAATGCCAACGACTATTCGATCAAAAAGGTGGCGTGATCGAGCAACGACATCTAAGTGACCAGATGTAATGGGGTCAAACGATCCTGCGTACATGGCTACGTGCTCTTTCATACCCCCGATTGTACGGCGTAATTGACATAACCGTCACAAACCGATCTTCGAAAAGGGAGATGGGTACTTTTTGTTTCCAAGCGACTTGTAATCACCGCAGAGATATTCGACTGTATGAGTGGACAACAAATTGCTCTCTTTTCTCTCCTCCTACTTAGAGCCCGCCTTGGCGGGACACTCCTCTCCTTGATCGATCCTCCAGTCGGTCATACGAAAACAGGCTCCTCGCTTCGCGGCGAGGAGCCTATTTTTTGAGGAATATTTTTGTTATACCGCCGCTGGTTCTGGAAAATCAACAACTGTGTCGTTGATGTGGTTGTAATAACTCGTAAAAGTCATAATTGAGATGCCCGCAGCGACCTCAATCGCTGCTTCAGTGTTGTAGCCCGCATCCATGAATGCAGCGAGGGTTTCGTCGCTGACATTACCGATTGTGTCAAGGGATTCGGCAGTGAAGTTAATCAGTGCTTGAATCTTGGGATCATCTGATGTTCGGCGTCGAATATTTGCACAATCATCTTCATTGAGTCCCATGCCGCCGGCAACCATCGTGTGGGCTGCGGTGCAGTAAGCACAATGGAACTTTTCAGCAGCGAGAAGTTGTACAACTTCACCTTCGGTTGGTGTTAAACCGCCTGCTTTTGAGCCTTTTCCCCAAGCTATAAATGCTTCAAAAAGGGTTGGGTGAGCGGCAAGTCCCTTGTAAATGTTGATTTGCTTTGCCTTCAGCGGTCCGTTTAGTAGGTCCGCACCGGCGCCGGTGTCAGCTGTAGGATCGATGTTTGTTAGTCTTGGCATGTGAGCCTCCTTGTTGTAATAGACACATAGAAATATCGCGACATGTAATTATATCATGTTGCGTCAAGTTAGCAAGCGTACGCTCCGAGCCCTGCGGCGTCCAAAATCATCTTGAAGTTGTCTGAAAAGACAAAATTGTGTTTGGGAAACTCTGTTCCAGCCATATTGTTATCAATATGGCTAAACATCAACTCAATGCGACCGATTCGTTCCCACGCTTCACCACCGGCGACCCGCCTGTCTATGGTTCCACTTGTCGCAGCTCCGGCATTGTCGATTCGATCAATTGCAGCGTCGTACCGAACGGTATCACCTGCGGTCACATCGCTGTCAAATGAGGCCTTTGTAATTTTCGCAAGGATGACCTTTTCTTTGAAGTTAGAAGTGGTGCCCACAAGAATACCGGCGGTTTGAGCCATTCCTTCTATAAGTAACGATGCGGGCATGACCACTTGACAATCCACGATGTAATCATGAAGGTGCTCCTCTGCAAGCGAGACGTTTTTGATTGCGACGAGCCGCTTATTCGGTTCGTGATCAATAATTCGATCTATCCACAACCAACGCATCTGATGTTACCCAGCGAGTTTGATTTCAACAAAGTTGACAAGGGAATCAACTGTAATGGCGTCACCAAGTTTTGAAATGGAGCGATCCCCGCCTTCAAAGACCGTAAAATCAACGTGTGTCATGCGTTCTTTGAGCATTTCAAGACCCGTGTCCGTGAGTTTGCCATCAGCAACCCAGTCCGCGTTGTCAGCAAGGTTTTCTGGAAAAAGTTCACCCTGTGAAATTTTGACGTCAAACGTTTTTTCAATTCGAAAAACGATGTCGAGAAAGTCGATGGATTCGGCACCAAGGTCAGCTGTGAGGCTTGCTTTTGGGGTCACCTCGTCTTCGTCCACACCAAGGGCATCATCTAGAACTTCTTGGATTTTTGAGAAAATATCATCGCGGTTCATAACCGTCTCCTGTTTTGTGTTTATTCAATTCGAGCAGGTCGCATTGTGAAGCGTCCAGCCACTGCTATCATCGTCACGTTGCTGTCCCTTCGAAGAACAGTTCCTGTCCCCTTGCATGGGGTCGTGCCATCCTCTTTTGTGGCACCAGCAACAATCTCCACCCTGAGCGTATCTCCGGGGCGGACCATTGTTCCGTATTTTACGGCTTTTACCTCTCCAAGGACGAGCCGATGGCCAGTTGGTGCGAGCAGTGTTGAGGCCGCTTGTACCATCGCTTCAAGCATGAGAACGCCGGGGAGAATTGGAAAACTCGGAAAATGGTCAGCGAGATATTCCTCGGCGAGGGTGACTTGCTTGACAGTCACAATCCGCCCATCCTCCTGTTCGAGCACCTGATCTACAAGATCAAACTTCATAGGCGGCGAAGTATACCGTACCACCGCATCGGCTGGCACTCTAGGCTCGCCAAAGGGATGCCTTGGTGCGAAAAACCGCTTGGCAAAACACGAAAAAACGACTATCCTACGCCGTTTCTCAGGCGTTTCTGCCTCCCTCATAAAACACCCCATTTTTTGGAAAAACGGAATTACTTATGTCCACAACAGGAACAATTACACAAGTCATCGGTTCAACTTTCGATGCTCAATTTCCACTCGATAATTTGCCAGAAATCTACAACGCAATTGAAGTCGACGTAGACAATGCAGGCGAAAAAATAAAGCTTGTTGGCGAAGTCAACAAGCACTTGGGCGGCGGTCGCGTTCGCTGCGTTTCACTTGGTAGTACCGATGGTCTTCGCCGTGGTCAAACATGTGAGGATACCGGCGCGCCTGTTACAGTTCCAGTTGGCGAAGGCGTGCTTGGCCGTGTGTTCAACCTCTTTGGTGAACCAGTTGACGAACGCGGACCAGTTTCATACGAAAAACGCATGCCAATTCATGCAACCCCTCCAAATATTTCAGAATTGAACCCGAACTCTGAAATTCTTGAAACAGGAATTAAGGTGGTCGACCTTCTTTGCCCGTTTGTTCGTGGCGGCAAGATCGGTTTGTTTGGTGGTGCAGGTGTTGGCAAGACAGTGGTTATTCAGGAAATGATTGCTCGTGTTGCTCGTGACTTCGACGGCTACTCAGTATTTGCTGGTGTTGGCGAACGAACTCGCGAAGGTAATGACCTGTGGCTTGAAATGCAAGAAGCAGAGTTTACAAATTCAGAGGGCGAAACAGTTTCGGTTCTTGATAAGGTTGCGATGGTCTTCGGTCAAATGAACGAACCGCCGGGCGCACGTCTTCGAGTTGCACTTTCAGCACTCACAATGGCAGAAGATTTCCGCGATTCTTCTGGCAAAGAAACACTCATTTTTGTTGATAATGTGTTCCGGTTTACACAGGCAGGTTCAGAAGTTTCCGCGTTGCTTGGTCGAATGCCTTCGGCGGTGGGCTATCAGCCAACACTCTCCACAGAGATGGGCGAGTTGCAAGAAAGAATTACCTCAACGAAAAAGGGCGCGATCACTTCCGTTCAAGCAATTTATGTTCCCGCAGATGACTTGACTGACCCTGCGCCAGCAACAACGTTTGCTCACTTGGACGCGTTTGTTGTGCTTGAACGAAAGATTGCTGAAAAAGGTATTTACCCAGCGATTGACCCAATTGCATCGTCATCGCGAATTCTTGACCCGCAAGTTGTTGGTCAACATCACTACGACGTTTCGCGTCGCGTGCAAACAATTTTGCAGCGATACGCTGACCTGCAAGACATCATTGCAATTCTTGGTGTTGATGAATTGTCTGAAGATGACAAACTGACTGTTGCAAGAGCGCGTCGAATCGAACGGTTCCTCAGTCAACCATTCCACGTTGCAGAACAATTTACTGGTTTCCCAGGTGTGAACTCATCACTTGAAGAAACAATCGATTCATTCGAACGTCTTTGTGACGGCGAGGGTGACGATCTTCCTGAATCAGCATTTATGTATGTTGGTACGCTTGCAGACGCCAGGGCCAAGGCCGAGTCGATGGCGGCAGCCGTATAACTCAGTAAAACACGCAAACCACAGGGCTCTCAACAAATGTTGTGAGCCCTTTTCAATTACACTGTGCAACCCGAAAGAAGGAAACTTACATGATTATTAAAACACTAGTCTTCACCCTGCTCGCATTTGCAAACCGTCCAATTCCTCAAACGCCCGAGGAACTCACAACAACAGTTGAAACAGCGTTTGCAAATGCAGATATTGAAATTGCAGCGATCATTGCAGTGCCAGACAACGAGCGAACTTTTGAAAACACTGTCGGTGCGCTTGATGACATGATGGTTCGCCTTGACGTCGCATCAAACATGCCAGCGTTCATGGCATACGTGCATACGGACGCGGACATTCGTGAAGCCGCGCAAGGCGCAGCACAACTTTGGTCTGATTGGTCCATCGACTTTGCAACGAATGTTGCGTTGTATAACGCGATTAAGGTGTACGCTGACACAAACCCAGAGCTTTCTGGCGAACAAGCACGTATGCTTGAACATACGATGCGTGATTACAGGCGAAGTGGCATGTCACTTTCGGTAGAAGCTAGAGAGCAATTAAAAACAATTCAAAAAGAACTTGGCACACTGACGATTGAATTTGATACAAACATTAGAGAAGACAAAACAATTGTTCCAATTCCACTCGGTGGCTTAACGGGTGTTCCACAAGATGTTGTTGATAGTCTTGAAGTCGTAGATGGGAATTACCAAATCACACTTGATTACCCAACATTTGGTCCAATTTTAGATTATTGTTCAGTTCCAGAAACACGCAAGAAAGTACGGTTTGCGTATTCCAAGCGGGCTGGGTTAGAAAACGTTGCACTTCTTGAACGCATTATTAAGTTGCGAGATGAGGCTTCTGATTTGCTTGGGTATGCAACAACCGCAGATTATGAAACCGAGTTAAAGATGTCAAAAAATGCCGCAACAGTTGCGGAGTTTTACGAAAAACTGCGGCCTGTTGTACGTAAAAAAGCAGAAAAAGATTGGGCTGAACTTGTTGCAGCGAAACGAGAAGACACGGGCGATCCAACTGCTGAGTTTTATCCTTACGACTTCAGTTATTACTACGAAAAAATTAAAAACGACAAGTACGCCGTCGATTCTCAAGAAGTACAAGAGTATTTGCCACTACAAAACGTGATGGACGGGTTGTTTGAGATTACACAAAACCTCTATGGTATTGAGTACAGAGAAGTAACCAATCAGGCAGACGAACGAGGAACACCGCTTTGGCACGACGATGTTCGTCTGTTCGAGGTGTGGGATACAAAATCAAGCACGCAACTTGGTGAGTTTTATATTGACCTCCACCCGCGTGATAACAAATACTCACATGCGGCTCAGTGGGGATTGGTGCAACATAAGGTGTGGGCAGACGGCACGGTGCAACTACCGATTGCTGCGCTTGTGTGTAACTTTACAAAGCCAACAGCTGACAAGCCATCGCTGATGACACACGACGAAGCGGAAACGTTCTTTCATGAATTTGGTCACTGTTTACACACAATTTTAAGTGAAGCAGAAATCGCCGGCTTTGCCGGCACTAGAGTTGAGCGAGACTTTGTTGAAGCGCCTTCACAAATGTTTGAAGAATGGGTGTGGACCCCCGAAACACTAAAACTTTTTGCGAGGCACTATGTGACGGACGAACCGATGCCAGACGAACTTATTGAAGGCATGATTGCTGCAAAAAATTTGCAAAGCGGTGTAAGAACTGAAGGTCAAATTTTCTTAGGAATGGTTGATCAGGCATACCACACCGATGAAGATGGTGTTGTTGATACCACGCAAATTGGATATGACATTCACGATTTGACACGGATGTATCCACATACCCCGGGTTCTCATTTTCAAAGTAGTTTCGGGCACCTCACAGGGTATCAAGCGGGCTATTACGGATACATGTGGTCGCTTGTGTATGCACAAGATATGTTCCAGCGTTTTAAGGAACTTGGCATGTTGAATCCCGAAGCTGGCGCGTATTATCGAGAGAAGATTTTATCTAAGGGCGGAACTGAGGATAGTTTGGATCTGGTTCGTGATTACCTTGGTCGTGAGCCAAGTATGGATGCGTTTTTAGAGTCACTTGGTTTGGAAGTCGAATCCCGAGTTGCTGTTGAAGTCCCTGGTGATGAAGTTTTTGGTGAATCAACACAATCCGATTCTGGGTTGGAGTGGTGGGTGATTCAAGAAGGAAGGGGCGGGGAAACCCCAAACACGTCAGCCACTGTTCAGGTGCATTATTCGGGTTGGCTTGAAGATGGCACAATGTTTGACAGTAGTGTCAAACGCGGGCAACCTGCAACATTTCCCCTCAACCGAGTTATTCGGGGTTGGACTGAGGGTGTGAGCGGCATGCAAGTTGGCGAAAAACGAAAGTTTAGAATTCCGGCAAACTTAGCGTATGGTTCGCGTGGACGACCAAGTATTCCACCGGAATCAACTCTTATTTTCGATGTCGAATTGTTAGACATCATTGACTATGTAAAGGTACCTCCTATGGAACAATTACCCGGCAGCCCTGTAACAGGCGAAGCGTCGACCAGCGATAGTGGTCTTTCTTGGTATGACATGTCAGCGGGCGATGGCCCTCAACCAGCAGGTGCTTCGAGCACAGTTACGGTGCATTACACCGGTTGGTTAACTGATGGCACAAAATTTGATAGCAGTGTTGATCGTGGTGAAACAATCTCATTTCCTCTCAACGGCGTAATCCCCGGTTGGACTGAGGGTGTTGGTTCGATGAAGGTTGGCGGAAAACGAAAATTGATCATTCCATCAGGTCTTGGATATGGTCCAAACGGTATGCCTCCTGTGATTCCGGGCGGCGCAACCCTCATTTTTGACGTCGAACTCGTATCCGTCACCGACTAATCGATCATTTGACCCGTAGTCAAGTTGACCCGGGGTCAACTTGACTACGGGTCAAATTGAGCCAGATCGGTTCCGAGCCGGGTTGGCTTCGAGCCAAAAAACATGATCGTGAAAGTTAGCGACAAAACGCCGCAAGAACAAAGCAAACGCCCACTGGTTGTCGGATGTTTGTTGCTTGGGCTTGCAGCAATTCCAGATGCGATGATCGTGCCAGTCTTGCACGATCTCACAGTAGGTCGATTTGGAGTTTCAGAAAGCGCTGCCCATCTACTTATGGCGGTTAATCTACTTGGTGCTATCTTCGCAGTTGGCCTGTTGTTTGTATTTAAAAGACGGTTTCCATCTTCGGTTCTGCTTATTGCTTCAGCATTCCTTTCAGCCATTTTTATGGCTGGAATGGCTCTTTCTACTTCGTGGTGGGCAATGCTGGCATTTCGGTGTCTAGAAGGGGGTGCTGATTTGGTTCTTCTTTCTGTGCCATTTCGATTGATCGCGAGCGCTGGCAAAAAAGAACGGTACGGGGGAAGAATGGGCGGCGGGTTTACCGCAATGATGGTTGCTCTGGCTCTTGGGGTTGGCTTGGGCGGCTTTATTGGGCGAGAATCGCCAGTAGCGGTTCTTTGTGCAGGAGTTGCAATAATGGTCATACTTGCTCCAATTGTCTTGATTGTGCGTCGAACTGTCGACAACGTGCCAGTTTCTCCGGTTCCTGAGCCACATAGCTGTCCACTTATTCCTAGAGAATGGCTGGGCGCTGGGTTTCTAGCAATTGACAGGGGGCTTGCTGCACTTGTCTCAACGTCCCTGCCGTTGTTACTTGCTTCGGGGTTCAATGTTGGAAAAATGACCCTTGGGCTTGCTCTTGGTGGTATGTTTTTGGCACTCGCTTCATTTTCTGCACCTGTAGGCATTCTCGCCGATCGTCATGGCGGTGGAAAAATTAGACTCATTTCTTCTTTGCTTTGCGGTTGTGCACTGGCCTGTTTGGGACTCATGACCTGGTTGCCGCCAATAATCGTGTTACCGCCATGTTTATTGATCTATGGTGCTGGCGCGGCAGGGCTCATGCCATCCGCATTTTCTGTTGCTGTAAGGCCAGACGCATCAAACCTTGTTTTTGGTTCACTTCAAACTGCTGGTCAAGCGGGATATGCAATTGGTGTTCTTGGCGGAGCGTGGATCGTGAGTGTTGTCGCCTTGCCAGCAGAATCCCTTCTTTCAACAATGTTCCCTGTTGCTGGTGTTTCATTCATCATTGTGAATTTTGTTTTACTTGGAGTCCTTCGGAAGATGCCAGATTCGGTACGCTGAACAACTGTGAAGCGTTTATTTGTTACCCTTGTTATTGCGATTGGAATACTTGCTCTTACTATTGTGTTGCTGATGTGGTTGAGCTTCCAACCCCCGTCTTGGTATTTTCCACCAAACTTCGCTGATCCTGAAGTTGCAAAACTTGCAGACCGAGGGGAATATCGATTTAACGAAGAACTTCACAAAATACGACCAGTAGATGAAGTGTGGCGAATTCGCCTTGGTGACGAAGTAATGAACGCATGGCTGTCGGGAAGGCTCGAAGGGTGGTTGACGCATGACCAACATATTGAGATGTCACCCGAGATACATGATCCTCAGGTTCATGTGACGGATGCAGGTCTTTGGACGTATGCGAATGTTGAAATTACCGAAGGGCCCCCGCGGCCCCTGGGGATAAAATGGTGGATGTGGGTTGATGATGGCAAGTTTCATATTGAACCAATTGCAATTCGCCTTGGAAAACTGCCCCTCCCCATATCGTTGTTCGATGAGCAAATTGCAAAACTCCACACAGATCTCGAGGGTAACAACGCAGAAATCCCCCTCCTTGATGATCGGATAGTCGAAGTACAACACATCGCGCTCGAAAACGGAGCCCTCGTTTTGACGTGTACAACCAAACTGCATTGACCCGTAGTCAACTTGACTACGGGTCAATTGTTACAATACTCGACCTATGCCCACAATTACGATAGATGGAAAACCCCTTGCCTTCGATCAAGGACAAACGATTCTTGATGTTGCTTACTCCAACGGAATCGCGATTCCGCACTATTGCTACCATCCATCACTGAGTGTAGTTGCAAGTTGCCGTATTTGTTTGGCGGAGGTTTGGGCACCAAACCCACGGAATGATAATAAGTTGGAACCTATGCCCAAGTTGTTGCCAACATGCCAAACGCCAGCGGGCGACAACAATGTTGTTTACACATCCTCTCCAAAGGCAACCGCAAACCAAAAAGCAGTTATGGAGTTTTTGCTTACCAATCACCCCGTTGATTGCCCAGTTTGTGATCAGGCTGGCGAATGCGATTTACAAGATTATGCGTATGAATATGGTCGTGGCGAACGCCGCTGTGATACCGAAAAAATTACCCAGTCGAAGAAAGATGTTGGTGCCAATGTCATGCTCTACGGCGACCGTTGCATCATGTGTACTCGTTGTGTTCGGTTTGCAAAAGAGGTCACTGGTACAAGTGAACTGTATATAGATGGGAGAGGCGCCAAAGAGTGCATCGACGTGTTTCCTGGCGAAGGGTTGAATAACGAGTTAAGTGGAAATGTTGTTGACATTTGCCCGGTCGGGGCGTTTCTCGATAAAGATTTTATGTTCCAGCAACGCGTGTGGTTTTTGGACAAAGTACCGTCGATTGATCCACTTACTGCGAGTGGTGACAACATCAACATTGAACACACTGGGGGCGAGATTTACCGAGTTAAACCACGTCAACATCGTGAAATAAATCAGTTTTGGATTACCGACGAAGTTCGTTACGGCTGGAAATTTGTACACGATGAGAATCGTGTGACAGAAATGAATGAAGATGCAGAATTGCTCGCCGCAGACAAACTACAACAAGCATCAACAATAGCATTGCTTGTAAGTCCAATGATCAGTTGCGAAGACGCGTGGTTACTTGGTCAACTTGTTCGATCTGTTGACGAACATGCAATCATTGGTCTAGGACCAGTTCCCATTTATGGAGAAGACAAAACCTTCCCAAGCGGTTTTACGGTTCGGGCAGAAAAAGCACCCAACGCAAGAGGAGTCCACAGAGCTCTTGGTGCTTTGCTTACGTACGACGAGTGGAAAAAACAAATGTCAGACGCAGATACAGTTGTTGTGACTGGAAATTATCCAGAAGCGTGGGACACCCCCGAAGTTTCTGATTCACAAACACTGATCCTGATTGACACTCTTTCAAACGAACTTACGCGGCGTGCAGACGTGTTTCTGCCGGCGGCGACTTGGGCAGAAAAAGCCGGCACGTTTGAAAATTGCAACAATGTTTTGCAAACCTTTGAACGAGCAATTCAACCAATAGGTGATTCGCAGCCCGATGGTCAGATTGCGATGAACTTGCAAGCGCTTGTGAACGATATGGAAGCCACGCTGTTCAACGCGGCAACAGTGAGAAGAAGAATGGCTGGTGCGGCCGTTGCCGGCATACACGAAGTTGAGTTGCCACAGAACACCAACCGTGTCGAAACAGACATGCCCTTGTCTGAAGTGTAATTATCCCACAGTTTCAAACTCAGCAGTGAAATGTCGAAGCGCGGCGGGCTGCTTTGTAATGCGAACGCCCTTAACAGAACCTTTCATTGTGTTGATGTGTTCCAAAACCTCCACAACATAATCGATGTGGCTTTGGGTATAGACTCTGCGCGGGAACGCTAAACGAACCAGTTCTTTGTCGGAAAACCGCTCGGTTCCATCAGGTTGCAACCCAAACATCACGCTTCCGATTTCACTCGCGCGTATTCCGCCCTCAAGATACAACGTATTTGCCAGTGCCCATCCCGGGTATTGTTCTTGAGGAATATGCGACATCCACGCTTTCGCATCAAGATAAATTGCGTGGCCGCCCGGTGGTTGGAGAATTGGAATTCCCATATCGGTTAACCGTTCGCCCACATACGCAACAGTCCTAATTCGATATGCCAAATAATCTTCACGCAGCGCTTCGTATAAACCCGTTGCCACTGTTTCTAAATCGTATCCTGCAAGCCCGCCGTACGTCGGAAAACCCTCAGTCAGAATTAACATCGATCGGCACTGTTCAGCAAGTGCGTCATCATTGACCGCAAGGAATCCCCCCATGTTTGCCATGCCGTCTTTTTTTGCACTCATGGTTGCACCGTCAGCGAGTGAGAAAATTTCGCGCGCAATGTCAATCGGTGTTCGGTCTTGGTTGCCTTCTTCTCGCAATTTTATAAACCATGAGTTTTCAGCAAAACGACACGCATCAATAAAAAACGGAACGCCCCATTCTTTGCAAAGTTTACTTGCAGCGCGGATGTTTTTCAAACTCACCGGTTGCCCACCGTTTGAGTTATTCGTAACTGTCATCATGACCATTGGGACTTTATCCGGCCATTGATCCAAAATCGATTTCAACTCGCCGATGTCCATGTTGCCTTTGAAGGGTGCAATACTTTGGGTATCACCACTTCCGGGGGTTGGGATGTCGACTGCAGTTGCACCACGAGCTTCGATGTTCGCGCGCGTTGTGTCAAAGTGTGTGTTGTTTGGAACAACCTGTCTTTCTTCAACTGCCGCGCCAAACAAAATGCGTTCCGCAGCACGCCCTTGGTGTGTAGGAATAATGTGCTTAAAACCAGTGATGTCTTTGACGGCACTTTCAAAACGGTAAAAAGAATCAGCGCCGGCGTAACTTTCATCGCTTCGCATCATGCCCGCCCACTGTTCATTTGACATCGCGCCGGTACCAGAGTCAGTCAACAAATCAATGAGAACATCTTTTGCTCTTAACAAAAAAACGTTGTTACCCGCGGCTTCGAGTGCGAGAGCGCGCTCTTCGGGGGTGGTTGATCGAATTGGTTGTACTTGACGAATACGAAAGGGTTCGATGATCGTTTTGAATTCCATATGTTTCTTCTTTGTTCTCTTCTTATCCAATAAGGTGTTCAAGAATCGCCATGCGAGTTGCAACACCATTTGTTACTTGTGAAAGAATCAAATTGTGAGGCGAACTTTCAATGTTTGCAACACTATCGTCAATTTCAAGACCGCGGTTCATAGGTCCGGGGTGCAAGATTGCACCTGAATAATTTTTAGCCCGATCTTCCGTAAGCCCAAACCTTTCTCTGTAATCTTCGTTTACAGTCGCGTCACGTTCAAACTGTACGCGCAGCATCATAGTTGCAGAAACCCCCGAAAGCACTGTATCGAAGTCACTTGAAGTTTCACAATTCACATCGCTAGGCAATAACTCCGGGGGTCCAACAAGCGTAACTTTTGCGCCAAGTTTTGTAAACCCAATCACGTTTGAACGTGCGACTCTGCTGTGCGCAATATCGCCAACAATTGCGATGTGTTCACCTGAAAGGTCGTCCTTGCCAAAGTACCGGGTCAAAGTTACTGCATCAAGCAACGCTTGTGTTGGATGCGCAGAAGTTCCTGAACCTGCGTTGATAACAGGAGCGCCAACGTTCTCTGCAATTTTTTTTGGACCACTTTCTTCTGAGCACCGCACAACAATTCCAGCGACACCCATCGCTTCTAAGTTCAGAGCGGTATCAACCAATGTTTCGCCTTTTGATGCACTAGAAGTTGAACCGAGCAAATCAATGTAGTCTCCGCCGAGCCGTTTGGTTGCGATTGTGAAACTACAACGAGTTCGCGTAGAGTTTTCCATAAAGAGGTTGGCGATAATTTTTCCAGCGAGCGGAGCGTCTGGTTCATAGCGGTCGCCCGCGTCAAGGAAGTGCGATGCCCTTTGCATCAAGCCAATCATGTCCTGACGGCCCAAATCATCCAAACTCAAAAAATGTCGTCCGTTCCACGCCATCGTGTGAGCATTCTACCTTTAATCAGGAGGCCGAAACCCGATTTTTGACTTCGATGAGGGCTGTGTTTCAGGCGGGTTAAACATCCGCTGTAGGACGCCGAAAATCTTCTGGATTTGTTTACCGGTTTCAGCACCCTGCTCATGTATTTTCTTTTCGAGTTTCATGATTTGCTCTGCGAGTTCTTTGTGCTCGGAAAGCAAGTGGCGGAGGCGGACAAACGCCCGCATAATTTCGATGTTGACTTCGACTGCCCTAGTTGAGCGAAGAACACTTGAAAGCATGGCGACACCGAGTTCATTGAACGCGTAGGGCTGATACCTTCGTCCGCCGTAGTCGGATAATCTTGAGGTCACATTTTGTGACCTCAAGATTTCCCATTCGTCTTTTGTTAACTGAAACATGAAATCTTCGGGGAATCGTTCAATATTACGTTTTACCTGCTGAACAAGTTTTTTGGTTTCAACACCATAAAAACCAGCCAATTGTTCATCTAAAAGCACTTTTTTGCCTCTTACAACCACAATCGCCCGTTCAACTGACCTGCCCCCATTAGTTGTACCAGTTCGTATGTTAGTCAATTGACTCCAATCGTGTCAATCAGAGGCGTATGGAGCGAAGCGTAATACGGCTCTGATTGCGTAAATTTTGTCTCAGGTGCTGGTGGACGGTATCCCAGCGACGAATGTGGTCTGATTGTGTTGTAGCTATTGCGCCATTGTTCGATGAGGACTTTTGCTTCTTTAAGCGTGTAAAAGATTTCGCCTT
>CAYYRP010000025.1:0-37053 GCA_964474235.1 uncultured Isosphaeraceae bacterium
GTGCTCAACTTCAAGTAGCAACGGGAGATTCAGTTTTCATCCGTGTCGCTCCACCACAGGGAGGACTCGCTAATGATTTTGTAAAGGGCAACTTAGTTGTAGATTTTAAAACAAACTGTGTTGGTGATCTTAATGGTGACCTTGAAGTAAATATAGAAGACCTTCTTATTCTAATTGATGCGTGGGGTACATGCGAAGGATGCTCCTCCGACTTCAACGGAGATGGATTAGTCGCAATAGACGACCTTCTTGTTCTTATAAATGCTTGGGGAACATGCGAATAATATGATTACTTAGAACATATATAATGTGCGGTCTGGCAAATAAGGAGTAACCAATGACCGTAACAACTGAAATGAAACTTGAATCAACAAATCCCGCAACTGGTGAAGTAGTTGGAACTGTCCCCGTTACTCCCGTAATAGATATTCCGGGGATTGTTGCAAAAGCACGTGCTGCACAAAAGGCGTGGAACGATCTTGGGCTATACGCTCGAGTTGAAATGCTCAGGCCTGTTGCGGCTCGTCTTGCTGAAGAAGCTCCTGCAATTGGAAAACTCATGACCGCAGAAATGGGAAAAAGTGCACGCGAAGCGCAAGGTGAAGCGAGTTATGCAGCACAAAAGTTTACTATTGAGCTCGAAGATGCCGCCGCTGCATTTGCACCCGAAATTATCGAGGACGAAAATGTAAAATCAACCTTGTACCGCGACCCGCTTGGCGTGAGCGCTGCCATTACACCGTGGAATTTCCCAGAACTCATGCCGCAACAATGCATTCTGCCCTCGCTTGTTGCGGGAAACACAGTTATTTTTAAACCGTCTGAAGATACTCCCCTTATTGGGCAAGCGTACGCTGACGTGTTAAATGAGTTTCTTCCTGAAAACGTCCTACAAGTTGTACACGGCGCAGATGATCAAGGAAAAGAACTTGTTGCTGCTGACATTAATTTGGTTGCATTTGTTGGTTCGCGAGAAGTGGGTTCTAGAATACTTACAGCATGCGGGGCAGAATTAAAACGTGTTATTCTTGAACTCGGCGGAAAGGACGCATTGATTGTTTTAAATGATGCCGACCTTGATAGTTCCTCTGACTTTGCCGTGCACAACAGTTTTAGAAATGCAGGGCAAGTTTGTGTTAGCACTGAACGAATATATGTAAACGAAAAGATTGCAGATGAATTTGAATCGCTAGTCATCGAAAAAACAAAAGCACTAAAGCAAGGCAACCCAACAGACGAAACCGTAAATGTTGGCCCGATGGTGCACAGCGAACAAAGAGACTTGGTTCTTTCACAACTTGCACAAGCATTAGAAGATGGTGCAGTTCTTCGCTGTGGCGGCGGAACACACGACAATTACATCGAACCAACAGTGCTTACTAATTGCACACATGACATGCGAATTATGCACGATGAAACGTTTGGACCAATTTGTTGTATCCAACGATTCTCAGGTGATGAAGAAGCTATTCGACTTGCAAACGAAACGCCCTATGGCTTAGGTGGTGCTGTCTATGGCAGAGTCGATCATGCAGTTGAAGTCGCTCGGCAACTAACTCCTGGAATGATTGGAATTAACAAGGCCTGCGGCGGTGCTCAAGGAACACCGTGGGTCGGCGCATGCGATTCTGGTTACGGCTATCACAGCGGCCGCGATGGACATCGGCAATTCACGCAAGTTCGCATGGTCAGTATTCCTAAGAAAGTAGTGAAGCCAAAGTATTGACATATCGCCAACAGTCGATAAAATATGACATCTTTAACCTCTTTATTTGGAGCACCTCTTATGATAGTTACAATTGAAACGCCTGTTGGCGAAATCGCTTCGGCTCACCCCCTTTCAACGAGAGTTTTTGCAAGGCACCACATCGATTTTTGTTGTGGCGGCGGTGCACCATTGCAAACTGCTTGTGAAAAAAGAGGGCTTGATGCAAATACGGTTTTACAAGAAATTGAAACTGAACTTGAAGGCGTAGACGAAGAGCCATCGCGTTGGACCGAGGCCCCTCTTACTGATCTTATTGAATACATCGTCTCTACGTACCACAAGTCACTTCGAAAAGAGTTACCACGTCTCGAAGCGATGGCCCTGCGAGTCAATGAAGTGCATGGCGAAAAAGATCCAGAGCGGTTACAAGAAATCGTTACAATTTTTCAAGCACTCAAAGCTGAGTTAACAGAGCACATGATGAAAGAAGAGCAAATACTTTTCCCAATGATTGCAAACGGGCAAGGTGCAATGGCAAGTGGTACTGTATCAGTCATGGAACATGAACACGACTCGGCTGGAAATGCTCTAGAGCGACTTCGTGAACTCACAGACGACTACACACCACCCGTAATGGCATGCAATACTTGGCGTGCCTTGTGGCATGGTCTTGGTGTGCTTGAAAAAGATACGCATCAACACATTCATCTTGAGAACAACATTCTGTTCCCAAGAGCATTAAACGGTTAATCGTACGATTCTTCACCAGTAGGTATGCTTGCGGTTTCTAATTGTAGATTTGTTTGAAATCGAAAATTAGATTGCGTTCGATGTCGCTCTGCAAAGAAAAAATCAAGTGTGTATGTTTCACCGTCAATCAGGTTTAGCCTTGTAAGATCAACACCTTGTTCTGTTGCTGCATGCACGCCACCAAGATCAATCACAAGTTGGTCATTGATAAACACCCAAACATCATCGTCACCTAGAAAAGAAAAATACTGCGCACCTTGCGCTTCGTATGTAAATTCCGTGTGCAACTCAAATGTAAAGTGAAAGTTTCTGTCTGGTGAGCCGCCAGGGTTTCCAAATCCTTGTCCTTCGATTGGAAAGAAACCACCTAGCGATTGATAAAGAGGATCATCGGAGTCATCAAACACATAGGACCCATCATCTTGCAAGACAAGTGTGATAGAAAGCGGAATCGATATGTTTACACCCTCAACATCGTTGTACCACTGATTAAACGAACTTTCAGATTGAATTCCACCTGTGGAATATCCACGAAATACAATGTTGTGATCACCCTGAGATACGTCGTACATGGTCCAACAAATTGGATTCCAATCAGAATCGCTGCATTGATACTTTACTTTTCGTCCGTTTCCTGTAAAAACTGGTTTCCCATCTTCGCCTAATTGCTCCGCAATATTTTTGCAGTACTGCGCAAAACCACGAGATGGATACACTTCAAAATCAGGATGTCCCTGCCCACAACCAGCGTGTTCTTCAAAGTCTCGAACTGTGCCAGTAAGTTCAATCGTTTCGGGCGGGTTACTTATTGCGAAAACACTTGAGAAGAGAGTCGCTGCAGTAATTGGAATGATCAATCGCATGAGATTGCTCCTTAAATTGTTACTTTTGCTTTTCGCCATGTTTTCAGTGCCGATTCACCCACAAATTTTTTCCTTACACAAATTTGACAGTCATGCCGTTCGTTCCGCCTCGTAAACCGCACATCCATTCATGCTGTAACTTGTGGCAATTCATCCCAACGTGTTGTGTATCGAGGCGATCGCTGCAATTGGCGCATCTGCATGACCTTGGTAAAGCCTGTTGCGGCAAAATGCAGTGTGCCTGCGCCCATGTTTGTATTCACCGCATCAAGCACTGACATCATGTTTTTATCCCTTGATTGTTTTTCGGGGGAATCAAATAAACTTGTTTGTTTTTGACCTTTTGACAACTCAACCAAACAAACACCGGCTCGTTTATATTCAAACCCTTCTTTCCACATTGGTTTTGCGATACTTAGCGCCTCTTTGATAATTGTGTGCGTTGTGTTGGTTGGTGGAATGAGTTCAATTGTTGCATGCGCAGAATGTCGCTGTTTTCTATGATTAAATAAACTTGTGTGAAAAAACACCTTGAGTACGCTTGCAATAAGTTCTTCTTTTCTCAATTTTTCTGCAGCGCGAGTTGCGTGCGATGCAATCGATTCGGAAAGTTCTTGCCATACCGTGACTGGTTTTGCAAATGAACGTGATCGCAGCAATGTTTTTCGCTGATCAGGTGTTTGTTCAAGTCGAAAGTAAGTACAGCCGCGTAGTTCCATTGCCGTTTTCATTGCGACAATGTTAAATGTTTTTTTAATAACTGCTGGTTCCATTTGCACTAAGTCAAAAGCGGTATGAATGCCTATGTTTCGAAGTTTTTCTGACCACCGTCTGCCGATGCCCCAAATATCACCCACTTTAACTTTGCAGAGCATTTCATTCGCGTTTTTCGGTATTTGCGCGACCCCACCCACTTCGGGGGTTTTTTTTGCGTAGTGATTTGCAAGTTTTGCAAGTGTTTTTGTTTTGCCGATGCCAATTGAAATAGGAATACCAGTCCATTGCAAGACCGCCGCTCGCATTCGCCGCATTTCTTGTTCAAAATTACGACCTGCCAAACCGTCAAGTTTGATGAATGCTTCGTCAATTGAATAGACTTCCACATCTGGTGAAAACAAACGAATTGTTTGCATAACGCGGCGGGACATATCGCCATAGAGTGAAAAATTTGACGACCGAACAATGACGTTGTGCTGTTTGACGCGGTCGCGGCACTTAAAAATTGGTTCCCCCATTTTAAAACCAATAGTTTTTGCTTCTTGTGAACGAGCAATAATACATCCGTCATTGTTAGAAAGCACAACGACTGGTTTTTGTTCTAGGTGCGGTTCAAAAACGCGTTCGCATGATGCGTAAAAATTGTTGCAATCCGCTAGTGCGTACATGCGAGCCTGTGCATCGACCACGTAACAACCCCCCAAATGGTGGCGTCCGTTTCTATTGTGATTTCAATTGATTTGTATGTGCCTTGATCTGCTTCGCATGGTTCGGGTATCAAAGAAGCTTCCATGCCGTGTTTCGAAAGGCGTTTAACGGTAAGACCGCCATCGACGACTGCCACAACAATGTTTCCACTTGCCGGCGTAAGCGAACGATCGACTACAAGTAAATCGCCATCGTGAATGCCTGCGCCGTCCATCGAATGCCCACTTGCACGAACAAAGAAGGTTGCAATCGGATTCACAACGAGTTGGTCGTTGAGATCTAGCGACCGCTCAATAAAATCATCCGCCGGCGAGGGAAACCCAGCCTCAACTCGCCCACCAACGAGCGGCAATCGTAATTCTTCCACCATATCTATATCCTAACAAAACCCGTACGTTTCTGTGTAAAGCCATCTCTAGCCTATAAAAAAGAACTTTGGGGTCTGACCCCTGCTCTGACCCCATCTCTGTCCCCGTCTCTGGGATGGGGTCTGTCCCCACCCCTGACCCCGCACTAGGTATCATGCCCCGCATGACATATCCAACAGCAACAATTAAAACAAGCAAGGGCACCATCACCGTCGAACTTTGGGACGATGTAGCGCCAAAACACGCAGAAAACTTCCAAAAACTCGCAAAAAGCGAGTTTTACGATGGGCTCATCTTTCACAGAATCATCTCTGGATTCATGATTCAAGGCGGATGCCCAGACGGCACCGGCATGGGCGGGCCCGGCTGGAATGTGGATGCTGAATTCAACGACAAAGAACACAGCGAAGGCGTGCTTTCCATGGCTCGATCACAAGACCCAAACTCCGCAGGCAGCCAATTCTTTATCTGCCTTGATCGGTGTCCGCACCTCGACGGCCAATACACAGCATTTGGAAAAGTAACTGAAGGCATCGAAGTTGTTCGCGAAATCGGCGTAGTGCAAACTGCTGCGGGCGACCGCCCTGTTGAAGACGTTTCAATGACAACAGTAACTGCGTGACAAAAAAACATAAAGCGAGTGTCCTCTGGGTCGCACTCGCTTATTACATTGGCTTCTTCTTTTTGTGGACAGTTTCGCATGAACTTAGCGACATGAGAGAAGTTCGCTACCCGCTTTACTTCGACTGGGAAACACAAATCACTTTCCGTGGATGGGCTTTGCCGCTCTATTTCTCCCTTGACATTGCTGTCATTTTGTTCCCATTCTTTTTCAAATCATGGCGAGAAGCATTTGCGCCCGTTGGAACTTTACTTATACAAACCGCAGTCGCTGCAATATTTTTCGTCCTCGTCCCAATTGAACCGGGCTATGAAACAACCGGTGTTTGGGGAACTTATTTTTACGACTATTTTGAACTAGAAAACTTATCGAGATGGAATCACGCCCCATCACTGCATGTGGCATACGTATTCACCATCGCATGGATAACTGGTAGGCAATACGGCCGCTGCATGTTTATGCTCCTACTCATCTGGGCAGTTATCGTTTCCATTTCAACAATGCTCGTCCACGAACACCATTTCATCTGTGTATTAAGCGGTTTTGCGTTATTTGTATTCTCAATGATAACTGTGTATCCTTGGCTGCAAAGGAAAGCAACATCATGATTTCAATAACACTCTGCCTTTTCACATCGTTTGAATTTGGAATTCTGCCATTACCTGAACATTCTAAATACCGAGAAGAGGGCTTCGTAAAATATGCGGAAGTCATCGCACCCAACGGTAAGCCGATTCCAATCATTGCGCAAAAAGGCGTTCGTGATATTGCCGTTGCACGGTGCCGCAACTTGTTAACGTTTTATCTAACAGATGTACCTAGTACAGAATACGGCGCAGACAAATCAAAGGTTGCAAACTCAATGGCAAACAATCACGCCATGCTCATGATGCCAGAAGGAGAACACCGCGAAGGTCGCGAACCAGAAATTAATGCGCAACCACAATATGAATACGAAACTCCAGTCGATGGTTCGCGTTGGTACATCCAAAATGATTGGGAACATCGCGATGCTGCTTTTGAAGAAATTTTCCATCTAGTACATGACACAGGCATCGGCACAAACTTCTCGGGAGCACTTCCGAAATACCAAAAAGAATTAAAAGCAGAAGCAATTCAATCACTTAAAGATGGTCGCTGGGGCATTCCAATTGATTCGGAAGTGCGTGAATGGATCAAAGAACTTCGCGAAGAAAACTCACTGGCACAAGAATACATCGCTTCAGTTATTGATTCATACTACGGACTCTGGTCTGCCTTTAACGAAGAACCTGGTGGCATGTGGGGCATTTATATTGCTAAAACTCGTGAAGAGCTAAAAGATAAAGACCCAAAAGGGTACAAACTCCTCGAAGCGTTCCTGCCACCGATGATGACCGGATACGAATCACTCATCGACCCTGATTTCCGAGGAACGTTTTCGTTGCAATTCAACGAGGAACTCCCCTACACACATAAATCACAGTATTACGTCGACGTAACTCTCACTGGAAGCAAAAACTCAAACCTTCTTGGAAATAATTCCGACAACACGTTCAGAGGGAACTGCGGCAACAACATCATTGACGGAGGAGATGGAAACGATACCGTTATCTTCCAAGGAAAGCGCAGCGAATACGAAATCAACGATAACGTTATAAAAGACACTGTCAAAAACAGAGACGGAACCGTCACTCTTATTTCGATTGAGGTAATTAAATTTGAACAAGATTGATTGGCACCATTCTATAATTCGCATTGCGATCGCAATCATTGCTCTCGTTGGAGTTTTTTGTTTGTTTCATTTTGTGCTTGAACCTTATATGATTGAAATAGATTCGTATATTGCAAAACTTGGTTTTTGGGGGCCTATACTCTTTATTCTGCTGTTTACCGTGCTCACGACTATCTTGTTTCCTGAGTCAATTCTCGCTTTCGCCGCTGGTGCAATATTCGGTGTTTGGTGGGGCGTGTTCTGGATTACAATTGCTGGCGTCATCGCATCTTTTGTCATGTTTTTCATTGGAAGGCACTTGTTAAAAACACCAGTTCGACGATTACTACATAAACATCCAAAACTTCAATTGTTCAACGAGGCAATTTCTACCTTTCGCATTATTACATTGCTCCGCCTGTCGCCTTTTAACTATGCTGCACTGTGTTACTTGGCTTCGGTAAGTAAACTCAAGTTTTCATCATACGCATTCGCATCCATCGCAATGATTCCCGGTTTTCTATCAACAACATATATTGGCTACGCTGCAAAACACGCCGCAGACCTTGCAAAGACATACAAAGCAACCGGCGAACTCCCAGCAGGCGATACTATTGTGCACGAAACCACTGTGTACGGTGGCCTATTCATCGCTGTAAGCGCAAGTATGATCGTGGCGAGAATTGCGATAAAGTCTGTCAAAAACTGTAACTTGTCCTAAACCCAAAAATAACAGAACCATTAAGTGAATCATCTTCGTAATATTGAATCACAGGACCAACATAAAGAGATGATTCCTCCTGCAACTTTGTGCGATAATACCATTCGCCAACTGTCTGACTGCCACCGGTTGTCAAATCTGCGTACTGGTATGCAAAGCCAGTGCTCGAATTTTGAAACCCAAATGGTTCGTCAATTTGAAGTCCTAACGAAAAACTAAAGTCCGATAGTGTAACGTCGCTATCACCCCAGCCAACACGACCAAATACCGTCAAGTGTTCCGAAACTTCCTGATCAAAGTTAAAAAGCCCACCCCAGCCATCAATATTTCCAGAACCATTTGGGTTTGTAACGCCGTTGTTCCACAACATAAATCGATAGTGACCTTCACGTTCTTCATCGCAAATCACTGGGCTACGCGACAAAACAAGTTCGGCACTCGTAAACAGATGTTCCCACGATAGACCTTCAAAGCCACTTGAACTAACGTTACCTGGTTCGGAATTCGCTGTTCCAAATCTTAACACCGTATGCTCCGCTACATCCCACTCTAAATTTGCGCCAAACCCGTGCCCAGGCATTGGGTTTGTAATTGATTGGTTAAAGTTGCCCGCCATGAATCCACTCACAGAATCATAGGCTATTGCGTTCTTGTCGAAATACGTTGCAACATGCAATTTCCCAACACGTAATCGTGCTCCGTGTTTGCCAAATGATTGTTGCCAATACACATCTGAGAGAGCAAACGATTCCGATGACAAAATGTTATTCATTGCCATCGGGTTCCCAACACTGGTTGCCAGAAACGGTTCGTATGGAGTTCCGCCAGCAAAATTGCCTTGTAATTGATACGCGATTTGACCAAGCCCCTCATCGTTATTCCAAAGTGTCCACGCGCCAGCAACATCGTAGTAGCCAACAACTCTGCTGTGTGGCATCCCATCGAGCACCTTGGATGCGTGTTGGTATGTCCATGTAACGAGTGGTTCAAAAGTAACGTGTGAACGTTCGTCGTGCCCGACTCTTCGATTATGGAATGCGTGGTCAGGAACTTCTTGAGCTGACAAAAATGAGCACAACAAACAAGGAAAAACGAACAAAGTTATCTTCATAATCGAGCATGATACAATCCTCGACCATCATATAGGAACTCACATAATGACCATATTAGTAAATAAAGAAGCACCTAATTTCACAGCCCAAGCAGTTATGCCAAGCGGGGGAATCGAAGAAATTTCTCTCGAACAATTCCGCGGTGAATACGTCGTTTTGTTCTTCTGGCCACTTGATTTTACGTTCGTTTGTCCAACTGAAATCATTGCGCACGACAAACGCGTCGCTGCATTCAAAGAACGAGGCGTGCAACTTATCGGTTGTTCAATAGATTCTCAATTTACTCACGCAGCGTGGAGAAACACTCCCATAGATAAAGGTGGCATCGGTGAAGTTGGGTTCCCGATGGTCGCAGACATCAAGCACCAAATTGCTGAGTCGTTTGGCATTCTTCACGATGCAGGCATAGCTCTTCGTGCAAGTTTCTTGATTGACAAAAACGGAGTTGTGCAACATCAAGTTGTGAACAACCTTCCGCTTGGACGTAACGTTGATGAAATGTTGCGTATGGTTGACGCGCTTCAATTTACAGAAGAACACGGTGAAGTATGTCCTGCCGGCTGGAACAGAGGCGACGATGGGATGACCCCAAACGCTGATGGCGTAGCGGATTATCTCGCATCAAATGTTGCGACCTTATGAGTGCGCCTAAAATCCTGGCTTTTGCGGGAAGCATCCGAAAAAACTCGTACAACAAACGTCTCGCAAAAGTAGCACTTCATGCTGCTGAACTTGCTGGAGCAGAAACTACATTTATTGATTTGTTTGATTATCAAATGCCCCTCTACTGTGAAGATTACGAAGCAGATCATGGGAAACCAGATTCAGTTTTAGCATTCCAAGAGATGTTAAAAAGCCACAACGGGTTTCTCATTGCAAGCCCAGAGTACAACAGTTCTCTCACAGGAATATTAAAGAACGCGATCGATTGGTCTACCAGACCCAGCGATGGAGAACATTGGGACACATGTTGGAGAGGAAAAATCGCAGGTGTTCTTTGTGCCGCTTCTGGGCTAGGTGGTAGGTGCGGCTTGTATCATTTAAAAACAATTCTTGGAACTTACGGTACGATTGTTCTTCCAAAACATATGATCGTAGGGCACTGCAAGAAGAATCTCACAAATGACAATTGTATCGATGATCCCTCTATGCAAAACCAAGTTGAGAGCATTTCAGTTGAACTTATTAGAGTGATCCGTGGTTTACATTAAACATTTATCGCCTACGACGAGTACGAACGCCTGCGAGTGCTAAGAATCCCAGAGCACCAGGTGCTGGCACTGCTGCAAAAGAAAATCCACCGTAATAGTCATACGATGTCGCCCAAGAATAATCCCAGAAATCGCCTTCTTCGGTCGATTCGTAATAGTTGTTACTATAGCCACCGGATTGACCAAAACCAAAATCACTTACTCAGATTGTGTAGACACCCGAAGTAAGAATTGCTCCACCGCTGATATCATTCAGTGCCGCTGCATCACTTGTTCCATTTTCATCACTGAGTTTGAAACCTAAATCACCCCAGCCAACAAGTTGCACTTCTTCCGTTACAAGAAAAGTCATTGTCATGTCTGAGAATGTATATTGCATTTCTTCCCAGTATTCAGAATACCAAGGGTCGCCTATATCGGTAACACCATAATAGTCTCCCCCACTTGCTTCGTAACTTACATACTCGCCACCCGTGCCTGACCATGAAACGTGGCCAAGTTCTCCAAACAAATCCAAAGAACCTTCTGGCAATGCACCGTCATACATATCCACCCCATTTTGATCTTCAAACCAAAGGCTCGAACTGACAACAGTAACATCCGAATACGCGAAAACAGTAACTGCGCAGACTTGGGCTGCACCAATGAGTGCAATTTTTTTTGTTGTAAACATAAATCTCTCCTTCTTTCTAAGCATACCTCAAGAGCAATTAATGCAAAATGCAAGTAAGAAAATGAAAAAGAATTTGAAGATACAAACATCCATTTAGTTTATTAAAAAAATTTATTATTCAGGGCTGTTTCGTTTGATAAAATATCAGTGATGCATAAAACTCTCCCCATTCTGTTGATCAGTCTTTTGTGCGGACACTCCCATGCATTCGGTCAATCAATTCTGCCTGGGACCTCCCCTTTGTATGAATTATTTTTGCAACGAGATGTTCTTATTAATGCTGACATCTGGGATGCAGAACCAAAGATCATTGGAGCCGGTCTTGGATTTACAAAAATTCTAGGCATTCCTGGGCTCAACTCACCATACGGCGAATTCATTTGTCGCGCTTTTGGAGGTACGTGGAATACTGTTGAAGGCGATAATGTTCCCCTTCGCGCGCACACTTCTGCAGCATCTGTCTTGCAGATTCGCATTGGGTACGGCCCATGGGTAATAAGCTTATCCGGGTTGCCGGTTGAATTTTCATGGCCTGTGCAACCAAGTACGGTTCGACCAGAAAATTTCAAAGTAATACTAAATGATGGCTCGGAAGTTACACCGGCTGGCGCTTCGATATTTCCAAACTTTGAATACAACGAACGGAGCACTGTTGTACTCGTTGGCAATTTTGGAAATCGCCTCAATCCAAGTGAAGACAACGGCGCACTCTATCCCGTCAAACTTGAGATAGTCGACAGCGATATACCTCTAACACTGATTGGATTGAAAGGCAAGAAACAAATTGCAACTGGTTTTACGTTTGGTGATGGAGAAACTCCGATGACTGCATACGACACTGGCAATGGACCTAAGCTTTGTGCTGCTAAAATCAGTTGTATGAGTTCGCTAGGAGAAAACGGGCCGGCGCCTTTCCGTAGTCAGTTGCCAAACGACGGCATTGCTTTGTACGGTGACGATGCACAATACAGATTGCGTGTTCTAACTACTGGTGGCTTTTCTCCAGACGGAGTTGCATCAGTTTTACCTACTGACTTTGAACATTTCTTTCGAATTCGTTGCGAAGCACCCGACGGAACTGTAATCTGGATTACTGAATCAAATAAGGTGTACGAGTACATGGGCAAAGAACTTGAAGTGCTTGGCCTTGCAGAACTCGGCAAGATTGAGAGTGATGACCCTTATACGATGGCTTATTCTGAGGACCACGATAACCAGATCGACATTATTCTGCGTGGTGATGTTGAAGCGATGCACTGCATCACGCATGTGCATATTCCAGCTTCAGGCGATTACTCTCCCTTCTATAACCCTGGTGGGCCAGGAAATAATCCGACACCGGGAACGACTTACACGCAACCTGGCCCAGAATTTCTCCAACCAGTCCTTGATGCGATCAATCATCCTCTCACTGTGACGTGGTTTGGTACTAATCCTAAATAGTATTTTGCTACCATGCACAGCATGGTTACATTTATAACAATTACGCTCGGTTCGGCACTTGTGCTTCACCTTTTACTTTTTGGGTTAACAAAACTTTTTGGCAAAGGTGGCGAAGGCACTCTTGGTGACATACGCTCTGCGATTGCGTCATCTCTTCCAACACCTCTTGGCGTGGCTATTTGGGTTGTTGCGATAACATTAACAGCTCAAAAACTAGCCGATCATTTTTCATGGAGCCCCTTCGAAATTGAATCTGGCGAAACTACGATTACGATGGATATGCTACTTTCTATGATTCGCACTGGCTTACTTGTCATCCTTTCAACTTGGTTTGTCGCGAGAGGAATCCGTGCATTTTCAAAAATATTGAATAACTGGCATCACGAAACAGATAGCATTGAACTTGATACAACTGCAATCCAAGCGCTCGCTTCGGTTGGCGTTGTCGTTGCATGGGTTGTTGGTTTTATTGTGACGCTTCAATCACTTGGATTTAATATGAATGCGGTTCTTACGATCGGCGGTATTGGTGGCGCTGGGATTGCGTTTGCATCAAAAGATGTTGTTGCGAATTTCTTTGGTGGGATTGTCGTGATGCTCAACAGACCTTTCAAGGTAGGTGACCATATTGTTTCTGGAAAGGTGGAAGGAAAAGTCACAAGAATTGGATTGTACGCAACTCTCCTCACCACAGAAGACGGCGACCAACTATATGTACCAAATTCTATTTTCAGTGCGAGTGAAATTTTAACAAAACTATGAAACAACTACTTACATTTATTCTCTCTTTGGGACTCGTCCACGGTGCCTATTCGCAGTGGAGTGATCAAATTCCTCCAGATCAAGTTCCCGTCCATCTTCCATCTAATTATGACCCAAACACACCTGCACCTGTCATCATCTTTTTGCATGGATACAACCCACTTACAACTGGTTGGAGCGATTGGCTTATTGCATTAAATGATGATGCATACGAACGAGGCTATATATTTGCAAATCCAACTGGTAGTCAAGACAGTGTTGGAGAGTATTACTGGAATGCAACCGATGCGTGTTGCGATATGTTCGATAATTACAACGATCATGTCGGCTACTTGCTTGCGCTTGTTGATTCCATCAAAACAAATTACAACGTAGACCCACGAAGAATTCATGCTGTTGGATATTCCAACGGTGGATTTATGGCGCACCGTTTAGCGTGCGATGCTCCAGAAGTATTTGCTTCACTTATCAGTATTGCGGGTGCGATGTGGAATGATGAATCAAATTGCCAGCCAAGCGAATTAGTGCATGTTTTGGAAATACACGGTAACTGGGATGCTGTAATCTTCTGGCTTGGCGGGTGGCTAGGACTCGAACTCAATCCATACCCAAGTGCCGCAACAACGGCTAGTTTTTGGGCGCAACATAACGCCTGTTCAACTTCCCCTTCTGACCATGGCTCTTTTGATTTTGAATGGTGGATATGGTTTGACGAAACAACACGTTGGGTCTATGAAAATTGCGCTGATCCAAGTTCAGGTTCCTCTGAACTTTGGGAAATTAACACCGGTAGCCATTTTCCAATCATGAGCGACGAAGGCATTGACCATTTGTTTGACTACATGAACACACATCTAAATCAAGAACATCTTTGCCTTGCTGATATAAACAGTGACCAAACCGTCGATGTTACAGACCTGCTCTTTGTCATCGACAATTGGAATTCCACTGAGCCAAATGCAGACATCAACAATGACGGGGTCATCAATATCGGTGATCTCCTCGAAATCATATCTGCATGGGGCGACTGCTAATTAAACTCACCGGAGTGTGGAGTTTAATTCAGTGGGTGAGTTTAATTCAGCAATTCTTGCAAGTAACGAGGTCGCTTCAATGCTTCGAGCACCACTTCGCAATCTGCGAGTGCGCGATGTGCTTCATCATGAGAAATACCGAGAAAATCACGAATCGTTCCAAGCCGCTGGTTTGGCAACCCATGGCGCTTCACCCACTTGATTCCAAAACAACTGCACTTCCACGGCTTATCGACACTCATGGGCAAGAGTTGTTCAAGGAATTTGTAATCAAACCCTTTATTGTGTGCAACAACAAAATCTGCTCGCATAAAAATAGATTCCATCTTGTTGTAGTCAAGCTTTTTGCCTCGAACCATGTCATCGGTTATCCCGTGCACGCGAATTACTCCTGGTGGAATTGGATCTGTTGGCTCACGTAATCCTTGATACGTTTCAACACTTTCGACGCCATCGTGATCGAGCGCGTTGTACCGAAAAAGAATGATTCCAATTTCAACTACTTCATCACCACAGCGTGGGCTCATGCCAGTTGTTTCAACATCGACAATTGCACCATATTTAAAGTCATGAATGAGTGACGTCTGCATTACCTGTCTCTTCTGATGTGCGGTTTCATCGGTGGATATGGAACTGGCTGCCACACATCGTCATTTTTCCACAACCCATCTTCTGCAATCACTTGCAAAATTGTCATTACCAAATCAAAAATAACTTTCGCTCCTGCCTCTACGACATCTCGATTTGCGCTGCTTCCGTATGTCGCCATGCCATGCACCAATTGCGACCGTAACATTGACGTGCATTTTATAAGTGGGATCAGCACATTAATCACTTCATCTGCATCATGGTAATGCTTACCAATTTTCCGCGGTTTAGTTCTCGCTTTAATCGCCTCTTCCTTCGTCGGGTTGCCCCAATAAGAATTAATCAAGTGCTCTTCTGAAAGCAAGCGATCACACTGTTTACGATTACTCAAAATCGATTCTTGAATGCGAGCCGTCGCATCTTCTTTCACGATCCAACGTAAAAATTCTTCTCGTACTTTCCATTCGGGATCACGATTATCAATGTCACTGTCCCACTTCGCGTAAAGAGTGTTCAACCCTATCCAAGAATAAATCAAACGAGCATCAGCGTCTTCTGCCATTTCAAATTCGTTCGCTTTCCGCATCCATGAGAATGCACGGTACATGCGTAACCGAATTGCATCATGTGTTTTTGCCTCGAGCAAACGTTTGTGATGTTCGCCCCAGAGTCTATGAATTTTTTCAAACATTGTTACTCCTTGGGTTCAATACCTGCATTTTTCTGTAATATATTCCAAATACGAAGATTTTCTTCAACTTGTTCTTCGAGCAAATGTGATGGCGTACCATCAACATCAAATTGAGAACGAAAACGACCTTCGTACTTGCAGAAGTCTTCAATAAAGTCGCCTTCAAATTTTGCAACAGTACGTTTGCTTTCAGGATTACCGGCAACGCTCCATTTTTCATTTGAAGGATCATACGTCCACAATGGCCAATACCGTGTTGTCGTCGCTCGTTGTGCTTGATCAGGAACCAAACTGTCTAAATATTTATGTGCGGTCATGCAAGGAACGTAACAAAGTAATAAAGACGGCCCGTTATGTTCAACTGCTTTTTTGTATGCTCCGATCATGTGATTAGGATATGCCATGTTAACCTGCGCAACGTATGCGTTGTTTGCATTTGCAATGGACAGCCCTAGTGGAAATCGCTCCGACTCTTTTCCGCCAGGCGCAAACGGCGCGTCCATTCCTTTCGGAGTTGCTTTAGACATCTGTCCACCAGTATTAGAATACACATCCGTTACTAAAACCATCACAGTAATATTTAAGTTTGATTGAAGCACATGCACCATCATCTGTAAACCAATATCAAACGCCCATCCATCGCCGCCGACAATTAATGTCTGTTTTTCCAGGTGACTTGAAATGGTAGCCCGAAGCATTTGCAAATGTGTTTTCAGTTGCAAGTCAATGTGTTTTGAATGATCAATCGCATTGTCTATGGTATCTTGTAAATTTTTCACTCTTTGGACTTGCTCAAAACGATCTTCAAGGGTTATACCTTGACCACGTTCAACTTCCTTGAGTTCAAAAAGTTGGTTGCGTAATTCTGCAAATGCTGGCGTGTTCGTTAAATTATCATCGTGCGTAATAGCGTCTATCACAAATTGCTTTGAAGCTTCTGCTTGTTCATTTTCGTTTGCAACCCCCAATGCCATGCCTCCACCAACTGCAGCGTTATTCTCAAAGAGTGGATTCACCCATGCTGGACCAAAGCCTGTTGCATCTGTCGAATAAGGTGTTTCGTATGCTTGCGAACCCCAAATTGAGGAACAACCAGTTGCATTTGATATTACCGTGTATGGATACAACTGCAAGAATTTTGAAACGTACAGCGGTTCATAACAACCTGAGCATGCTCCCGATGCACCTACGTAATTTGGCAACTGTTCCATCTCTGGATTCGTGTGTCGTTTTTTCGTTAAATCAACTTGTGTATTGATGTCCCCGCCAAGTTCACAACCAGCTTCCAATAGTTCTCTATTGTGTTCTAATTCCCTGTAGTAATTTTGTGTTCGCGGTGCCATCACAATCGCTTCTTTACGACATGCTTCTGCGCACACACTGCAACCTGTGCACAAGTTCGGGTCAACTGCAATGCCATACGCATTGAGCGATCGAATTTTCTTCGAGGAAGGAAATTCATGGTGTGAAGCATCAACAGCATACCCACCTATATTTCTAAACACTTGTGGCAATGGTAAGTTATCAAGTTCTTGTTGCTGCTCAGGTGTCAAACGCACTTGCTGTAGGGCATCACCTGTTGGGCAATAAAACACACAATCACCACATTCTGTGCAATTACCTGGAATGTACGTTGGTATTTGTGATGCAAAACTTCGAGCCAAGCCCTTCCATGTATCAGAAGGTCGCGCGCCTCCCCGAGCGTACTTGTAATAATCACCAACAGTGACTTCGTTTCCTCTACCAGCGAGACCGAGTGTTTGAATTCTAACTCGAAACCCCTCTTTCTCTGGAGAAGGCACGCAAAGATCACATGTAATTGTTTCATTTTCAGAGGGGAGTTGAGTTGTTTCTGCAACTTCAAATGTATCAGGAACACGTACCTGCACGAGTGATTCGATTGCATGATGAAATGCTTCGATATTTTTAGCAACAACTTCTTCACCCTTCTTAGTAAATGCCTTCCTAATTCCACTTTCCATCGCTTCATCAGCAGCAGCAGAAGTAATTAAACCAAACTTCTCAAACAACACACGTTGCATGATCATGCTGATTTTCTTCCCAAGTCCTTGGTTGTGTGCAATTCGGAATGCATCGACTATCCAAAGTTCTACTTTTTTCTGAACTATGGTTTGTTGCATTTCGCTTGGAAGAGTTGAAAATATCTCTTCTCGCGGAAGTGGGGTGTTAATAACTAAGGTTCCGCCTTCTCGAATACCATCAAGAATACCCGCCCGCTTTTCTAATAATGCTGGATGATGTACGGCGACATAATCTGGTGTGTACACATCAAAACATTCATCAAGCTTCTCTTTAGACACTCTAAAATGAGAAACCGTCACTCCCCCTGCTTTCTTGCTGTCATATTCCGCGTGGGATTCTACAAAGAGTTCATCACCGTGTTCACTCTCGTTTGGCTGTGATGAATAAATATCGGCAGCACTCTTTACCATGCTGACTGTACCATCTGAACCATAAGCAACTATTCGACCTTGTCGTAGATCTAACTCTTCAAAGATATTTAGTATTGGTTGCGAAGGCAATGAAGTTCCCATCACATCATCAATTACACCAACCGTGAAATTCGTCCACACTTTTCCCGTTTTAGCAATTGACTCAAGATGGGTAAAAACTTCCATCACTGACCCCGAGTGAAAATCTTTTCCTGCAACGCCATAAATGCCACCTGTAACAACTGGAAGTTGCGAAAGTTCCATTCCGTCAAATCCTTGCACTGCTTTCATTACAGCAGCGCGAACATCTGCGCAGAGTGGTTCATCTTGTGCAGTATGTGTCATGGATCGATCTAGGACAGCGATCCTTTCAACAGTTGATGGCAATGTTTCAATAAAATTTTGGACTAGAAATGGTCTAAAAGCACGAACACCAACTACGCCAACTTTTCGACTTGAATCTTTTTGCAGCATCTGTTTCACAGTTGATCTCAATGTACTGACAGAACTTCCAGCTGCAATGATCACGTCAGTAGCTTCAGGATGACCTACATATTCATAAGGCCCATAACCTCTACCTGTGAGTTCAGCAAATTCTTGCATAAGTCGTGGAAGTATTTTCGCTGCTTCCAAGGTGTGAGGTCGTTGAGCAAGACCTGCTTGCATGTATCCGTCTGGATTTTCATTAGAACCCCAAACAGATGGGTGAGCAGGATCGAGAGAACGCGCTTTATGCTCTGCCATTTTTTCATGTGGCATAAATGCCCAGAAAAATTCATCGGGTAACTCTTGGACTTGCGTCTGCCTGTGCGTTGTAAGGAACCCATCATACACAACGGCAATCGGTAAACTCACTTCCCACTTGAGTCGCTCGGCAATTGCGCCTAAATCCTGTAGTTCTTGCGCGTTACTTGCAAAAATAATAATAATGCCAGTATCGCGTACGGCGTATACGTCGCTGTGACCAGCAAAGATAGTAAGAGAATGGCGAGATAAATCGCGTGCACCAATGTAAAACGAAACAGGAAGCAATTGTCCCGCAGCGTTGTACATTTCTGGAATCATCAGCAAAATACCTTGCGAAGAAGAACAAGTTGCAGAACCAACTCCCTTAGCAGCCATCCCTTGTACAAATGATGCAGCAGCAGCCTCATCACATGCCATGAAACATTGGGGAACAACGCCGTAGATATTTTTTTCTCGTATTGCGTTCATCTTGGCGCAAGCTTCGCCGAAAGGAGATGATGGGGTGATTGTATAAATTGCAATACCACCGTTGACCTTATACGCAACGCGAGAAATAATTGCGTTCCCGTCTGTCATCACCCTTTTTCCAGAATAGGGATAATCTAAAATATCAGTGTGGGCGGGCTCAATTACCTGTTGGGTCATACAAACTCCATTTCTTCACATTCTGCCACTCCCAATAGCGCAATAACGTAGATGTTACCACGTAGAAGGCGTATGATGGTGTTATGCAAACACTAGAAACGACCGTAAACGGGCTTACATTCAAAAACCCTTTTGTCATTGGAAGCGGTCCTCCGGGGACCAACGCGAATGTCATTCGAAAAGCCTTTGATGAGGGGTGGGGAGGCGTCGTTGCTAAGACGATTAGCATGGACGCATCAAAAGTGACAAACGTTGCTCCTCGTTACGCTCGCATGCGAGCACAAAATTCAAAAGAAGTTTTTGGCTGGCAAAACATAGAACTGATCAGTGATCGCCCTTTTGAAACGTGGCTTGAAGAATTTGATTCTGTAAAACAATCGCACCCCGATGGAATGCTCATTGCATCTGTCATGGAAGAGTACGACAAAGAACGGTGGATAGAAATGATTCAGCGCTGCCAAGAGGTTGGGGTTGACGCATTTGAACTGAACTTTTCTTGCCCACACGGTTTACCAGAACGGAAGATGGGCGCTGCGATGGGTGAGAACCCTGACATTGTTGGCGAAGTAACGGGCTGGGTCATGGAAGCTGCAACTATTCCTGTGTGGGCAAAGATGACACCAAACATCACGCACATTGCCGATCCCGGTAAACGTGCCCTTGTAGCAGGCGCTGATGGCCTTGCTGCAATCAACACTATCCTCAGTGTTATGGGTGTTGATCTTGAGACCCTCAGGCCGCAACCAACTGTTGAAGGGTACAGCGTACCAGGAGGTTATTCTTGCAAGGCGGTTCGCCCAATTGCGCTGCGAATGGTAATGGAGCTTGCACGCATGATGGAAGATGGTTTCAAGGACAGAACAATTTCAGGTATTGGCGGCATTGAAACGGGTGAAGATGCCGCGCAATTTATCTTGCTTGGCGCGCACACCGTGCAAGTTTGTACCGGCGTGATGATCCACGGCTATGGCATGGTGAAAGAAATGTGTGCTGACTTGCTCTCATTTATGGAAAAACACGATTTCGAAACAGTTGATGACTTCCGCGGCGCTTCGATCCCCTACTTCAGCACACATGCTGATTTGGTTTCTCGGCAAGCAAAGGCGAAAGCAGAGGCAAAAGCACGCCGCGAGGGCATGATCGAAAAAGATGCCCAGTGGTCTGGCGATGATTTTGTTGAGCAATCGGATAAGTTGGTTTCGAACGATTAATAACCCCGCGGGTTGTTTAACGATTAATAACCCCGCGGGTTGTTTATCAATAATGCAAGAAATTCACATGACGGGAATTCTCCCAAGAAATTGAGTTCCTGTTTTAAAATGCAGCCACGACCTTTGAGTGGGTTGCCCAGAAATGTAGACATTGCTCAGCCATAAAGTTCCCTCATTTGGCTTGTTTTCATTTTTCTGCGTTAACTCTATCCATCCACTGTGGGTCGCAATCAAATTCTCAGATGTTGTAATTTGAAGTGTTTGGGTTGGTTCCTCTTTTGACACTGCGAGAACTTTTGCCAATCCTTCACCCTCAGCATTCAACGATACAAAAGAGCTTAAGAGAAAGAACTTTGCAGACGAGTCAACGAAATAAGATACATGAACAATTGACCCTAGATTCCTTTGTTCGATTTTGGGTTGCAACCAAATGCTCCTGCTTCCACCAACGTTAAAATCAAGCGTGACACTAACTTTGAGGATCTCCTTTGGTGCAACAGCAGCGAATTGAGGTTCGATTTTCAAACAACCGCAAGAGGTTTTCCAATCAGTCACGTCCACAGTTTGATCTGTATTGTTGATAAATTCAACAAAAATACTCATTTGTTTTTGCAGGGCTTGGGATTCAAGTTCATCGAACTCAAGGGTAATCTCATCACCTTCTAACGAGGGAACGCCATGGCCCTCATAGGGAATGACAAAAATGATTGCAACCAATGTGCATAAAACCACAAGAAATACAATGCTACTTACGAATTTTTTCAACTCTGATCCTTCTTCATTAGAAATCTGAATTGAGAGGATTTACAAGTGTTGATCCCTTCAATAACTCCTCTAATGTCTGTGGTGGACCACTGTAAGGAATAGCAGTTTGATACAAGTAATCGCCGATCTTGCATTCCTTCGAGCCAATCTTCCCAGAGAGTCCGACCCTTCTATCAGTGACAAGATCCCCACCCTCAAATTTTGGAACGACGAACTGGTCACTTGGTACAGGACTACGCTGTTCGATTACTTCGTATTTTGTAGCTCCTGCAGAGTTCTCACCTCGCACAATTAAAACGCTTGGCCTAAACCGACCATCTATTTCTTTCCAATCGAATAACTCACCTGAGATGATCATCCTAGGTGTAGACTCACCAACTCTCTTCGCCCAATGTTCAACTCTTTTGATTTGATTATTCTTATCGACCAAAAAAGTTCGATAATGTTGCTCAATTGGCACTTGCAAATTACCAGCTGTGACGAGTTGGCCGCCACCTTCATTCGTAACAGAGTGTATATAATCGTCTGGTTCAGGACATCCCATTTTTGACAACACAAAATCCCCCTGCAACCCACCAAATCCAGAAAACCAAAAGCCAAAACTACCTGATGCTCCGGGTCTAATAGACCGAGAAACTCGAAAAATTCGATGCAAAATGGATCCATACTCTTTCCACTCAAGGGCAGTTCCTTCAAACCATGTTGAACGATCCACTCTTTGTTCTCTGTCTTTTCGTTCTGTACCATGAAACACAGATGTCACATAGACGTTTCCACCTACATAGGCATGAGTGATCTCACTAGAATAAGATGGATCCACGGCACCTTCATTGTCTAAAAACGTTATCTGATATGTAACCGTTGTATCTTTATCTTCGATACCCCATGAAACGGCTAATTGATACAAACTTTCTATGTCCGTGATCTCAGGTCGTTGTGATGCAGTGAGACAAGCAAAAACACTGATGAGAAAGAATTTACCTAGAATACACATCCGCTAGTTCCTAGTGTCGTAACAAGTTGTTCTTGAGCATCTCCCAATAGGAGGTCCTCGGTAACACACACAAACGCACCTGCCTGCAGAGCGCACATTCCTGTTCTCCTTATTCCACAATCAAGAGGCCACGCAGTGGCTGGCACCACTTCTGAGTAACAATCAACCCACGCCCAAGCACCCTCACATCGATAGTCTACTCGAATGGAGCTGCATGTAAAGCAATCCGAAGCATTACTCAAGGGTCCATTGCAAGGATCAGTATCACACGCTCCTACGGACACACAGCGAGAGTAAGTATGCTTTATTTCTTGTGCAAACACTGCGGACAATACTACGCTTATTGTTCCTATCACGATTGAGATATACATCCACCTTAACTTCATACTATTACTCCTCATTACGTTGATATACGTACACTGATTCATAAAACACTCTTGCCCTAGGGATGAACCGATCAATATCGGGTTTCTTGGCTCGTAATTGTTCTACCTGAGAAGGATAAGATGTGTCTCCTTCAAGTTCCAGCTTTTTTCCAACGAGTTCGTGCAATGAATCAATTGTCGCCGTATACCGTTTGTCAAGTTCCTCTAAATCAACTGGTAGCGGCGGGACCTCGTAACCCTCCAATTTTGGCGGTAAATTCATGTAAAACCACCAAGTAACGTCTCGCATTTGAGACCACAATTGAAACAGCTTGTCCTCATAGAGGCAGATCTCTTGCATGGCATCAACTGCCCTAACAGGAATTTCAATTTGGATGATTTCATAAGTATTCAACGGGCAACTCTCTGGAAAAATAAAACACTCGATCTTCCTCAACCAACGCGAGGCGATTTGTTTTCCTGCAATGATGTTGAGTTGCTCATAAATTTGCTCTGTAATTCTCCATGTCAACTTGTAGATTTTCTGTGTAAGTCGCCTACTGCCTCTGAACCAACGCAACCAATCTTGCTTGTCTCTACTCACCCATGCTAACTGCTGTTCTCTCCCAGACTTAAGGCGTCCTTTGAGATATCGTGGAACCAGGGGATTTATTTGACTCTCCCACTCTTCCAATAAAGATTGAATGACTTGTGGAGCAGTATTTTCGCCCGGGAGCTCAATTTCATCGATTCGGTAATCATGTGCGAACGTGTTATATGCATGCTTGAGATCTGGGAATGTGCCTAAATCTTTCCATCGATCATCGATACCCCAACGCAATAATGGTTGACGACGAACCAACTGCCCAAAGTTCAATAACTCTGTTTCGGTTAACGGAAGAATTTCGTTCATAGACTGTATGAACGATTCTAACAAACTCTGAAGTTTTCTCTGAAGCTTCGTTCCGAGGGCAAAATTCTTCTGAATATTGTTCCTTTTGAATTCTTCGGTTAAATATTCAAGAGAACTGCTCTCAAGCGATGTCATATATTGAGCTGAAGTTTCCCAAATTTTTTCCACAGCGTTTTGTATGCATGTATTGCAACTTTCATCATACCGTTTCCAACGATCAACTATGTGATCTTGTAACTCATCATCAAATGCCATTTGAGATAGAAGCTCGTGTAGATCGGTACGCCGTATTCGAGGTTCTACTTCATCACCAATGAGCTCTCTACATTGCTGTATTGTAAATTTTATTTCGGTCTGGTTCGTTGGTTGAATTGCAGTGGAATTGAGAGTAAAACTACTTAAAATTAAAAAAAAAAAGTCATTCCAACTCGTGAATACATACCTGCACTATAAACCTCCCCTCATTCAATGTCAATATAAAATCGCACTTGTGCACCCTCTTTCGCCATGTGGACACGGAGAAATAGCACGCTTGAAAGTTACCCAGGGATTCAGCAACTTGTTTACCTAGCGATATACTCGCCAGCGGCCGCTTCGCCAACAAACTCACCTCTTTCGGCAACGACCTTCCCACGAAGCAACACAACATCACTGCGACCTTTGCGCTGCATGCCTTCGTAACCTGAATAATCTATTTTCGATAGGCCCTCCTCGTGCTTGAACGTGCCAACAAAACCGGTGTCATACACAACAATGTCAGCATCGGAACCAACAGTTAACGCGCCCTTTCTGGGGTACATGCCAAATTGTTTCGAAGCATTTGTACTGCACACGTCAACCATCTTGCGAAGATCGATTTTTCCTTTGTAGACTCCATACGTGTGAATCAAATCCACACGTTCTTGAATCGAAGGAATCCCGTTTGGAATCAATGTAAAATTTTCAGTCCCCATATCCTTTTGCCCACAAAAATTAAACGGCGCATGGTCGGTACCAACTGTCTTTACTGAACCATCTGCCAAACCAGCCCACAGCGCCGATTGCTCTTCTTTGTCACGAAGTGGAGGAGACATCACATATTTCGCACCTTCAAAATCAGATCGCTCAGCGTATGTTTTGTCTAAGATCAAATGGGGTGCAACTGCTTCAACTGTGACATCTACGCCGCGACGCTTTACTTCCATCGCCCGATCTACTGCTTCGCCGCACGATGTGTGCACAATATAGACGGTCGCCTCGGTACGTTCGGCAAATGCACAGAAGTGCTCAACCCCGCCTGCTTCTACACTTCTGGGACGAGATGGCTCATGCCATTCTGGTCCTGTTTTACCTTCTTCGATTAACTGTTTTTGTTTTGCATCAATCGCTTCAGCGTTTTCACAGTGCGCGGTCAACGTTACTCCGAGTTCTTTACACATGCACATGAGTGCATGCAAATTTTCGTCTGAAATATCAAGCGCACCTTTGTACGCCAAGAAAATCTTAAATGATTGCACACCCTCGTTTGCAACCAACCCCCGGAGTTGCCCTTTCGCAAGATCATCAAATCTGACTACAGCAAGATGAAACGTAAAATCACAGCAACACCCTTCTTCTGCGAGTGCTTTCCATTCTGCAAATGCGTTTGCGGGTTCGTCATCTGGGCCTGGACAAATCATTTCAATAATGGTTGTTGTCCCGCCAACAAGCGCCGCTTTTGATGCGGATGCATGATCGTCAATTGCGTTGGTCCCCATGAACGGAAGATGGATATGCACATGCGGATCGATGAATCCTGGAAAGACACACTTACCGGCTGCGTCAATTGATTGCGTACCCTCTAACCCACCGCCCTCACTTATTTCTGCAATGACTTCGCCGGTAATACCAATATCACCGACAAAAGAACGTTCGGGAGTGTAAATCGTTCCGCCTTTAATAACCGTGTCAAACATCACAAAGTTTCCTTTGCAAATGACGCGTCAAGCACTTCAAGCATGAAGACAATGTCGTCCTTAGTCAAACACATAGGAGGAGTAATCCGAAGTACATTTCCATAGAATCCGCCCTTACCGACAAGTAATCCTAAATCTTTGCAGGTTTCAAGAACATCGACTGTAAGTTGTGACGCAGGCGTTTTATCTTGATCTTCAATAAGTTCGATTCCTACCATCAGCCCTTTACCTCGCACATCACCTATGCATGTATATTTCTTCTGTAATGCACGCAAGCCCTCAAGTAATTGATCACCAAGACGCTTCGAATTTCCCTGCATGTCATCTTCAAGAATCACTTCTAAAGAAGCAAGCCCTTGCGAGCAAGAAACAGGGTTACCACCAAAAGTATTAAAGTGCACTGCTTCCGTCATGCATTGTGCGATTTCTTTCGTAGTCACAATCGCTCCAAGTGGACACCCATTTCCAATACCCTTTGCCATCACAACCATATCTGGTATCACATCGTTGTTTTCAAAACCCCAAAAATTTTCGCCCGTACGTCCAAACCCTGTTTGCACTTCATCAGCAATACATACGCCACCAGCCCCACGAACATATTCGTACGCGCGTTGAAGATAGTTCGGGGGCATTTCAATAATTCCACCCACGCCTTGAATTGGCTCAGCTATAAATGCTGCAATGCCGCCTGTAGAGCCTCTTTCGATGAGATCCTGTACGTCGTGCGCGTACTTCTCGCCTGCTTCTGGATCATCGTAACCAAAGTGCCCTCGATACCTGTTTGGTGTCACCGAGTGCAAAACTCCAAAGCCATGAGGAACTGAATATTTCCAATTTGAATGCGCTGTCAATCCCATCGCGCCCTGTGAACCACCGTGGTATGCATTTCGAAGTGCGATCACATCGTAATGTTTAGTGTACGCACGCGCCATCAATATCGCGAGATCATTCGCTTCAGAACCACTATTTGTGAAATACACACAATCTAATCCTTCTGGCAATGTACTCGCAAGCTTTTCTGCAAACTTTGCGATATTTGGATGCAAGTAAATCGTTGTCGTGTGCTGTAGCCTGGCATTTTGTTTATTCACTTTAGCCATAATCCGGGGGTGACAATGGCCTGCACTGATTGTGACAATACCTGCAATAGCATCGAGGTATCGCTCTCCAGACTCATCAAACAAATACTGCATATGTCCGTCTACGATCATGATCGGATCTTTGTAGTACGTCATAAGTGCGGGAGTAAGATATTCACCACGAAGATGAAAAACTTCTTTTTTAGAAGGTCCTTCATATTTATCTGGCGTGTAACCACATTCAGGAAGTTTTAACATTACTACGTTCTCCTAGGTTACACATGTAGTACAACACAAACGCAATTGTGATGCCGACAAACCATGCGTAACTATAGATTGAATTGAAAATTTCTGGAAACATATCTGTTTTGAATGCTACATTGATAAATCCAGGTAAATTTGGCAAGACTGCAATAATAAGAATGACAACTGTACTGATTCGTAATCCTGCGTACTCCCCCTTTGCGTCGTAGAGAGCGTCGCTGTTAAGGCGCATTTTGCGAACAACAAAGTAATCGCAAATCATGATGCCAGCAATTGGCCCAAGCAACGCGCTGTACCCAATGAGCCAAGTAAAAATATAATCGCCTAAATCGTTATACAAACGCCAAGGCATAATCACGATACCAATGATGCACGTAATAATGCCACCTGTTCTAAATGATATCTTTCTGGGGCTGAGATTTGCGAATCCATTTGCAGGACTCACGACATTTGCTGCGATGTTTGTTGAAAGTGTTGCAACGGTGAGTGCAATGAGCGCAATAACAACAACTGTTGTCGAACCGAGTTTTCCAACAAGTTCAACTGGGTCCCAAATTGCACTGCCAAAGATAACGATGGTCGCGGAAGTGACCGCAATTCCAATGAAGGAAAAAAGTGTCATCGTTGTTGGTAACCCAATCAGTTGACCAAGGGCTTGATCCTTTTGCGATTTGCAATACCGCGTAAAATCAGGAATGTTCAAACTTAGCGTTGCCCAAAACCCAACCATTGCTGTTAACTGCGGAAAGAACATTGGCCAAAACGGTGCGGGGTTTTCTGGTGGTTTTGGAAACATTTGTGAAACACCACCCACCTTCACGGCTGCCCAAATCAACATCGCAAGTCCCATCGCAATCAAAAATGGTGCTGCCCAAGACTCAAGCCACTTGATGCAATCGATGCCGCGAACAACAATTGCAAAATTTAAAACCCAAAATGCCATAAAACAAGTAAATTGCATGGTTGTGATTCCAAGAAATGGAACCACTGATGTGTCTGCTGCAATGTCGTACCACCCGAGTGCACCTAAGACTTGATAGATCGCAAACCCGCCTATCCAAGTTTGAATACCAAACCATCCGCACGCTACGAGTGATCTCGCAATTGCCGGAATGTGCGCACCTTTGGTTCCAAAACTTGCCCGTGCAAGAACAGGAAACGGTATGCCATACTTTGTGCCAGCGTGACCCATGAGAATCATCGGGATCAGTACAATCAAGTTCCCAAGTAACACTGTGCCAAGTGATTGCCACCAAGTCATTCCCGCTTGAATCATCGACGCAGCAAGCATATAAGTGGGAATACAAACCGACATTCCAATCCATAAAGCAGCAAGGTGCCATTTGTTCCATGTTCTTTTTTCGATGGGAACTGGTGCGATGTCTGGGTTGATTAGAGGGTTGATCAATGAATCACTTTCGGGGGTTACGGTTTAGTAATTTGCGTGTAACTTTCTGGCCTTCGATCACGAAAAAATTGCCAAGTATTACGGACTTCTTCAATCAAATCTAGATCAAGATCAGCGATCACAACTTCATCTTGATCGCGAGATCCTTCAACCATAATTTGTCCACGAGGATTACAAAAATAACTTTGCCCATAAAACTCGCCGATTCCCCAAGGTTCTTCCGTACCAACACGGTTAATTGCACCAACGTAATATTGGTTCGCAACAGCATGTGCAGGTTGTTCAAGTTTCCAAAGGTATTCACTTAATCCTGCGACAGTTGCGGATGGGTTAAAGACAATTTCTGCGCCGTTTAAGCCAAGCTCGCGCGCACCTTCTGGAAAATGCCTGTCATAACAAATATACACGCCAATCTTTCCAGCACTTGTTTCAAAGACTGGGTACCCAAGGTTGCCCGGCTTAAAATAAAATTTTTCCCAAAAGCCCGGATTGCAATGTGGAATGTGGTGCTTTCGATACTTTCCTAAATATTCGCCATGTTCGTCGACCACTGCGGCTGTGTTGTAATACACGCCTGTCATATCTACTTCATAGATTGGAATGACTAGAATCATCTTGTGTTCTTTTGCGAGTTCTTGCATCAGTTTGATAGTAGGACCATCGGGAATTTGCTCAGCAATTTCGTACCAACGCGTATCTTGCTCTGCACAAAAATACGGGCCATAAAAAATTTCTTGCAAACATGTTACTTGCGCGCCTTGTTCGGCTGCTTGTTTGATAAGTTCAATGTGCTTATCGATCATCATCTTTTTTGTCTCAGCGATCGACGCATCGGGAGGCGCTGGGTTTGATGCTTGGATGAGTGCTGCTCGTGTTATTCGTGCCATAAGTTTCCTTTTCGGGGGCTAGAACCAACGGCTCACTAGAATGCGACCTTCGGTGTAAAAACGTACTGAATCTTCCCCATTGGAATGCAACGTACCGAAGAACGAATCTTTCCAACCACAGAATGGGAAGACTGCCATTGGTGCGGGAACTCCAACATTAATTCCAATCATACCTGCGCCTGCCGTATCTTTAAACTTGTTTGCTGCATACCCACTATCAGTAAACATCACCGCCATGTTCCCGTATGGTGATCGGTGCGTGACTGCAATTGCCTCATCGAGTGTATCTACTCTGAGAATCGAAAGCACAGGACCAAAAATTTCTTCCATTGCGAGCGCTGAATCATGTGGAACGTTATCAAAAATAGTAGGACCAACAAATCCCTCTCCCGGAAGTTTTACCCCTCGTCCATCAAGAAGTAAATCAGCACCTGCTGCAACACCGCCCTCAATTGCTTTGGTAACACGCTGCACACTTGCCTTGTCGATGAGCGGCCCCATGGTGCAGCCTGTTTCGTCACCTTTTGCAACTTGTATTTTTTTTGCTGCTTCAACTACGCGTGGAATAAACCAATCTGGCGCATCACCAACAAGCACTGCGACAGATCCCGCCAAACACCGCTGCCCAGTATTGCCCATCGATGAACTGATCACACCGTCAATGGCTGCATCTTGATTTGCATCTGGCATAATAATCATTGTGTTCTTTGCACCTGCCATGCATTGCACACGTTTACCTGCAACAGAAGCAGTTTTGTAAATATGCTTTGCAACAGCAGTTGAGCCAACAAAGGAAACTGCTTTGACTTTTTCATGTGTTAATAATTGATTCACAACATCTGGCCCCCCTGTCACCATGTTCAGTACGCCCGGTGGAAGTCCTGCTTCGCTTGCAAGTTCAACTTCGCGGAGGGCGCAAAGAGAAACTTTTTCAGATGGCTTGAGTACGAAGGTATTACCACATGCAACGGCCATCGGCCACATCCATAGTGGCACCATGATTGGAAAGTTAAACGGAGTAATTCCAACACACACACCGATTGGCACGCGTTCAAGAGAACTGTCTAGTGGAACCTCCGGATTACCTTCAGCTCGTTCACGGCTAAACGATGTTGAGACTGCGATGCGAGGAAGCGTTCGACCCATCATCAGCGATGGTGCGCCGCACGCATAATCAACGCAGTCAATACCACGGCGAACATCACCGCGAGCTTCCGCAGTTGTTTTGCCATGCTCATCGACAATCATCTGCGTCAATTCATCAAAGTGTTGCTCAAGTAATTCCTTGTACCGAAACAACACTTGGCAACGATCACCGACTGGTGTTTCACTCCAACCCCGAAATGCACGGGCTGCGGATTCAACGGCAGCATCTGCTGCTGATATTTCACCCATTGAAACTTGGGCAAGCACTTCACCAGTTGCAGGGTTCAGATCATCGCATGTAGCCCCGCTTCCTGGGGCTATCGTTTTTCCATCAATAAAATGTTCAATTGTTCGTGTCATGTTGTAGAGTCTACCTTCAATGCAACTTGGACAATGCGTCCTTTGCAGCAGTAAATGTCGGCTGTAACTGGATCGCTACTGTAAAAGAATCAGTCGCTCCATTTCGATCGCCTAGGGCGAGTTGGGCATTTCCTAAGTGATACCAAGCGAGTGCAAATTTCGGTGCAACATTCACTGCTTGTCCCAGAAATGTTTTTGCGTTTTGATGATTACCTAAATTAGACCATGTGTACCCAAGCGCCGCGAGCATCCGAGGATTCTTTGGCTGCAGCGCATTTGCGACTTCAAGGTGCGGCAACGCTCCCCGAAAGTTTTTCAATGAGATCATCAAATTCCCGAGTTCAAATTGTGAATCCACATTACTTGGGGACAACTCGACTGCTTTAACAAGAGCAGCAATTGCTTCTTCTTTTTTACCGATCCCTTTTGCAGCAAGTGCCATTCGATAATACATTGACGCTCGCATTTGAGGGTGGGTTGAAATATCAAATGGCGAGTCGCTCGGCACAGAAAACGCACGTGTATAAAAGTCGTACGCAGCAACGAATCGTTTTTGCGACAACGCAAGTTGTCCTAAGTACGTCAACGCAGGTCCATGTTGTGGTTCATCTTCAAGAATGGAAAGCCAAATTCGTTGCGCTTCTACAAACCGTTCTGACAAATACAACGCCCAACCATATTTAGATCGTGTCATGACATACGAAGGATCTGATTGCAAGCCAGCCTCGAGATGTACGATTGCTTTTTCCAAATTTTTGGGAGTAAGGCGATCGCCAAGCATTAAAATATTTGCAAGCGCAAGCCTGGCATCTTTATCAGTGGGATCAATTGCAATTGCACGCTGCAATAGTTTCTCAGCAGAATCTATATTGCCAGCAATAAAATCCGTCTGGGCTTGTGTGACAAGATGCGGCGAAAGAACGCAAAGTTTTTCAACTTCTTGTAGCCACGGGTCGTCCATTTGATATCCCATGTCAACTGCCGCGTATGGTTCTGTAATCTCATTGTTTAGTTTTGCATTCGCCGTATGAAGTAGTGATGCAGCAGCTGGCGCAGTTGTGTTTTTAAGAATCTCAATAACTTCCTGCCACTGCCCATGATCTGCAGCAAGTTGCGCTAGTGCAACGATTGCATGTGGAGTACCTGCGAGTAAAAATTTTTCTTTCGCTAGTAACACATTTCCATCGCCAACATACAATTCACCAAGACGAGTTTTCAACGGCGCATAGGAGTCGTCAAGATTTTCTGCTTGTTCAAAGTAGGCAAGTGCAGAGGCGCTATCGCCAACTGAAACATCCAACAGCCCAAGGTAATATGGCCATCTTGCATGTTCTGGGTCTTCATCCATTGCACGCTCGTAAATCTTTCGGGGGTCAAAACCATTGGCGTGCAAAATCATGCCTTTTTCGCCAGACGTTTTTGCTTGTGCAACTTTAGTTTGTACAGAATTAGGAATGTGCAACGCAATTGTGTCAGTATTAAAATCACCTTCATTCAACCAATGCGTTACGCGCGTGATCCGATCAAATGGTGGATATAACGCCATGCCTCCAGCAACAATGTCAGGAATGCCATCGTTATCAAGATCGCCAACATCACACGTCACCAAATGTGTTGGATTTGTAGCAATTGTCCGCGGAACAAATTTCAAATCATCTTGTTGTTCCCACCAAACCACACTTCGCGTTTCGGGGCGATCCCAAAACGCGAATTCTGCAACCGTCACAATGTCTAAATCTCCATCGCCGTCCATGTCTGTAATCGAGGGTCCGTATGCACCGTCCATTTGACCGATTCGGTGGTACGTAAAATTGAGATCGCCATTATTTTCTAACCATTGCACACCGTGTGTTGGAAGCGGTCGGTAATCAACGGATACAAACGCATCGCCGTTGGTCCACACAACATCAGCGTCGCCATCTTTGTCCAGATCAACAACGGTCATTCCCGAACTTGAAAAATCTGCGTCGGCAACATCGTGTAAAATTGTTTCTGTAAAATTTCCGCTGCCATCGTTCACAAATGCGTACACGGTTTCCCATTCTTGTGATAACAACGCAAGCACGTCAAGGTCGCCGTCATTGTCAATGTCAACAATCGGCGCGTGAATTGCACCGCTGCGGTCAATCAATTGATGTGGTGTAAATTTCCAAGCGCCGTTGTTTTCAAACCATTGCACTTGGCCCTGCGTGTAGCCAAACTGCGCAACTGATAAATCCATATCACCGTCACCATCAAGGTCCCCCGCTTGCACGTCGGTGACACGCTGGATACCACTTGCAATTGTATGGGCCGTTAAATTTTCATCTCCATCATTTTCAAGAATGATCACCTGTCCCATCTTTGCATCAGTTGGAAGGATGACACCCATCGCTGCAATCAAAACATCAAGGTCCCCATCTTCATCAAAGTCTACTGCTTCAACATGTACTGCACCTGAAACACCAGACAGTATTGGGGTTTCAGCAAATGAACCATCTGGAGATTGTCGAATCCAACCCACTTGCTGCCCAAGGACATCGCAGACTAGCACGTCATTCAATCCATCTTGGTCAAGGTCAGCAATCCGCACATGGGCGATGGTCGGGTGGTCCTGTTTGGAAACACCACCACCAATTTCGGAAGATGGTGTCAGGTGAATCGGAGGAGGATCAGTTGAAACCGGCTGGTTTTGCTCATCTTTTGAGCAACCTACAACTATATATAGAGAAATTATAAAAAGAAAAAGACGGCACATGCCCCTATCGTACAAAAAACAGGCTTTTTGCGTTTGGTTTTGATAAGAAAAAAGGCACGTTTCAGAGGTAACCCAACAATATCGAGTATAATCTCCCGCGTCTCGGTAGCCTAGTGCCTAGATCAGTGTTTTTTTCTAGGTAATTTTCTGCCCAGTGGGGTTAGATTAAAAAGGTTAGGTTAGAGTTATGAAATTGTATATTGGAAATTTAAGTTGGGGTACTACTACAGAGAATCTTCAAGCCCATTTTGAAGCATTCGGAAACGTGTCAGATGCAATCGTCATCACAGATCGCCAATCAGGCCGATCACGTGGGTTCGGATTTGTCACAATGGACGACAATGAAGAAGCAAAGAAAGCAATGGCTGAGTGTGATGGTACCGATCTTGACGGTCGTACAATCAAGTGTAGCGAAGCTGCACCACGCAAGGAAATGTAATTTCCTGAATATCTTTTGATATTTCAAGAAGAGCCCTAGTGTACTAGGGCTCTTTTTTTATTGGTTTCCACTTCCCCCCTATTTTTTCGTATGTAATTCTGAGAAATGCACTTGCTTCAAACTAGACAACTTGGGACGATATTGTCTAATCACAATGTCAACGACAGAGCAAGATGTAACGCAATTCCTCAACGACGCGTCCACAGGAGACGGCGTTGCTATCGCTCGCCTTTGGCAGGAGGTCCAGTGCGATGTCCACGACATGGCGGAAAATATTTGCCGGCGAGAATTTGCTGGCAATACGATCCAGCCGACACTTCTTGTCAACGAATGTTATATGCGGCTGTATGGAAAAGAAGGCATATTTCTCACTTGGGACAACCGAGCCCATTTCTTCGGAAGTGTTGCAAGGTCGATGGGGCAAATTTTGGTGGACTACGCACGGAAACGCAACGCCCACTTCCGAGGGGGAGACAAAAAGAAAATTTCAATCGACTTAGTTCAGGGCGAACTTGCATCCCCAGAAACAGAAGTCAATGCGATGATCGAACCACTCCTAGTTGCAATCGAAAAATTGCAAAAAGTAAACGATCGTGCAGCCGATGTTGTACGGTTTCGTTATCTACTTGGTTTAACACAAACAGCAGTCGCGGGTGTTTTGAACATTACCGACCGAACGGTTCGCACCGACTGGGTCTGGGCGAGGGCGTGGCTTCGGCGCGAACTCTCAAATGACAATTGACCACGACAAAATTCGTACGCTCCTAACAGAACTCATCGAGTTACCACCGGAAGTTAAAGCAAGTCGGCTCGATGATATAAAAAATGAATCGCCAGAACTCTACGAAGAATTACAATCACTCCTTCCCTTCACCGAAGGCGACCGAGATGATCTTGACAACGATCCATTTGTGGGAGAAGTTGTTGGGCATTTCACAATTAAGAGACGGATAGGGAGTGGCGGGATGGGACGCGTCTATCTTGCAAGGCAGAAAAATCCTGATCGCAATGTCGCATTCAAAGTGTTACGCCGTGGATTACTTTCACGAAGTGCAAGCAAACGGTTTGAAATTGAATGTCGTTTGCTAGGAAGGTTGCACCATGGTGGAATTGCGCAAGTGTACGAAGCGGGTACGCACATCATGCACGGCGATCGCATTCCTTGGATTGCGATGGAGTATATCGAAGACGCAAAACCGATTACTGCATTCGCCAAAGATGAAAATTTGAACACCAATGAGAAACTTACACTATTCAAACTTGTTTGCGAAGCAGTTGCAGAAGCGCATAGCCGCGGCATTGTTCACCGCGACTTAAAACCAGCAAATATCTTGGTTGATGCAAAGGGAATTCCAAAAATAATTGACTTCGGTGTTGCCAAAGCGATTGACCCAATGGGCATGCCCACTGCACTGCGAACACAAACCACTGACTTAGTTGGCACGATGCAGTACATGTCGCCAGAGCAAGCAAGCGGAGAAAGTGTTGATGTGACAAGCGACATTTATTCACTTGGTGTAATTCTGTACGAATTACTCTCTGGTCAAAGACCGTATGACTTGGATTCCACAACTATTCCAGGAGCAGTCGAGAAAATATCTCACTCTCAACCAATATCTATCAGAACTATTAACAAGGATGTTTCTAAAGACTTGAGTATTGTTGTCGAACATGCGATGGCATCAAGTCCAAGTAAAAGATACCGCTCAGCCAACGAACTATGTGATGATATTGGGCATGTAATTGAAAACGCACCAATCTCGGCTCGCAAGGAATCAACAATCGCTAGATTTTTGCGGCGCAGAAGACGATTAGCGGCTGCAATCGTGATTGCTTTGCCAATTCTCGCAATCGCAACTGCGACTTCCGTGTACTTTGCGCTTCAAGCACAACACGAACTCGATCACAAAACCAAACTCATCGAGTTCGCAAAAGAAGCGCTCTCAACGCGTGACGAGATTATTGTGACCAATCCAGAGTATTGGAAGACAAATTTTGACCACCTCATTTTGCGTGCGGAACAAATGTCGGGAGATGATCGGTTGTTACATGCAGATATGAATGACCTTCTTTCGTTCGTTGCAGATAAGTGGTCAAAAGAGAATCAATTCCGGCTGAAAAATGCAGTGCTTGTGGGAATGGAAACTGAACGAGGTGTACTTTTAGCGATTGATCATTATGCTTATGAAGGACATGGTGATTATGAAAAACGGATCTCTAAGATAACTGAATTACACTCAACAATCGCACATCCGACTCCTGAGTTTTCTGTAAATGCGTTGCTTAGACAAGGACGGGTTGAGCTGCGTTCGCCAAATGAAAATATCCGCACTGATGGTCGAAACCATATTGAACAAGCATTACTGATCAACAACCAACTGTTAATGAATGATTTAATATACGAATTCAACGGGAAGAAACAATTAAGTTGGGCAAACATTTTTCAAGAAGGGACCGAAGACGCTGCTAGGCATACACTAGAATTACTTACTCCAAAGTTCATTGAAAAAGTAACAGCTGCATACACTCCTTATCACACAAGAACACTGGGGTTGATAAATCTACAAAGTCTCGCATATGAGCGACTTGGAAATTTTGATAAAGCCATTGAATTGTTACGGCCTGTTGCAAAAACAGCAGCTGATCGATATGGCGTTGGTCACAATATTACTTGGCGTTATTTGAATAACTTAGCAGTCGCCTTGACGCTCAAATCTAGAGGAACAAACACTTCTTCGAGTGATCGAGCGCTATTGCAAGACCAAGCGGCTGCATTATGGTTCGAATGTATCAAACAGTGCATTATGCGAGATGAGAATTCGAGTTTAGAGTGGTACAAAAAATCTTTTCGTGATTATCTACCCGAAAAAGCTCTTTCCGACGCTGAAATCGATTATTGGAAAAATTCAATCCAATTCAACGGAAATCAAAATTTCCAAGATTTAGATTTCCGGTCGGTCCTTAATAGTACGCATTGATAGCGAAGTAGTAGTGTTTTATTAACTAGAACCTTTCAAGAATGGGAGGAAAATGGAAAAGATT
>CAYYRP010000026.1:0-31625 GCA_964474235.1 uncultured Isosphaeraceae bacterium
TTTTGGATGAAACTGCTCAGCACCATACACGATGCCACTCGCGCCAGATCCAAGAATGTGCGTAATTTTGTATCCTTCGATGAGTTTTTCCGGAACTTGCATTCCACTCTTAGGTTGTTTTGAATCGGCGAGCGTAAATGAATCTCCAAGTGCTGGTTCATCAAGGAAATCATCTTCGTGGTCGTGTTTAAGAAGAGAGTAGACCTGTTTAATGACAACAGGATCGCTGCAAAGTTTTTGCAAATGCTCTTCGCGCTCTTCCTTTGGAAGTTTTCTTGCAGAAGCGAATAGCTCACGGGCTTGTTGCCACTGCTCGGGTTTCATTCGTCGAGTCTTCCTCGAAGCCATGCTTTTGCTGTGGTCCAATCGCCTTCAACAGTTCTCTTTGAAACGCCTATAACAGTTGCAACCTCTTCCATGTTCAGACCTCCGAAAAATCGGAGCGCTACAACTTTTGCTGCGCGTGCATCGAGTTGTTCTAATTCCGAAAGTGCTTCGTCAAGGTCAAGCAATTCAACTTCTGTACCACCACCAATACCTATTGCATCTTCAAGCGGTACTCTGCTTCGCCCACCACCTCGTTTATCCGCGCCTTTTTTACGCGCATGATCGATGAGGATTCGGCGAATTGCTTGGGCGGCTGCCGCAAAAAAATGCGCACGGCTTTGCCATTTTGCTTCCTCTTGATGGCCAAGGCGAAGATAAATTTCATTCACAAGCGCTGTCGCTTGCAAGGTGTGGCTTACCCGTTCCTGACGCATTGATCGTTCAGCAATTTGACGAAGTTCGTCGTATACCTCGGGCATCAATTCATTGAGTGGTTGTGGGTCCATGGTTGTGAAGTATAGCCATATGGGGTTGAAACGCGGTTTTTCATTGTGGTTGCGGTTTTTTTACGCTGCTGCCGCCTGTAGTCCATGAACCACTTATTTAAAACCCCTATCTATTAAGGAGACAGGACAATGAAACTTACAACAACAACACAATTCATCGCTCTTCCACTTGGACTAGCATCAATCGTTGCACTCAGTCAATTCGCGACTGCAACACATCCTAGCAATCCCTCTGTTACCGTAAATAGTATTCCTAACCCTAGTGGTGGTCACGCTGGAGGACAAAATACAGGTGGTGGTCATTATGAGGGACCCGGTGATACGGTTCCACCATGTGACGGATGTTTCGTTCCTCCTGATCATTGTGTGATGCCACTTGGGTATCTTTGTGGCGGACCAGTATGTGAAGATTTGGTATGGACACCAGATGATCCTATCTGTAAGTACCCCGAATTTGGTTTTGGCGCAGATCTACAATGGTCGCAAGGATACATGTTGACTATTGGTGGCATGGTTGAGTTATTGCAAAGCGGTGCAGCGTGCGCGGATGCGTACGGCAATATCACAACGTGTATCACTTCACCATTTCCCGTTGATGAAGTGCATGTATTCGAATCAGGGTGGATTAACGGACATGTTCCAGCGCCAATTAGTCAATCAGTAACCTCGACTGTATGTTTTGATGGTGCTACATCATTTCCAGGTTGGCCATTCGATGAAGTAGCACGCAATTACAGTTGCCAATATGCAACAGTTTGCGTTTCATTCAGCGCTACATGTATGCAACAAGCATTGTTGGAATGGTACGGTGCAGGTGCTGACATCATCGGCAGTGACGCTTGGCTCTTCTATGTTGACTTTCTAAGTTGTGATCCTTGCGAAGATGAGGGTGAAGGTGTTGGCATCGATTTTGATCCATGGCAACGGGGTGTATACAAAGGTCCTGGCGACACAGTTCCACTTGATTGACTCTTTTTCTCAGGGTGCAAGTTAGACCCTATCTCTAAAGAATACCCCCTTCTCGCCGGTCGCGAAGGGGGTCCTCTTTTTTTGGCACGTCATGTAGTTTGACCTGACCCTCGGGGTCAGGTCTAAATACGAACACTCCCGACCCCCGATCCCCGACCCCCGACCCCACAACATCTTTTGACCTGACCCCGGGGTCAGGTCAAAAGATGTTGCGGTGGGCGATATTCCTAAGTGTAGACAGATAAAGCAATTAGAAGACGTCTTCAAGCGTTGGACACCTTGTAGCCGATATGTCTCGGCGGCATATATCGCAAGGATGAACACATGATTGAAACAACAGTTGATTATTGGACCTGTATTGATTTAGCAGAAGCACTTGAGCAAACAATGCGAAATGACCTTTGGGCCACAGCCGAACGGATTGCAAAAACAGCATCAAGGATCACCAACAAGCCGGAAGAACTTGTTGCAGTTCTTAAAAAGTACGATGTTCGCCAAGCAGCCCAATCTGCAGCCGTGGAAGTTAATGTGTTGAAAATCAATCAAGATGCAAATGGTCTATCGAGGGCGGGATAAGATGCCAAACTATGGCACGAGCGAAAAAAAGTTGGCGTGAGAAACTGGCAGATTCAAAAGATCTGCCAAAAATAATTAAGCCAAAGGGGAAGGGCTCCACGCAGTACGGTGATCGCATGCTTGTGCCTGCCCCTTTGCAGGTTGATGCCATGATGAGAAAAGTGCGCAAAGGGAAAGTGATGACTATTGCCCAGATGCGCGTTAAACTCGCAACCGAAAATGACGCAACAAGCACATGCCCACTTTGCAGCGGTATATTTGTTTGGGTTTCATCCCACGCAGCTCAAGAAGCGGAAGACGAAGGAAAAAAACGAATTACACCGTGGTGGAGAACTGTAAAAGCCGAAGGTGAGTTGAACCCAAAATATCCCGGTGGCATGGAACGTCAAGCGAAGCGTTTACGAAAAGAAGGTCACAAAATTGTTAAACGCGGCAAGCGGTGGTTCGTTGATGGCGTCGATTAATATGCACGTTTTGAATCGTCACCCGCGTGCCAATTCAAAAAGGCGCGGTTAACAACAGAATTCCCACCAGGGGTTGGATAATTACCGGTGAAATACCAATCTCCGGAATAGTCGGGCATCGCCGCATTGAGTCCCTCGACATCTTGGTATACCACATCAAGTTTGCCATTCCATGCAAGATGCGTTGGTCTGACAAGTTCAGCAATTTTGCACGAAATTTCTTTCAATGAAAATTGGTCGTACAATGCTTTTACTTGATTTTGCATTTGAGGCACTGGCAATTTTTCTTGTTCATTACACTTTGCAGCAATTTCGTCAAAAATAGCAGCGTTTCCTGCTTCATTTGTTAACGTAACCGCAGCTTCGAACGCAATGAATTTGCCAATCTGGCTCATGTCGATGCCGTAACAATCGGGGTACATAATTGGTGGTGCGGAACTCACAATGACAATACGTTTTGGGTGTAGCTGCGACAAACTTGTGATGATCGATTCTCGCAATGTTGTTCCCCGAACGATCGAATCATCAACGACAACAAGTGTGTCATCTTTTTCAATGAGTCCGCGAGTAATGTCATAAATATGTGTGACTAAATCTCGTCTTGCCGCATCATGCGTAATAAATGTCCGCAAGCGTTGATCCTTATGTGCGATCAATTCTGCTTTTACTCGAGTGTGATTTAACTTTGACAAATCTTCTCTAGTTACTGAACCGTCTTGTATTTTCGACCAAATTTGATCGGCTACAATGCAACGAAGAGCACCGCCAACCGCCTCAAGTAATCCAAGAAAACAAGTTTCGGCAGTGTTTGGGATGTAACTAAAAAATGAACGGTCAATATCTTCGCCAAGAACTTTCATGATGCGTGGTGCAAGGTTTGCACCTAGTCGTTTCCGTTGTGTATAAATTAACGGGTCGTTGCCACGGCTAAAGTAAATACGTTCAAAGGAGCATTGCCTTGTTTCGAGAGGTGCTGTAAATTCAACATCTTCAATGGTGCCATCACGTTTTACAACAACAACGTGTCCGGGCTCAACTTGTTTAATTTCATCTGGTTCTACGTTAAACACGTTGGCGAGGGCACCTCGTTCAGATGCACATGCAACGACTTCATCATCGATGTAGATAAACGCTGGGCGGATTCCTGCTGGGTCGCGACAGATAAAAGCGTCCCCGTTCCCGATAAGCGAAGCAAAAACGTACCCGCCGTCCCAATATTGCGCCGCTTTTTTAAGAAACTTTCCGATGTTTAGTTCTTTAGAAATAGTTTCTGCAAGTTCGCGGCCATCTAGGTTTTTGTGTTTCTTGATGAGCCACTCATGTTCGTCGTTGAGGAAGTGGCTGATTTTTTCAAGAATCACTTGTGTGTCGTTATCGCCAACTGGGTCAAGACCATACCCGACGAGCCGTTCAAACAACTCGCTAGAATTCGTCATATTGAAGTTGCCAGCAAGTGCAATATTCCGACTCGCAACATTACTCTTACGAATGAATGGGTGACAATTTGCCATTGAGTTGCTCGAGTGCGTGCCATACCGCAGATGTCCAAGATACGCTTCCCCTAGAAAACGGCAATTGCGTTTCGCATCCATTTCTGTTTCAGATGTAATGGCATCTGAAAGCACTTCAGTATCTTCAGTGATCGCATCAAAAATACGTTCGATTGCATTGTGCTTATCTGATCGAATGCGAAGTAGAAATTGATCACCTGCTGGCATGTCAAACTTCACCACACCTAGACCCGCGCCATCTTGGCCTCGGTTGTACTGTTTTTGCATGAGTATGTAGGTTTTTCGAAGTCCCCATGCAGCGTCGCCATACACATCTTGGTAGTGGTGCAGGGGCTTTCTGAGCCGTACAAAGGCTAGCCCGCATTCGTGGGTGAGTCGGTCGCTCATGTGAAGGGGGAATGATACCGAGAAACAACCCCGCGGGTCGTTTCTCTGGTGGCACCTAAATAAACAACCCGCGGGGTTGTTTATTTAATACCGATAATGATCTGCTTTGTAAGGTCCTTCAACAGGAACATCGATGTATGCCGCTTGTTCGGGTGTAAGTTCGGTTAAATCAACACCGAGTTGTTTAAGGTGTAACCGTGCTACCATTTCGTCGAGTTTCTTGGAAAGGGTATATACCTTGTGCTCGTACTCACCATGATTCGAATGTAATTCCATTTGCGCGAGCACTTGGTTTGTGAACGAGTTGCTCATCACAAAGCTTGGGTGACCCGTTGCACAGCCGAGATTCAACAGACGACCTTCTGCAAGGACAATAATGGAGTGCCCATCAGCGAATTTCCACTCGTCTACTTGTGGCTTTATGTTAATTTTTTCAATACCGCTAAGTTGTTCAAGACCGGCCATGTCGATTTCATTATCAAAATGACCAATGTTGCCAACGATGGCGTTGTGTTTCATTTTTTCCATGTGCCCGGCAGTGATGACATTGAAGTTCCCTGTTGTTGTTACAAAAACATCAACGTTGCCAACAACATCGTTCAAGCGAACAACGTCGTATCCTTCCATTGCAGCTTGCAATGCACAAATTGGGTCAATTTCACTCACTAAAACGCGGCAACCTTGACCGCGAAGTGCTTGGCAACAACCCTTGCCAACGTCTCCATAGCCTGCGACGAGTGCAACTTTACCAGCGAGCATAACATCAGTTGCTCGCATGATTCCGTCAACACATGAGTGGCGACAACCATAGAGGTTATCAAATTTGCTTTTCGTCACAGAGTCATTCACGTTGATCACTGGGAATAACAATGTGTTGTTGTTCGCCATTTGATACATACGGTGAATGCCAGTTGTTGTTTCTTCGCTTACGCCGTTGATTTCAACAGCATATTGTTCCCAGAATTTGTCGTTCCTACCCTGGACATCAGCGAGCAGATCTAAAATAATCCGCTCGTCTTCGCTGCCGGCAGTCTCACTGCTTGGAACGGAACCAGTTTTGTTGTACTCCACGCCTTTGTGGATTACGAGGGTCGCATCTCCACCATCGTCAAGGATTAGGTTCGGGCATTGTCCATCGCCCCAGTGTAATGCTTGGAAGGTGCACCACCAATATTCTTCAAGCGTTTCGCCTTTCCATGCAAAGACGGGGATGCCTTGTGGATTTTCAGGGGTGCCATTTGGGCCAACCGCTACAGCTGCTGCAGCGTGATTTTGGGTCGAGAAAATATTACAACTTGCCCAGCGAACTTCAGCACCGAGTGCTACGAGTGTTTCGATCAGCACGGCAGTTTGAATCGTCATGTGCAAGGAACCGGTGATCCTTGCACCTGTAAGGGGCTTTGACTCGCCATGTTTTTCGCGAAGGGCCATCAATCCGGGCATTTCATACTCGGCGATTTCGATTTCCTTGCGACCAAATGCGACTGTTTCAGGTGAAAGGTCGGCGACCTTAAAAGGGCATGGTTCGTAGAGATCAAGGTTTGTATTGAGGAAGGTGGACATTGTTGCGGTGGTACCAGTAGTCACGGGTATTTTCTCCTATGTGATTGTCGAGAACGAATTGGGTACTATACTCTAATACGATATGAGTACTACAAAACAACATGGATAACGAACCCTTTGCACCAATCGAATGGGCACAGGCGATTGACTGTGCAGGATTAGAAATGGCGGAAGCATCTGGAGCACATGATTGCTCGATCACCGCACTCTGCTGGCCTGCTGTTTATGGGTATTGCATTGCAAAAGGATGCAGTGATCATGAGGCTTTTGTCGCAACTGCAACGAGTATCGATTTATTACTTAATGAAAATCGTGCACGCCGTGGAACGTATTTTAGTGGGGGGCATCAACGACAGATATTGTTTGATCTCACTGAAGATCATCTAGAGCGATGTAGGTCTAACGGTTGGGATTCAATTGCGCCGCAAGTTGAACACCCACGAGAACAAATTGACATAATCGAACCACTGTTAGAAGGTATGTTGACAAACACAACGCCAGAAGAAGCGTTTGCACGTCTTTGGGGCGCCTCTATTGTGCTCACAGCAATGTTGCAAACACTAGAAGAATGTTATGAAGAAGGCCTAGAACCACACTGGAATATATTTGTCGCAAGGGTGTTACATGCTTCCTTCAAACCTATACCGAAGGAAGATTACTCATTTTTGCTAGGTGTGTGGGGTGTTCCTGATATTGCACAAGCATCAATTATGCTCACACGCGTACAGCGTAGGTTTGCAAAACAAATTCGTTCGGTGATCGGAGAAACGGTTGATGATGAATTGCAGGTAGACCCAGAGTTAAACGAGTTGCGAAGATTCTTACATGGTATTGGTATGGTCGAAGCAATCCGTGAACCATTGCGTTGGGCGTGTCGTGTTGAACACGACCCAGCAACACTTTCAGCAGACATGATTGCATTCGACATAGCAGGCAAAACCGTCGAAAGTTTCTTTCTTGAATCACCATCAATTGAGGACCTCGTCAAAGCAAAGGATTGTTTTAAAACACTCCGTTTAATGGGTGAACATGGCGTGGTTGAACGAAGGCGAGGTGCGTATCTTTATCTTGTTGCTATTGCTTGTGCATTGGTAAATCATGATCAGCGTATTTCAAGCCAATCTAACAATGCACTCCGCCGCGGCTTTGGAGCAATGAGGGACGAGCGACGACTTCCACGATCGCTGAGAATTATTGCGGTCGAAGCGCTTAAGCTCCTAGATTAAAAAAACGACCACGAAAAACAACCCCGCGGGTTGTTTTTATTTATTGTTTATTTTGAAATGTCACAACAACATGGGAACCACCCGGAAGCCCGTCAGGGTTCGGCACAATAATGCGAATCAACTGGGTTTCACTGCCCGGATCCGCAACTGTTGCAACATGATCGATCGTACCTTGGAGGGATGGTGTGCCAACTAATTGTGGGAACATAACATTTGCAGTACCTCCGGCGACGAGTGTATTGGCGACGGTCATCGGAACGGGCGCATCAACGACGAGGGGGTTATTTGTTACAAGCCGAAGCACTGGTTTAACGTCTGCAACGAGTTCGCCGATGTCTACGTTCACGATTTCAACCGTACCGTCAATTGGTGCAACGAGATGATGTTGTTCAAGTTGTGCAACGATTTGTTGATATTGCGCTGCGGCTTCTTCTTTTCGTTGTACAAACAGTTGCCAAGCAAGGCGTTTTCGAACAGTGTTCGTTTTTGCTCGTTGCATCTCAAGATCATTGATCGCGTGACGGTCGTGGGCCTTCTGGGCGGCAGCTTCTTCAAGGACAGCAAGGTCAAACTCAGATTTCGACGCATCAATTTCAAGCGTACTTTTAGAACGGATCCGTTGCAAATTTTCCTGTGCAACGATGGAGTCATCAACAAGACCAATCAGTGCATCGCCTTTTTTCACTTGATCACCAGGTTCAACAGCGACCAATTTCACTTCGCCGCGAATGACAAATCCGAGGTCGAGGTCATGATCTGGAACGGCAATAGCATCAAACCCATCAGATGGCCGCAAATACGCTGCACCACAAAGAAAAAGAAGCGTGGCAATGAAAGGGGTAGTTCGAAGCATGTGGTTTTTCCTCATTTGGGAGAACTCGTCAACAAGTCATAACAAATAGTACGATAGTAAGTACTATCAACTCTAACAATCGGCACCTTAGCAATAATCGGTGCATAAGTAAAAGGAAAGAACGATGAGCGAACATGAAAGTAATCCAAGCAGACAAGCCAAACAATCGATGCAACTGCGACTTGACACGTCCAACGCCGTGACGCAGTACACAAATATTTTTCGCTTTTCAAGAATGCCAGAAGAGGTGCTGCTCGATGTTGGTATGACCGCAGTTGATATTGCCGCTAATACTGAGGGTAAAGCTGTCCCTCAGATGGTGATGAATTATCCAACACGACTTGTGATGACCTATGCAACAGCAAAACGTATGGCAATCTCTTTTGCAGGACTTGTAAAAGAATATGAAGACAAATTTGGTCCCATTCCAATCAGCAGCGGTGGTTCTAATGCTGAACCCACACCGCCAGAGGGAACAACGTGAGCGATTCACACATACCCCAAGATCAGCAAGGCACATCGCCGCATGCTGCAGTCTCACTCCACCACACGCTTGCGGAAATTTGCTCGATTGGCCAATCTCCTTCTGGTGCAGTGATCAGATACGCGCCAGATGGCACAGTTGAAGTATTAGCAATTTTTCCTACGCCCGAGGGGACTGAACCTCCGCAATGGATCTCCCCCACTGTACAAACTGTACGTTCACTTGAAGGGAAAGACCCAAGTTCTACTCTTGTAGTTGAAGAGAGCGATGTTGCAATTAAGCATCTTGTTGTTGCAAATGATGCAAACGCAAGAACAGTGGTTGCTATTTTTCATGGAATTGAAAAACAACAATACAACACACTCATGACCCTTTCAGGATTACTCGTCGCAGATGAAGCGAAACTTTCAGCCCTTGAAAGTCATGCAGCAGTTGCGAGATTAGCATCGGTCGTGGAATGCGCAGGCGCAATGGCAAGTTACGAACGAGCAAAGCCAGCGTCATTTGCACTTGTGAATCACATTGAATCACATTGGGCATGCAGTAGAGTTTCTCTTGGATTTGTTGAAGAACAATACATCGCGGTACATGCAATGAGCAATACAGAAGAAATTGTCAGGAAGATGGAAGCTGTGCGTCTGATCGAATCTGCAATGGAAGAATGCGCAGATCAAGATACAGAAGTGGAGATTCCAAGAAGCGAAGGTTTACGAATCGTTCGAGCCACAAAGGAACTCGCTATGAAGTGCGAAGATATTGCGGTGCTGAGTGTGCCTCTGCGATATAACGAAGCTGTGTTTGGAGTCCTCACACTCGAGCGGCAAACAGGTGAGCAATTTACAGATGTGGATGTTGATTCCCTTCGGCTTCTCGGCGAACTAGTGCAAAACCCGCTTTCGTTGCTTCATCGCCACGATCGCTGGTGGGGAAGACGGTGCGCGGATCTTTGTAAAGACAAACTTGAAATGCTTCTCGGTCCAGAACATACGTGGATCAAATTGTTAAGCATTGTGCTTGTGTTACTCATCGGGTTTATGCTCTTTGGCAAAGGAGTGTACCGTGTTGAGGGTACGTTCGTTGTAGGTGTAGATGATCGCGCGGTGATCGCTGTCCCCTTTGATGCTGAAATTATGGCAGTGCATGTACGTCCCGGTGATGAAGTTCTTTCTGATGAAACAATCTTGCTTGAATTTGACACGATTGAGTTGGAATTACAACTTGCAACAACGGAAGCAACCCTTGCCAAAGCACAGCGAGAAGTTTCAGTCGCACAGCGCGAACACGATGAAGCAACAGCAAAGATGGCACGAACGGATGTAGATAAAGCGCAAGCTGAAATAGACCTGCTTACACATCGGTTGAATGTTGCTTCCGCAACTGCACCGATTTCAGGTAATGTGCTTTCAGGCGACCTTGAACGATTGGTTGGCTTACCTGTTACGCGTGGCGAAGTATTGATGGAAATCGCACCTCTTGCATCGTTTTATGCAGATATTCTCGTCAATCAATCACAAATACTCGATGTGCAAGTTGGACAAACAGGCGAAGTTGCAACTGCGGCGTATCCTGGTTTTTATATTCCAATGGTCGTGGAAGCGATCGAGCCACTTGGGCAAGTGGGCGATCTTGAAACAGTATTCCGCGTTCGAGCAAAATTGACCGAATCGCCAACGTGGTTACGCCCCGGCATGGAAGGTGTAGCGAAAGTAGACGCAGGCCGTAAACATTACATCGTGATGTGGACAAAGCCCGTCGTCGATTGGATACGAATGTGGTTGTGGATATAACAGATGGCAATTGATCGGCCAACATTTCATGAATCTTGGTATCGAGTGCTTGCATTGCAGCCGCGGCTCCGTGCAGACACGCGTGTGTTTAGACAACGATTTCGTGGTGTACTTTGGTATGTCATCGAAGATCCTGTGACGAATAATTTCTTCCGCTTGAACGAGTATGCATACCATTTTTTAGGATTGCTTGATGGCACACTCACGGTGGAGCAAGCATGGAATCGTTGTATGGAAGAAGACCCAGATGGCGCGCCAACCCAAGGGGAAGTGATTGAGTTACTCGGTAACTTGTATCAATCGAATCTCATTCAATCAGAAGTTCCAAGTGATGCAGCAGCACTGTTTGATCGGTATGCGAAAAGAAGGGCAAAAGAAGTACGTGGAAAACTTGCGAGTATTCTTTTTATTCGCATCCCACTCTACGACCCTGATCTTTTCTTAAATCGTTGGTCTTATTTGGTGCAGCGATTATTCTCAAAAGGGGGAGCAGTTCTACTTCTATTGATGATGACCGCTGGAATTATTGCAATTATTGCTTCAACGAACAGTGTAAGTTCTGGTTTTTTTGGCATATTGACTCCGAACAACCTTCCATTTCTATATCTCTCTTTTGTGCTTATTAAAGTGTTGCATGAAGCAGGGCACGCCTTTGCCTGTAAGGTCTTTGGAAATCGCGAGGGTGGCGGCGGTGAAGTCCATTCTGTAGGCATCATGTTCCTTGTGTTTATTCCTGTTCCCTTTGTCGATGCGAGTAGTGCGTGGGCGATTCGGTCTAAATCTGGTCGTGTTGTTATCGGCACCGCTGGCATGGTGATGGAAATGGCAGTGGCTTCGATTGCCGCGATCGTATGGGCAAGCACAGATGCACTGACAGGCATCAATGCATTTTGTTACAACCTTATGTTTGTTGCAGGCGTTTCTACAATTCTCTTTAATGGAAACCCTCTGCTTCGATATGACGGGTATTACATTCTTTGTGACTTGTTAGAAATTCCGAACCTTGCTACCCGCGCAAGAACGCACATGCGAAATGTGATGCGTAAAAAATTGCTTGGTGTACAACGCGTTATCGATGTGACCGATTCAGCAAGTGAAAAAGCGTGGCTGATGGGGTATGCCATTGCATCGGGAATCTACAGAATATTTATCTACTCTATGATTCTTCTGTTTCTCGCTTCGTTGCTACCCATCGCTGCAGTCTTGCTTGTGGTGTATGCGATGATCACGTGGGTATGCATTCCAATCGGCAAGTTTGTGCATTACTTAACAACAAGCCCCGATTTGGATCGTTGCAGAGGACGTGCGATCACAGTGACGCTTGTTGCGACTGCTGCGGTTGTCTTTTTAGTTGGCGTGCTTCCACTTCCTGATCATGTGCGAGGTGAAGGCGTGGTCGAAGCTGAGGATCGAGTCTCGCTCTTCTCAATCGCAACTGGTTCGCTAGACACATTGCTTCCGGCGGGGACACGTGTCTCGAAAGATCATGACGTGTTACTTTCAGCAACGAGTATCGATGAAGAAACAAGTTACGAAATTATTTCTGCAGACCTCACACGGTTACAAACACAAAAGTCAATAGCGTTGCGAGATGCATTTGCAAGTGTTGCGCCGCTCTCTAGAATGGTTGATGCGACCAAGCGACAGTTGCAGTGGGTGATAGATCGCATTGATTCCTTAGAAGTGCAATCACCCATTGATGGTGTGTGGATTCCATCGGAACAATTACGCCGTGACGGCGCAGTCTTTAGCCAAGGTGACTCACTAGGGATAGTGATTGACGATACATCACTGGTGGTCCGAGCCATCGCCGACCAGCGTACAGCCGCGTTGATTATCAATGAAGGGAGCGAACGTGTAGAAATGCGCGTTGCAGGCGATCCAAGCAGGTTTTCCTATGGTCTAATTGAACGGATTGTTCCAGCGGGCAGCGAAGAATTGCCTTCAGCAGTGTTGGGCGCAGCAGCTGGTGGCAAGGCAATGGTTGACCCGAATGATGCCCGAGGCGGAAAGTTGCTTGACGCAGTTTTTGAAATATGGATCGAACTTGATTCTGAAGTTGTGTTGATGCCGGGTCAACGTGTTGCAGTTCGTTTTGAGCTGGAATATCGTTCGCTCGGTTCACAGGTGTATCGGTTCTTGCGTCAAGTGATACAAAAACGTTTGCGATTCTAAAATGGCAAGGAATGTTGAATCTTGGAAACTCTTTGAACGATTACATCTCCGTCCTCGTCAACTCAAAGGACTTGACGCAGGATGGTGGCGAGTGGTTGGATGGTTTTCAAAGTTTCTTCCGAAGACGAAACAGTATCTAGAAGAAGCGCAGATCGTGCAAGGCACTGCGAAAGAACTTGAACAAGAAAGTGATTCGTTTATTCGCAGTAGCTGTAGTGAATTGCGTGAGCGATACCGAACCTGTCGTGAGTATCCCGAAGATCGTGTGCAAGGTGCGGCATTGTGGGTTGAAGCGGTTCGGAGAACAATGCATCTCACCCCACACTTGGAACAGATTGCGGGTGGACTTGCCATGGTTGATGGCACAATCATTGAGATGGCAACTGGCGAAGGCAAAACAATTACAGCAACGATACCTGCTATGTTTGCGGGGTGGAGAGGTCGTGGTTGTCATGTTGTGACAGTGAATGATTACTTGTCGAGTCGCGATGCGCAATGGATGGGTACGATTTACAATATGTGCGGAGTTACAGTAGGAAGTGTAGTGCATGAAACAACACCTGACGAGCGAAAGGTTGCATACGCAGCTGATGTTACTTATGCATCGAGCAAAGAACTTGCTGCGGATTTTTTACGTGACTGCCTTGCAGTCAGGCACACACCTGCACTTGTTCCGACGCTGATCGAAACAATTGTGGATGGCGGAAACCAAGTTGATCGCATTTTGCAACGGGGTTTATCACACGTCATCGTTGATGAAGCTGACAGTGTATTGATTGATGAAGCGGTTACTCCACTCATTATCTCATCCCAAGGAGGAAGAGTCGAAGCGTCGTTGTATCAACAAGCTGCCAAATTAGCGAGGCAGTTGCACCTCGAAGTAGATTACACCATCAATGAGCGGTATCGCGAAGTTAACATGACCGATGGGGGGCTCACAAGGCTCGACGAACTTTGCGAAGGGTTGCGGGGTGTGTGGCAAGGACGAAGGCGCCGTGAAGAACTTGTCACACAAGCAATCACAGCGAAAGAATTGTACGAAGTAGGTTCGCAATATGTCATCGATGATGAAAAAGTAGTCATTGTCGACGAGTTTACAGGAAGGTTGATGCCAGATCGGTCTTGGAGAGATGGATTACATCAAGCAGTGGAAGCAAAAGAAGGATTAGAAATTCAATCATCGAAAGACACTGTTGCACGTATTAGTTTTCAACGTTTTTTTAGATCATACGATCACCTCAGTGGTATGACAGGAACGGCGCAAGAATCAATCAGTGAGTTTTGGCGTGTATATGAAACACCAGTTGTAGTTATTCCTTCTCACAAGCCTTGTATTCGAAAGCAATTTTCAGATCTTTGTTACGACACAAAAGATGAAAAACTTGCTGCGGTGGTCGAGGAAATTATAGAAGTTGCAGATGCGGGAAGACCACTCCTTGTTGGAGTTCGATCTGTTGAAGAGAGTGAACAACTAAGTCGTGATTTGCAAAGGCTTGGTCGTGCACATGAATTGTTAAACGCAACGAAGCACGAAGAAGAAGCACGGATCATTCAAGGCGCGGGCGCATCTTCGCACATTACAATCGCAACGAATATGGCAGGCAGAGGAACAGACATTAAACTCGGTGTTGGTGTTGCAACCAAAGGTGGGATGCATGTCATCATTACTGAAAAACATGAAGCGGCAAGAATTGATCGGCAATTTTTTGGCCGCGCCGGAAGGCAAGGTGACGCAGGTTCAGCTCGTGCATTTATTTGTAAAGAAGACGAAGTACTTTGCAGATTTGGATCGCCCGATACGCCCCTTGGCACATTACCCAAATCGATGGCACATGCACAACACCGTGCATCTGGAATCGCACTGCGTAGGCGAGTGGGCGTACTGAAATCTGACAATTGGCTAGATGAAGCACTCGGGTTTGCTGGTCTTAGCAGGTGAAGAATAGGGCTACTGTGCCATTTTTACATGCAGCTGATGTTAAAGTAGGTAAAAAACACAATTGCCAACAGTTTTTTTTTATTGTTCGCTTGATTTTACTTGTTGATTCCAATTTATCGTTTACACTAAATCGCTGAAGAGGTTTGATTGCATGTGGCTTGTCCTTGTGCAAAGTGAGATTAGAGAGAAAAATTGAGATATAAAAAAAGATCACGCCCACAATTTGAACGGCTTGAGCAGCGAGTGCTGCTCTCTGCTGATCTTACGCCCATGGCGGATCTCGGACCAAGCGATTACGGCCCAACTCTTTTTCAACAATCACTGTTAGCAGACTCTCTTCTCTTTGATCAGGATCGTTACGATCACAAACGTTCTTCAGTTTCCGCTTCGGGTGGCAAACCAACACAACAACTCTCAAGTGCACTTCGAAGTGCTCAGCCTGTTTTTGTTTTGCAAGACTATGCAAAATCGAAACTCTCTCAAACGAAACCGCTTCGCGATCTTGCAGAAAAAGCTGAACCAATTAAAACACCTGACACGTCTGCTCCAACAACGGAAGAGACAACCTCCCCATTCGATGATTTGTTTGGTCCACTGGAGGATTTGTATGAAGAATTCGATATCCCAGAAATTGTAGATGACGATGAAACTGATGCTGATGACACATCAACTGAAACCACGGAACAAAATGATGACGTTGATCTTTCGATAGACGTATCACCAGAAACAATTGAAGCGAACATAGGCGAGTGGCTTGATCTTTCGTGGACAGTCACAAACATCGGCGAAGGTGATGCTCTTGGAAACGGTTGGCATGACTGGGTGGTGTATTCTCAAGACCAAACACCAGATGACTCGGATATCTATCTCACTTCTCAGTGGTCTGGATCACAAGGCTTGCAAGTCGGCGACTCGTATGATGTTTTTCGGTCAGCTCAACTCTCAGAAGACATAACCCAAGATGGGTATCTGATTTTCTTTACAGATCGTTGGGATCGCATTGACGAACTTGATGGAATCAATAATTACAAAGTAGTAGAGTTTGACTTACTTGATGCCCAAGAAGAGGAAGACGATTCTGGCGACGATTCGGGTGGCGACACAGATGGGGATGGTGGCGACGACGATTCGGGTGACGACACAGATGGAGATGGTGGTGAAGATGGCTCTGGTGACAACACCGGTGGTGATGAAGAAGATGGTGACTCTGGCGATGGCGAGGGTGATGATTCGGGCGGTGATGGCGAAGATCGCGGTGGCGAACTGATCAATTATGTCATTTCGGAAGAACAACAGCAAAAACTGATCGATGGCCTAGAGACGTTCGTTAGCTTCATCGAAGAATTGCAAGGGTCGGATCTATTTATAGGCCCGCTTGCGGGTCTTGGTGAGTGGGTAGATACCAACGCAGATGGTGTGCTTGAAATGGGCCAATTTGCACTAGGTGCAATTACCAACCCAGAGCAACTTCTATCAGACTACATACAGGACCCAATTATAGAATATTTCGATAATGGGTCAGTTGATACTGATGGTCTCATTAATGCATTGTCCAATTTTGGTGATCCAGGCGATTCTTTGTCCTTTAGCTGGGATGAACTTCTCGGCGGTCTCGATGAATACGCGAACGAATACAGAGTGGACTTACAACTTTCTGCAACAAGATCGTTGGAAATACCAATCGTTTTACCCGCTGATGTTTTGTCAACGGGCTTTGATTTTGGCGCTGATCTTTCTCTCGAGGCAGGAATAACGTTTGCCGCGGACTTTTCCCTAGGCGTTGATCTAACCGATGGTATTCCAAACGCGGATGCGTTTTTCGTTCGTGTTAACAGCATGACTGCTGCTGCAAATATTGGAGCAGTTGGAATTGACATTGCGGCGTCTTACAACATCGTTGATGTTGCAATTGCAGGCGGTGCTTTTACGGTTGATGCAGAAATCGATTTGCAATTCCAAAATCCAGATGGTGATGCTGCTGGAAACATTACTGCTGCTGAGCTCATGTCAGCCCTTGGCGGTTCTACGCAGGATATTACTGCACAAGTGGCTACTGCTAGTACGTTTAATGCGACATTGCCAATGACAGTAACGCTTAACGGCTCAGAAATTCTTCCCGGTGGATCCGAAATAACACTCTTCAACGCAGACCTTTTCAATGATTCGATTTCGATTGATTTTGGTGCTGCTTGGGATACAATCTCGAACTTCGAAAACCTGAGTTCAGGTGACTTAAGTGCCATGATGAACCAAGTCGCCGCCATGCTTCAATCATTTGGAGTGGATTGGCTCGATCTCGAAATTCCAGGAACAGGTGGCTCTACTCTCGGTGATGTTATTGACCTTGGTGAACAATTCAGTAATACTGTTGTCGATGCACTTGATCTGCTCGAACAGGCAGAAGCGGATCCCTATGGATCACTGCAACTGTTGGCTCAAGCACTGATAGACAGCGGTGTCGCTGGCACAGATGCAATTTCGTATGACGCTGCAACAAACCGCGTCCTTGTCACAATTGGATTTAACGCCGCATTACCGGTTGGTGAGGACGCCCCATCGGTCGCCATCGACCTGAACTATGGCGATGCCATCTGGGGTGAATTTAGCACAGATGCATCAGCAACGGTCAGTGGTGATGTTGCCATCGCCTTGGTGCTGGGCTTGAGTCTAGCTCCACCACCTAATGGAGAAGATGAAGCATCAATTCTTGAGAGAGTTTTGCTCGGTGACGCTTCATTTGAAGCAAACATTGCAGCAGATGCAGAATTCAATGCGAGTGCAAAAATTGGTGGCCTCTCAATTGAACTGACTGATCTCGATGGTGATGGTACCTCGGATTCCAATATGCACGCTGAAGCATCAATTAATGTAAGCCTCGCAGGAGGCTCTGCCTTCAGATCTTTGAGCGATATTTTCGCAGGAAATTACTCGATAGGAACACCTGTCACATCCGGATCGATGGACGCACATTTTGGCGGAATTACCGTTGACGCTGGTGTTTTTGGCGCGATTTCTGGTGACCCAACAATCGAAATTTCAATCCCAGATATCAACGATTTAAATAACATTGACTTCGATCTTTCAGGTTTTGACGAAGCGCTTGCTGCATTCCAAAACTTTGAAATTTCTGACATTTTTAGTGGGCTCTCTAGCATCACAACAATCGTCGATTCGTTCGGTGGTTCAGAATATCTCGACCTTGAATTGCCCATGATTAATGTGAGCGCTCGCGAGATTTTGACGTTTGTCGAGCGTTTTTCAGGTGCAATAACAGCGTTTGAGGGCACTGACGAGCTCTCTCTTGAGAGCATGGAAACTGCACTCAACGATGTGCTTACTACTGCCTTTGATCTACCCTCTGTTGATGACATTGTAGATCTCGCACTTGATCAAGTCAGCAAAATATTCACGTTCAACATCAATCATTCTTACTCCGTTGCCTACGATGACGTGCCGTTCAATATTGATTTCACAGAACTACTTTCTGGAGAAGCAGGCGGCTGGGAAGCACTGGGTCAACTCGTTGCTGGCGTTGAAGGTTCCGGCAACGTTTCTATTACTGCAAGTGCAGACTTAAACTTAGAATTTGGCTTCGATTTAACAACGCCCACATCGCCAAAATTCTTTATTGGTGATTCATCTTCACTGATAGGAAACTTGCTTGCTTCAGCTGAAAATGTTGATTTCTCAGTTGCACTTGGTCCACTTGGTATTTTCATCATAGATGGAAGTGCAGGTATTGGTTTTTCACACGAGGACATGGCTTCGCCAGCACAACTAGGTGTTCGAATGGACACAGATGCGGGCGACGGTAGGTGGTATTTTGACAGTGAAAACCCTCTGTCAAGACTTGATCCGTTCGTTAACGGTCACATCCATGGCGATCTGCCCATGTATTTCCCAACAGAAGGGAATAGTATTGGATCGCTTGCATTTGAAATTGAAATTAATCCCTTAAGCGCTGAGCTCACAGAATACCCAAGCCTCGATGATCTACTTGATGGATTTAGCATATTAGATAACGTTGGTGCAATTATTGATGGTATTGATTATCTTCTCTCGCTTCTTGAAGATCAAATTGACGATGTTCTTGAGCAGTACGATATTCCTCTGATCGGCAATAGCCTCCAAGATGCAGTCAACGCAATGAGCGATTTGCGAAGCGATATCATCACGCCACTGACTGACTTCCTCGAAGATGTGTTTACTGCTGATACAGTGACCCAGGCACTGTTTCAACTTCTTGGGAGCGAGGGGCTTGATATAGATAATGATGGCATTGCAGATATTGACGGGCTCAATATCTTGGGCGACGCAAATGATGATGGTGTGATTGATGAAGCTGATATTGGGCTTGAGGAAGTTCGCAATGGTGCAGATGAACTCATTGGGTATGAGTGGAATCCGCACCTTGAGAGGCACATCGATGTAGTTGATTTTAGTCTTGCATCTGACCTTGGTTTACCCGGTTTTGACTTTCATCTTGAAGGCGATTTGATCATTGGGATTGATTTTGCTTTCACGATGGGCATCGGAATCACCTTGGATGATGGGGTGTACATCAAAACAGGAGCCGCTGAAGAACTCACACTTGACATCTCAATCACAACTCCAGGTCTGAATGGCTCAGCAAACGCACTTGGTTTCTTGGCTCTTTCCGTAGTGGATGGTGACCACAACGGCAACGGCCAAGCAACCCACGCAAGCGCCGGTGTCTCCATTGATATTGGCGGTGGGGGGGACGACATTTTGACTACCTCTGAAATGTTCAGTGGTTCTGGCTCATTTACAGCCGATTTTACTGGTGAGGTCGAAATAGATTTGTTGATGACCCTTACTGCTGGCAGCAGTGGCGAATCCATTTCCATGCCATCGATCACCACAAACTTCTTATATATAGAAGACCTCACAGATTCTTCTACAAGAACACTTGGGTTTAACAATCTCACGTTGGATTTCGGCGAGTTTATAAGCGACTTTGCAGGTGGTATTTTGGGTGACATTCAAACTATGCTTGAGCCACTTGAGCCGTTACGAGACGCCCTGAATTATGAAATTCCTATTTTAGAAGTAACCCTGTTAGATCTCGTTAGTGTTCAGTACCCAAGTATTGGGACTTTTTTTGAAGCGATGAATGACATCTATGATTTGATGGATCTTGTAGATAGTGTAAGTGGTTCTGAAAACTGGGGCATTGATTTAGGCAGTTATTCATTCTCTGGTGCAGCGATCGATGCACCAACGATGGGGAATGCAACGTTCGATGACCCCACAGATGTGGATACACAAATCGCTGGACTTGGCGGCACTGCCTCTGCATTTGGTTCACAGATGGCAACGGTTGAAGGCGGATTCTCATTCCCGATTCTTGATTTTGGTGAAGCATTTAGCTTGTTACTTGGCGGAACTCCAACACTCTTCCAGTATGACATGCCAACAGTTGAATTTGAATACGAAATAGTGCAGTCAATTCCGATTTGGGGATTTTCGATCTGGAATCCATTTGGTGATGATTTAGATGTGGGTGTATTCTTTGAGTTTGGTGGCAGGTTTGAATTGGAAATAAACCTTGGTTTTGGATATGACACACTCGGTTTGCAAAACTTTGCTGCAAGCGACTACTCTGATTATTCCACTCTTCTAGATGGTTTCTTTATCGCTGATACGCATGGCGGGAGTAGTGTAGACACTCCTGAACTCATTGCAAAATTGACATTCTTTGGAGCGGTGAAACTTGATGTATGGGTAGCCTCAGTTGCGGGTGGTGGTGCACTAGAAGGAACAATAGAACTTGATTTAGTTGACCCAAATAATGATGGCAAAATTCGTGGGGATGAATTTGCTTCACTTTACAACTCAGGAGGAATTTGGGGATTATTTGACGTTAGTGGTAAAGTTCGTTTTTATGCCTATGCCGAGGTCACGCTTATAGGTGTCATAGATTGGAATTATGAGTGGCTTAGCTTCACTCTTCTTGAATTTGGCCCAGAAGATACTGTTGATACAGTTCCTTCTTTAACACTAGCCGAACTCAACGGCAGCACGCTCTATCTGAACATGGGTACACGTGCCGATCTTCGAGGCGAAGAAGGTGTTGATGGTTCCGAAGATGAAACATTTACGCTTACAGGAAGTGGCAGTGGGACGGTTCAAGTTGGATATGCTGGCGTTTTGACAACCTATACGGGAGTGACCGAGATCATTGGCGATGGCGCCGGTGGCAATGATCGCATTGAAACATCTGATCTCTATAACTCGCTGACGTTTGATGGTGGTTCGGGTAGTGACTATATCGAAGGCTCAGAAGTTAGCGATACCCTCACAGGCGGTAGTGGCAACGACACAATCTACGGTTTTGCTGGTGATGACACAATTTCAGGTGGTCTTGGTGCCGATATTCTCTACGGTGGCACTGCTGAAGACATCTTATATGGCTATGCAGCTAATACTGCAGGCGATGACAACGCAGCGGACAGGATGTACGGTGAAGAAAATAATGATGTGATTCATGGTGGTGGCGGCAATGACTATGCTGATGGCGGCGCTGGTGATGATTCAATTTCGGGGCATGGTGGCAGCGATGAGCTCCTTGGTGGCGATGATCAAGACATACTTTGGGGACACGCTGATGGCGCATCAGGTGATGATGGTGCTGCCGATTTCCTCTTTGGTAATGCGGGTAATGACACCCTCTATGGGCAAGCTGGCAAAGATGAACTTGATGGTGAAGGCGGTGATGACACCATCTTTGGTGGCTCGGGCGATGACACCATAAATGGTGGTGATGATGATGACATTCTCAGTGGTCAATCAGGTCAAGATACCATTCGAGGTGGTGCTGGTAATGACGAATTATTTGGTCATGCAGAAGATATAAGCGACGATGATGGAAGCGATGATACCCTCATTGGTGGTGTAGACAACGATACTTTGATGGGGCAAGGCGGCAGCGACGATCTCTATGGCGGTTATGGCAACGATACAATGTATGGGCACGATCTCAACACTTCGGATGACGATGGCGCTGCTGATTCACTTTCTGGCGAAGAAGGAAACGATACGCTTTCAGGAGATATGGGTGCTGACTCACTTTGGGGTGGTAAGGGTGATGACGTACTCTACGGTCATGCGTTGATCACAAGCGATGATGATGGCGCAGCGGATACTATTTGGGGAGGTGCTGGGAGTGACACGATCAGCGGTAATGGTGGCGACGATGAACTCCATGGTGGCGATAACAATGACACCATATACGGTCACGCTGTTGCAACAGCAAATGATGATGGTGGCGTTGATGTGATCTATGGCGACGATGGTAGCGATGTTCTCTTTGGTAACGCCGGAGCAGATACTCTCTATGGTGGCGAGGGCAACGATACTTTATATGGTCACGCTATTGAAACAGGCAATGATGATGGTGCCTCAGACTTACTTTATGGCGAAGGTGGCAATGACACATTGTCTGGCAATGCAGGAAACGATGAACTTCATGGAGGTGATGCTACTGACACACTCTACGGTCATGCTCTTGACACAAGCGATGATGATGGAGCTGTAGATACACTCTATGGCGATGCAGGCAACGATGTCCTTTCAGGTAACGCTGGAGATGACACGTTGTATGGTGGCACGGGCGACGATGTCCTTTCAGGCAATGGTGGAGATGACATGTTGAACGGAGAAGCAGACAGCGACACGTTGTATGGTCATGCTGCAGACACCAGTGATGATGATGCTGGTCGTGATGTGTTATATGGCGACGGTGGGGATGACACGCTTTACGGTCAAGCGGGCGATGACGAACTCCATGGTGGTGATGATGACGATGAGTTGCACGGTAACGACGGCAATGACACACTCACTGGTGATTCAGGAGACGACGTCCTGTACGGTGATGCAGGTGAAGATTCTCTTCAAGGAAGCACGGATAATGACATTCTATATGGTGGCGTTGACAACGACACATTGAACGGTAACGGTGGGAATGATCAACTCTATGGTAATGATGGAGATGATTATCTCTATGGGGACGCGGGTGATGACACGCTCTCTGGCAATAATGGCAACGATGAGTTATATGGCGGAACGGAAAAAGATACCCTTTCCGGAAATGACGGCGAGGATCTTCTTTTTGGTGGAAGTGGCAATGACACGATCGATGGTAACGATGGCATCGATGTCATCTTCGGTGAAGATGATGATGACACAATCTACGGCTCTGCAGGTGAAGATATTATCTACGGTGGCCTTGGTAATGATGTAATCGAAGGCAACGGCGATGATGACCTAATCTACGGTAACGAAGGTAATGACACGATCCTTGGAAATGACGGACGCGACCGTTTGTTTGGTGACGACGGCGATGACATCATCTTTGGCGGTGGTGGTGGTGATTTCATTGATGGGCGTGCAGGGAATGATTCAATCGAGGGGAACAGTGGAAATGACATCATCCGTGGTGGAGATGACAACGACACGATTTACGGTGGAGATCCAACAGGTTTGTCTTACGGCGAGGATCGCATTTTCGGTGACGCGGGTGACGATCAAATCAGTGGTGGCAGCGGAAATGATTGGATTTCTGGTGGAGAAGGCGCAGACACAATTTACGGCGGTCAAGGTCACGACGTACTTGCTGGCGATGCTGGCGATGACATGATCGAAGGCAACTTAGGTTCAGATCGAATTGATGGCGGAGATGGAAACGACATTTTGATGGGCGAGGGTGATATCACACGGTACGTCATGCCCGGTTTAGCTGTTTCGTATTATGCAATTGGCGATGTTGCTGCCATTCCAAATTTCAACAATATGACGCCGTTTTTCCAAGACACGATCGGCAACATCAATGAAGAACTTAGTTACGGCAATGTTTTTGGTAGCGGGATGTCAGATAAAGTTGGTGTCCGCATACACGGATATATCCAGATTGATATCCCTGGCACAAAAACATTCGCCCTTTCAAGCGATGATGGTTCTAAACTATATATAGATGGCGAGTTGTTGATCGATAACGATGGCACACACGAACCCATCGAGATGTATGGAGAGGTGGATCTTGAAGTTGGGCTTCATGAAATTCGCGTTGATTACTTCGAGAGAACAGATTCGCATGAATTGCGTCTCTCTTGGATGATTGATCAGGGGACATGGGATATTATTCCAAGCAACTTATTCTTCCAAGAATCTGCTGTTGAGGGCGATGATGACTTTATTGTTGGTGGTGATGGAGATGATTACATCTTTGGTGATCTGGGCAATGACCTTCTTGCAGGCGATGCTGGCAATGACACGCTCAATGGTGGTGAGGGCAACGACATTTTGCTTGGTGTTGACGGAGACGATACGCTCTATGGTTCAACTGGCGAAGATCTACTCGATGGTGGCAGTGGAACAGACCATCTTGAAGGTGGACTTGGCAACGATGAACTCCGCGCAGGTACTGGTACCAACGATGATTTAGACGGCGGTGCTGGTGATGACTTGATTTATGGGTCACACTATGGTGATGACAAAATTGATGGCGGTACAGGCAACGACACAGTATTCGCACAAGGTGGTTCTGACACAGTCTTTGGTGGCGATGGAGACGACACGCTCGATGGTGGTGAAGATGCAGATACGCTCCATGGTGGTGACGGAAATGATGTTATCTATGGCGGCGGCGGTGCGGGTGATCAACTCTTAGGTGAAGCGGGCGACGATGTGCTTCATGGTTCCGATGATGGCGCAGACTTCGCTGACGGTGGCGTGGGCAGCGATCACATCTTCGGTAACGGCGGCAACGATAGGCTTGAAGGCAACCTAGGTGATGATGTGATCGAAGGTGGTTTTGGTGATGACACTATTTTGGGCAATGCTGGTACTGACGTTTTACTCGGAGGTGCCGATCACGATCTGTTATACGGTTTTGATGATAATCCATCAGACAATAACCTTGAAATTGATTATCTCTATGGTGATTACGGCACAAACATCGACGATGCATTCTCTGGCGGCGATCAATTGTTCGGTAACGCGGGGAACGATATTCTTGTTGGTGAAGGCGGTGACGATTACATAAACCACGGAGGTGGTTCAGGAAATATTATTGATTACGGAAGTGGTGAAGGCGTTAATCCAGATGACTTTGTTCCACCAGCACCTACGCCTAACCCAACCGTAATCGTTAAAGAAGCAATAACCTTTGCCACTACGCAACTTGCAGAAGGTATGGAGGGGCGCTCAAGATGGTCTGGGTTATCCGGTGCGGATCTCTTTGGTGGAATTGCTTCTTCATCAGTCTTTGCAAGTGAACCTGCAATTGCAGTTGCAGCTGATGGCACGCTCTACGCTGCGTGGATTGATTTGCGAAGCGGTAGTAGACAAGTCTATGTCGCGGAATATAGCGCTGGTAGCTGGAACGAACTAGGTGGATCTACAACAGGTGGAGGCGTGAGCAATACTATTGAAGATGCACGTGATGTTTCAATTAGCGTGACAGACGCGGGCAATCCAATTGTGACATGGACGCAGACAAGCGGTCCATTTACCGATATTTATTCTTCGGAATATAACGAAACAACAACTTCATGGAATCAACTTGTTGTGGACAACTCTGGTGTTGCGTCTGATTCGCAGATAACTGAGTTTGGCACAACGAATGCTGTTGCTTGGCTAGATGACAGCAGTGGAACAGTGCAACTTTACATTCGCCAACTTGTGGGCGGCGTATGGCAATCAATTGGTGCAGGTAGCGACAACGCTGGTGGTGTTAGCAATGCAGCCAAAGATGTCAATTCGTTCACTCTTGCAGGAAACGGAACAGAAATTGTTCTTGCTTGGGAAACGAATGGCAGTATTTTCCTCATGCAGTGGGATGGTGCAGCGTGGATTGAACTTACAGGCTCTGCTTCGGGAGATGGTCTTGCAGGAACAACAGCCGCATCAAATCCAACAGTTGCGATGCTTGGAATCGATGTCACGGTCGCTTGGCTAGCTGGGGTCGACGCACCCGATAGTGTTTATGGCACCCATTACACAAGTGGAGTTTGGAGTGATCTTAAATCTGGTGATTCACTTTCATCGGAAACAATTGAAGCGCACCGCGTACATCTTGCCAGTTCCAATTCAGGTGTTGGTGAGATGGACATTCTCTGGACTGCCCGCGATCTTGATGCATCAGAAGTCATCCAGCGGCAACGATGGAATGGAAGTAAATTTGTAACCGATCTGGCAAGTGATATGACAACCGGTATCGTTGTTTCTGCTGCGGCAGTAGCAGATGTTTCGTATGTTATTGATGGTGATGGCCATGCCATCACAGCAATTCAAAATGGTGATGGATCGGCAATGGCAGTGAGAGTTATTGCAAATAAGGTTGACATTGCAACAACACACGAGCTTTCCTTGGGTAGTTCAATTCAAACCCTGCTTGACAGCGGTACATTGCAAGACGGCGACGTAATTGTCCTTGAAGCAGGTGCGTGGAATGAATCTCTTGCACTGACATCTGCGCACAATGGCGTGCATGTCATTGCAACAGGTGCTAACCTTGTTGGTGATATTACTATAGATGGTGCAGACAACGTTATTCTCGATGCACTACAAGTAACAGGAACACTTTCGGCTGATAATACAATAGATCTTACGTTACGCGATGTAGTTGTTTCTGAAGTAACCACACTTACAGGTGGTAGCGGCGCACTTCTTGACGGTGGCGTTTTTGGTGGCGTAGTAGTTAATGGAAATGTAGATGGTGTTGAAATACGAAGAGCTACCTTGCAAGGCGCAACTGCGCTCACGCTTGACGCTGCCACAAACCTACTTGTCCAAGATGTCATGATGACACCCACAGACTTAGGAATTGATGTCCAAAGTAGCTCGAGTGGCATGATTGCAAACAACACAATTAATGGTGGTAATACAGGTATCAATATCGATGCTGCATTCACCGGAACAGTTGAACACAACGAAATCGAGAACGCGACAGTTGGTGTTGCGTACAATGCTTCTGCGACGTTAAGCAACAATACAATTCATTCGAACACGACAGGCGTCACCGTGAGTGTCTTTGATGAAAGTGCCGCCTTCGGTTTTGTTGGCGAGAGTGCTTCAAACACAATTGCAAATAATCAAGTAGGCGTAGCACTCAGTAACGGCCGGATCACTGGTCAAATCATTACGCAAAACGCTGTTGGTATCGCAGGCGCGGGTATTGCAGGTCATATAAATATTGAAAATGCAAATGTCATCGACGGAAATGTCGTTGGTGTTGATATGAACGGAATCGTACAACGAAATCGCTTCGTTGAAAATATCACTGGTGTGCTAGCAACTGATGAGCTGCAAGTCGTACAAAATATATTCCTCAATCACGCATCAGTTGCAATCAACGTCCAACAAGTTGATGGTGTACACATTGTGGGTAACACAATGTACGAGCCAGACGCTGACGGCATCCGAGTCATCAGTAGTTCCAATGGTACTCGCATCTTCAATAATATAGTATGGGTTGAATCGGGTTACGCACTTTATGTTGCAAGCGACAGTGTGAATGAATTTGCAAGTGACTTTAATACATTGCATGCAAGCGGTGATGGAACTGTTTTATTCTGGAGCCGTGAATACTTCGACTTGCTTGAGTTTCAAGCCGAAGTTGCAGGTGATGAAATGCATTCAATCGGTTTAAGTGAGATTGACGAAGCGTGGTCACAACCACAATTCGAAAACCGCGGTAACGGCGACCTTCGTTTACTCGGTGCAGCAGCAGGTGTGCGATTCACAAGCCCGGCAGTCGATAGCGGCGATTCATCGATTGATCTAGGTAGGCTTGATTACGTCACGAACCTCCTCACAAACGGTAGTTTTGAAGATGGTCTCACTGGTTGGGAAGTGAGTGCGGAAGCAGGAACAGCTTCTGCAGTTGCAGCGTTCGATAGCGATTCGTATTTTACTTCTGGTACTGACATTACAAGTTACGCCCAGCAAACGATTGATTTACTTGCAGCGGGCTTTACAACTGGACAATTAGATGGCGGCATGATGCTCTCCTTCGGAGGACGCATGCGAACAACCGATGGTGATATTGGCAGAGTGATGCTCACAGCACTTGATGCTGGTGGACAAGTACTCCTCGTGCCAGATGTCAATGGTGCGATGCAAGATTCCCGTATTGTGGATGCAGATGGCACAATTACTACATGGGAAGGCTTGCGAGATCGTTTCCGTTTGCCTACTGGAACCCGAACTGTACAAATTCGTTTTGAAGGCACTCGTGTTGAAGGCACCCCAAACGATGTGATTCTTGACAATGCTTTTGTGACTCTTACTCCCGATGGCGAACTCACAGATCAGGGTGCTTTTGGAAGTTCAGCGCTTGACAGTAATCGAGTTGATGGTGCACCACGCATCGTGCTTCGAAGTCCTGACATGTATTTAGACTGGGGACTTGAAGTACCTCACATCATTACATGGGACTCTGTTGGGAATACGAACGGTCTTCCTGTCAAGATCGAACTCATCCAAGATACGGTTGAAGGGCCAGTTGTTGTTGCTACCATTACAGGCGCAACGCCAGATGACGGCATCTTTGATCAATCAGGTGATCCACTTGAAACATGGTGGCCAACGATGAGCGGTATCGCTGCTGGCACCGACGGACTGCGTTTACAAGTCACTATCAATGGCGATGTCATGTCGATGGATCGTTCACGAGAATCGTTTGTGACACCCATCATTGGCACAGACTATTACATTGATGATGCAAGTAATGACAACGACCAATACACGCCTGGTGCAATTGGCAACGTTCGAAACTCTGGTAAAGCGCCAGACGCACCCAAGCCACACTTGGCGACGTTGCTTCGTGCGTTCGAACTTCGCTACGGCGACAAGGTCTACATTGATGCTGGAACATATGGGCTTATTCAACCAATCGTTGTTTCTGCAGTCGATGGTGTTGGATTTGGTAATGATTACGGTTTCTCGTTGATCGGCCCTGACCTTGAAGGATCGACCGCAACTGTTACGCCTCTGATCGATGAAGTTGCAAGCGAGACTTTAATTACGTTTGACAATGCTGCAAGTGTTACTTTGTCGAACATGACACTAACCGGCGGATACCATGGCGTTGCCGTGCTAGATTCAGCAGCGGTAACCCTTGAAGCCTTGCATGTCTTTGATAATACAAACAGTGGTGTTTATCTCAGTAATCTCAGTGGAGACGTAAATGTTCTTGGAGGAACATATCACGATAATGATGGCGATGGCATTTATATTGAAAGCAATACTGGTGGTTCTACTACGATTACCGATGGCTTATATTACAACAATACAACAGGTATCAATGTTCATGGCAGCGCTACGATCACTGGCACTGAAGTGTACAACAATGACAATTATGGCATCTACTATTATGATAGCAGTGCCTCAGCAGTAAATCGCTGGGCAGTGATCAGCAACAATACGATCTACGGCAATTATTACGGTTTGTATGCACGAACCTGGGCACAGTCACAACATAACGTGAGTGTCTTAGTAAGTGATAATACTTTCTACGACAATTATCGATATGCCGCGTCTCTTCGTGCAGAAAATTCGTATGTAGACGATTGGTTTGGTATGGTTGTAACAGGTAACAATGCAACCCAATCAACTGCATCAAGTTCAAACGAAACGATGTATGTACGTAACGCACTTGTGACGGGCAATGATTTGAGTGGTGGATATCAAGAAACGCTGCAGGGAGATTCTTGGAGTGTGTTGCGTGGCAATATGATCCACGAAGGGAACGATGGCATATATGCATCAGACTCCACACTGGTGAGTGGCAACCGTATTTGGGGACATTCCGGAACAGGTATCGAGATAAGAAGTAGTTCTCAAGCTATTGGCAATGTGGTCTACGGCAACTTGGTTGGCATCTACGCCTTTGACCAAGCAGATGCTTCCAATAACGTGGTATATGGAAATACTGATGTTGGCATCAGGGTTGATAGTAATGAAACGGAGCTCTTGAATAACACAATCCATCAATCGACTGGTCGAGCAGTTGATGTGTTTGGTTCTACATCAAATCTTGTGATGCGAAACAACATCATTGTGGTTGACGGCGGGCATGGTATTTACGTTGCTGATGATAGCCAAATTGGTTTTGATAGTGATTACAACTTATTTGACGTCGCAGTTGGTGCAAGTGCTGGGTACTGGCAGGGCGAACGCGTGAGTGTTGCTGATTGGCAATCGGCATCTGTACAAGATGCAAGTAGTATTGAAGGCGACCCACTGTTTGTCTCCATAGCTGGAGCAGACGGCGTGATGGGCGTCCTTGATGGTGTAGATTATGGCGAGGATGATGACTTCCATGTGCAGAGTGGTTCAATTGCAATTGACCACGGCGATTTAAACTCATGGTGGATTGAAGAACCAGGAACAAATGGCAACCGAGTAAATATTGGTGCTTATGGCAACACAGATGAAGCGACGCAGAGCCCAGAGCAAGTGATTCAAGTACTTACGCCAAATGGTGGTGAGCGTCTTGAACAAGACGTTGCAAGTGATGTGACGTGGCTCACTGCAGGACTTGGCGAGTGGGATCCACTGGCACTGATTAATGCAGGTAATGGCGGCAACGCTGGAAACCGATGGTTTGCAGATGCGTATTATGAAGAATATGACAACGTTCAGTCAACGAGCACGACAATTGATCTCAGTGGCGTGACAGATGCAGCACCTGAATCGGTCTATCAAACAAGTAGATATGCAAACTATTATTCAGGCAATACTCTCTCGTATGTTTTACCAGTTGTAGATGGTTCCTACCGCTTGCGTTTGCACTTTGCAGATCTTGATACAAACACTTGGGTTGGTGAGCGTGTGATGGATATTTTCGTTCAAGGTACATTAGTGCATGAAGGCTTGGACGTTGTTGCGGAAGTTGGAAGTTTTGCAGCGTACGCCCTTGAGTTTGATGTCGAGGCAATAAATGGTGAAGGAATACAAATTGAACTTGGTATCCAGACGAATTCATATGCCTTTATAAATGGCCTTGAACTCTTCAAGGCAGCAAATGGCGTTGCATCGCCAACTGCAAATATTTCGGTCTCGGAAGATGGTGGTGGTTCGTGGTCAACAGTCGTTGATGGCGTGGTGATTGATCGTTACGGCATGGGCGTTACAACATGGACCCCATCAATTGCAACTGACAATGGTTTATTACAAGTCAGCGATGTTGAGAGCGGTGTGAGTGACACATCTGATGCAGCTTTCTCTGTGCTTGCACCTTCTACAAATTACTACATTAACGACGCATCACTTGACAACGATGTCTATACGACCGCCATTGGCAGTGATGCCAACGATGGACGAAACATTGATACACCTATGGCAAGTTTGTCAGCGATGCTTGCCGCGTATGACTTTGAAGCTGGTGACATTATTTACGTTGACACGGGCAATTATGATTTGGCCGGAAATATTGTGATCGATGGCGATGATGCTGGCGTGACGATTATTGGTGCAGCTGGTAGCGGCGACGCAACTGCTGATTCTGTCTCGACCTTTGATCGAGAAAATGCTGGTGGTGGTCAATATGTATTTAACCTTAACGGCGCAGACAATGTAACGCTTTCAAGCATGTCAATCACGGGTAGTTATGACGGTTTGTATCTTGAAAATATTGATGGCGTGACGCTTGAAAATCTTGATGTGTATGGCAATGGACGCCATGGAATCTATATTCATGAATCAAGTACGAACTTGACTATCACTGGCGGCGCGTATCATGACAATGCAAACACTGGCATTGACTTTCGTGGCAGCGTGACGATCACTGGCACTGAAGTGTACAACAATGACAATTATGGCATCTACTATTATG
>CAYYRP010000026.1:31725-32001 GCA_964474235.1 uncultured Isosphaeraceae bacterium
ACGGCGCAGACAATGTAACGCTTTCAAGCATGTCAATCACGGGTAGTTATGACGGCTTGTATCTTGAAAATATTGATGGCGTGACGCTTGAAAATCTTGATGTGTATGACAGTGGGCGCCATGGAATCTATGTTCATGAATCAAGTACGAACTTGACTATCACTGGCGGCGCGTATCATGACAATGTAAACACGGGCATCGACGTTCGTGGTGGCAGCGCTACGATCACTGGCACTGAAGTGTACAACAATGACAATTATGGCATCTACTATTATG
>CAYYRP010000027.1:0-30923 GCA_964474235.1 uncultured Isosphaeraceae bacterium
TCTCGCGCATTTTGTTTCAGAGAAGTCCGCTAAGGATTAGCCCGGACATGGACCCCAACTGCCAACGATCATGAGTAGATCTGTCACATCGACCATGTCGTCATAATTCACATCGCCGGGGATTTCCTCTAGACACCCATCGCAATAACCCCAATTGTCAATGACTGCGAGAAGATCAGTTACGTCTACACTTCCATTGGCATCGACGTCTTCGTAACAGGGATTCTCTACTTGATATATTTCTAGGTTTGCGTTGATCGTGCCCTCTTCGATTTGGACAGTAACAACTCCAAAGGGCCAGCCAAGGTCATATTCTGCTTCACCAAGAATCACGTTTTCGCACCGCCAAGCAATATGACCAACTTCATCTATTTCAACGATCCAGTTGTACGCAAGAGAGGGTGGACTACCGTCGTCAGGCGTGATCACTTCATGCCACATAAAATCCAAAGGCATTGGCGCTTGGGAAGGTTGCCATGTGACTATTGCCTCAGGTGGAATCATGTCAGTGACATCGTAAGGACCAAATTCGAATCCTCCATAACTCACAATCACACTTGCGCTGTTGACGGTGTACAACATTTCGTAAAACGAACCACCGGTTGTAATCACCGAGGGGCAATCCCAAAGGATGTTCTGCCCGCTGGTAGTAATAGAAAAATCCTCACTGATTGAATCAGAAGCCCCTCCTAAAAGGAGCAATCCAAGTGTTGGAATTAGGGTAAAACTCATTTCAATCTCCTCATGACTTCTTTACACTTTACCTGCAAAAACAAGAAAGACCAAGCAAAAAGCCTTAAAAAAACCCACAGAGAACACGATTATGCAGGATACTGTCCAAAAATGGCAAAGAAACCCACCAAATCAAACTCACCAGTTATTGAAAATCGCCGTGCTCGTCACGATTTTTCAATTCAAGACACGATTGAGGTTGGAATTGTTCTTGTTGGGAGCGAAGTAAAGTCAATCCGGGCCGGGCAAGCGAGCCTTGCCGAGGGGTGGGTGAGGGCGTCTGAACGTCCCATCAAACTCTCACTTCATGGCGTTCATATTACGGAATATCAAAACGCATCAGCAACGCATCAACATGATCCCGTTCGCACAAGAATACTGCTTGCCCACAAACGAGAAATCCGTAAATTGGCAAAGTACTCACAATCTCCAGGAAGAACCCTCGTTCCCTTGAAACTATTTTTCGTCAAGGGACGTGCAAAATTACTCGTCGGTTTCGCAACTGGGAAACAGCGTTCAGACAAACGCCAAGATCTTGCGAAACGCACCGCTACTCGCGAGATGGACAGAGCAATGAAACGGCGCCTCTAAATCAAATACACTAACCACGGGTTAATTGTTTGCCTTATGCAGCAGTAGACCGACCGTTGGATGTGCGAATCATGACACGACGATCAGGGTCTTCTTTCGCAGCGTACATAGCCTCATCAGCATGTCGTACGAGTTCATCAGCATTCACTGGATTCGTCAACTCCCAATGTGCAACGCCAATTGACATCGACACATTTGTATTTGGTAACTCCAACGCTGCAATTGCTTCGTCGAACGCAGCAGCGATACGCCTTGCAACGTTTGTCGCTGCATCTGGATCTGCATGCGGCATCAACACACCAAACTCATCGCCGCCAAATCTCGCTGCAATATCTACAGACCGACAATTCGCTTCAAGTACTCGAGCTGCCAAACGCAGCACTTCGTCACCTCGATGATGTCCAAGCTGGTCGTTCAATGTTTTAAACCCATCAAGATCAATCATGAGAAATGCCAACGGGATTCCACTTCTCATTGCTTCTTCCCACCGACCCTCGATCATCAAGTTCAACCATCGACGGTTACTCAATTTTGTTAAGTCATCTGTTCTAGCAGCAACTTCAAGCCGTTGAATCATTAATTGCAACTCTCGATTCGCGACGCCAAGTTCAGAAAGTGATTGACTCAGGTCAGCGTGCAAATCGTCATTCTCACTACGAATTACTTGCAATGCCAACGATTTTTGTATCGTCACAGGAAGCGTAATCATTTCATGTCCTGTCAACATCAAATAATCCGCAGCACCCGCACGAATCGCTTCTACTGCCCCATCCGCTTCATCAGGATCACCCGTGAGAATCACGGGGACGTCTGGTCGTAACCCTTGCACAAACGCAAGAATTTCAAACCCATTCCCATCATGCAAATTTGATGCGGTAATAACAATATCCCACATAGCGGGATCTGTTTCAAAAAAATCTCTTTGGGAAGGCACGACGGTGCATTCAATCATTTCAGATCCTCCAATTCTCTCGGCATCTGACTGTTGCTTTTCTCCAGTGAGCAATGCAGCAACAAGATGTTGTGCAACGATCGGATCTCCCTCGACAATAAAAACTCGTCGTCGCATCTGATCGTCAATGTTGAATTGTGTTTGCATGTGTGCGTTGTTCCTACCCCCATCATGAGTGTGATACCAGTATTTCATCGCCGTAAAAGCAGCACTGCTTTGCTCCGAATCCACGATTCAATCAGATAACAACCTGCGTAGGCTGCACAAACACCCCAAGTTACCAATGCTTTGTTACCCAATCAACCTAAGAATATCATTGTAAAAAGTGACAATAAATAAAATGCCAATCATCCCAAGGCCAAGCATCGCTGCTGCATTCTGAAAACCAACTGATGGCGGCTTACCTCTAAACTTTTCATAAAGAAGATACAAGAACAACCCACCATCGACGATCGGCAAAGGAAGAAAGTTCAACACCGCTAGGTTGACACTGATAATGGCAAGGAAAAAGAGCAAGTAACTCATACCTCGATCCGCAACCCGAGAACCAATATGAATGATCCCAACAGGACCGCGAAGTTGATCAACGCCAACACTGCGACGAAGTAAACGATCGATTGTCAGATATGTCATGACAACCATATTTACTGTTTCGTCAAAACCCATCTGCATTGCAACGAGGGGATTCCCCCCGCTACTTCGAACCACATACAGCGGTTCAAACAAAGCGGGAATCAATGGTGTAGTCCAGCCCAAACTTCTTATCTTTTCGTACTGTAAAGTTGTTAACTGCAGATCAAGTGAGACAAGAGGCGACTCAGGGAATGGAGAACGTAGGGCAATATCCAACGTTCCCTCTGAAGTATCGATCATTTTTCTGAATGCATACCAACTTGTTATTTCTTTTCCGTTCATAGAAACGAGCGTTGAACCACCAAGAACTTGCTTACCAGCGATTGCAGTATGGGTTTCCTTGCCATGCACAAGTACCTGTTGTAATGGCTGTGAAACAATAGGCACATCCCAAGCGTCAGTAAGCAGCACTCCTAATTTTCCTGAAACAACTTTCGCTCGAAGGTCTACAACTTTACCATTCCTTAAAACTTTCAGAGATATTGTGTCGTCAGTGAATTTTGCTAATACATCGCGTAGTTGCCCCTGCCTTGGATATTCGAGAAAGTCCACGCCAATGATGACATCTCCATCGTGCAACAACTCTTGATTCGCACTTCCATCAACAACTGATTTGATCAACGGCAATGGACACAATCCCAATAACCCCCGTTCGGGTGAAGCAGCATAAGAGGTAGCAGGAACAAGCTGTTCAAAGGATGGCGTTGGAGTGATATTAATTTCATCAACAGAATTGTTGCCTTCCCAACGAGTGACGAGCAATTTGCCGCCGCTTCGTTGAATTGCGGCATCAAATCCAGACCATGTAGAAACTGATTCCCCATCAATATTCACAAGTTGAGAACCACCCGTTAAATCTTGTAGGATTGGGTACGCTGCAGCAATATAAGAAACAACTTCTTTCCCAGTTTCGCCTTCTGGAATAGTCAACGATGACGCTGGGTACAAACCAAGTTCAAGCAACCCTTCTTGCGAAACGCTGCGAGGTGTCATTGTAAATGAAAGCAAGTGATCTACTCCGGTTCGTTGTACTTCAAGCACAACCGGCTCTCCTGGTTTTGACATCGCACCAGCTATTTGTATATCAGTAAATGTAGAAGCAGGCTTGCCGTTAATTAAAACAACAGTGTCTCCTGAAAGTAAATGCGTCCCATCTTTTGCTACAGCTTCTGACGCAGGAGAGTTTGGAATTACCTGACCTATAACCGGCGCTTCAAACCGGACACCGAATTGAAAACAACCAATAAACAAAACTGCCGCGAGCAAAAGATTCATAATAACGCCGGCCGAAACAACAACCATTCGCTTGCCAATTGGACACATGTTGTAACTTCGCGGATCTTGAGAAACCACATCAGGTTTCCCATCTTCTTGCCCGAGCATACTGACAAAACCACCGATCGGTAACAGTCGTAGGGAATACTCTGTTTCACTTAATCCATGTTCTTTAAGTTCACCATCTGTCATTTCAGAAGCGTCCTTGCCAAACTTCTCAATAACCTTTGGTTTAGAGGAGCCAAAAGTAATGCCGACTCCACTTCGCCACGCAAGTACAACTGGTCCCATGCCAACTGCAAAAGCGTTCGTCCTTATTCCAGACCATTTGGCTGCAATAAAGTGACCAAGTTCATGCAACCCAATGAGCATGCCAAAACCTAGGACAATTAAGATGACGTTCCATAAAGAAGTAATACTCATGCGAATTCTTTCCCTGCATACGATGCAATCAATTCCATTGCAACACTGCGTGCCTCACGATCTGCGGCTGAGACCGCTTCCAAACTTGACGCTGGCGAAACCGAGATGGTTTCAAGCGTTTTTTTAACAATACGTACAATCGACCCAAAAGACAAGGATTGTTTAAGAAACCCTTCTACTGCAACTTCATTGGCAGCGCTCATAATAGCCCCAGCAGTTCCGCCTCGCTCAATCACTTCTCTTGCCAACCCAATTGCTGGGAACCGTTCTGGATCAATGGGCTCAAAATGTAATGAGGCAAGCGTCTCCCAATTGCACCCACTTTGCCCTGCATCACTCCTGCTTGGATAGGTGAGGGCATATTGAATTGGCATTTTCATATCAGGCGGCGCAAGTTGCGCGATCATCGAGCCATCAATAAACTCCACTAGTCCATGAACGAGAGATTCTCGGTGAACTACCGCTTCTATTTGCTCGCCCGAAGCGCCAAAAAGCCAATGCGCTTCAATAATTTCAAGTGTTTTGTTCATCAGTGAAGCAGAGTCAACGGTGACTTTTGGCCCCATCTCCCACGTTGGATGCGAGAGTACTTCTTCTACTGTTGCATGATTGATTTCATCCAATGTTCGATCACGAAGCGAACCACCGCTTGCTGTCAAGACAATAGTTCGGACATTTTCTAGACTTTTGCCAGCAAGACATTGAAAAATTGCAGAGTGCTCGCTGTCTACGGGCAAAATTTTCACACCAGCAGTTTTTGCTGCAAGCATCACAATTTGCCCTGCTGCGACAAGTGCCTCTTTGTTTGCAAGTGCAATGTCGCAACCCATGTGGAGTGCTTCAAGAACAGGCTCAACTCCTGCGAACCCAACAATTGAAGCGATTACCATGTCACCTTTTTGGGCATGATTTTTCAAAAGTTCAACCGCTGCATTTTTACCCATGTAAAAATGAGGCACTTGTACTTTGTCACTCCCAGCAAGTGCAGCAGCAGGAACAGACAACGCCTTTGCTTGCTGCGCTAGTAAATTTGCATTATTTCCTGCCGCAAGACCAACAACTTGCCAAGCGTCCTTGCCATCAAGGATTTGCAAATGCTGTATGACTTCGATTGCGCTTGTGCCAATCGAGCCTGTCGAGCCTAAGATAAAAATCCGTTTACTCACTCGCGATCACCACGGCTTGTAGCTGTTTCTTCAGAACTTACCTTACGCCTTGAAGATCCATACAGTGTTCTTCTCTCAGGCTTCTTGGAATTTATGTTAGTTTCTGGTTTCTTCTCTGCTGCTTTTGTAACAGTTTTCTTTTTTGTTCTTCGCCGCGAGACTTTCTTTTTCTTCTTGGCAGTCTGAACTTCTGGTTCTTTTACCTCAACAGCTTTTTTCTGTCTTCGCCTGCTTGTTTTCTTCTTTTTCTTGCTTTTCGACGTATCCTCAGCAGGCTTCTCGTTTACAACATCACCTGTCTTGTTTTTACTGACACGACGAGACTGTGGTTTCTTCTTTCCTTGGGTTTCTTCTCCACTCGTTTTGTCCTCAGCGTTTTCACTTGACACATTTTCTTGCAGTGGTTTTCTTCCTCTTCTCCGTCTACCCCCACGCCGTCTCCGTTTCTTGGGCGATCCACCAGTCTTTTCTTCAGAGGAAACTGCAAAAAGAGATTCTATGTTTGCAACAATCGCAGTCGTGAGTTTCGACATGTGATTACCAACTGTAATCTCAGCTTCTTTACATCGCTCGATAACTTCCTTACTTGACTTTCCAATCTTTCTGGCAAGTTCATAGACGCGAATGGCGGAATCAGCTGGTGTTTCTTTTTTCTGTATAACTTTCTTCGGCTTATCTAACTTGGCAACTTCTTCGTCAAAATTAGAAGCGTCAGTAATAGTTGAAGCATCCGCTAGAGGGGCTTTGTTTCGCCTACGCCGTCCACGCCTTGGCTTATTCTCTTCTTTAGCAGACGCCCCAGCGTCAGATGCAAGCAATGCTTTCATTGTTGGGGGAACAGGAGCAGGCAATGTAGTTATATCAATATCTCCGCCTCGTTTGTCATATGCAAAGTACGCAACTTGATCAGTTGCAATTGTTTCACTTATTCGTACAACAATACGTTTGCCTGATGCATTCTCGTACCTTGCAAGTTCACTTCGTTTATTCGAAAGCAATGAAGAACCGACACTTGCAGAACACGCAATTTCTACTCGGTGAATACGATCATCTCGGAGAAGCCATCCGGCGTGACGCGTCGCATCTGATGCGACTTCTTCAGGAGTTTTCACAAGTCCCTTGCCGGTACAATGCCGACATTCGGAATAATGACTATCAAGCACACTTGGACGAATGCGTTGACGAGTCATTTCCATCAAGCCAAAACGACTAATAGGGAGTACAGAGGCTCGAGCGCGATCACGTTCTAAATTTTTCTCAAAACGTTCTTCAACTTTTCTACGATTAGACACTTTGCCCATATCGATTAAGTCATTGATGACTAGCCCACCAAGATCTCGAAGCCGAAGTTGACGACATATTTCATCCGCTGCTTCCATGTTCGTATTAAACGCATTTGTTTCACTGTTCTTTGCGCTTCGGCTCTTTCCAGAGTTCACATCAATTGCTACAAGTGCTTCTGTTTGATCAATCACGAGTCTTCCACCGCTAGGTAAATGTACTTCACGATTGTGAATTTCCTCAATTTGGCGTTCAAGATCAAACGCATGAAAAATTGGCATCGCTTCGTTGTACCGAATAATTTTCCGAGAGGATCTTGGGGATGCAACTCGTAAAAATGAATCGATACGTTCGTGCGCACTTTCAGAATCAACAACAATTGCATCGATCGACGGGCGAAGCACATCACGAATCGTACGAACAACTAAATCTGACTCGTTATACAGAGGGCAAGGTGCTGCAATTGTTTGGACTCTCTTTTCGATCATCTTCCAAAGTCGAACGAGATATGCAATGTCTCTTTTTACTTCAGCAATTTTTTTCCCTTTCCCCGCAGTTCGTAAAATAAAGCCAAACCCTTCTGGCAATTTAATTGCATCAAGAACTTCCCGCATTTCTCGTCGTTCTTCTTGGTCTTCAATTTTCCTAGAAACACCAACCTTGTCCATGTACGGCATGATGACTGCAAGGCGACCGGGAATTGACAAGTAACTCGTAAGTGTTGGACCCTTGGTGCCAATCCCTTCCTTCATTACCTGTACAAGCACCTCATCACCTCGCCTGAGACATTTTTGAATTGGGGGGCGTGCGTGTTTTGCTACTTTTTTACCAACGCGTTCACTTGTTTCATCACCGGGAAAATATTTTGGGTGTACATCAGTAACGTGCAGAAAACCACTTTGGGGTCCGCCGTACTCTACGAATACTGCTTGAATCGACGATTCAACGTTCGTTACTCTTCCTTTGTAAATATTTCCAACTGATGTCGCGGTCTTCATCCGTTCGGTGTACAACTCTTCGAGTCGCCCATCTTCACAGATTGCAATTCGAGTTGCTACCCCCGGATCATCATTCACGATCATTATTTCACTAACTTTGTTTTTAGACTTGTTCGTCTTATTTTGTTGCGTCACTGCCTATATCTTTTCCGCCATTATTGGCGTTTCCGAACATGTCTTTTCAGACATCGATCTCAGACCTTGCAATGAAATGTTTGCAATGCGTCATCGGTGCGAGCAGGCTTCGCGTTGTTACTGAGTGACTTCAAAGTCATTTCTCAGATGTTCGGTTCGATTTGCAGGCCGCACGTTGCGATCCCTGCAGAATCAATGGTTTGTTTTATGCCTCGGCTACCTGCTCAGCGGACCATCCACCTAGCGCCTGGGGCACTTGTTTCTGTAATTCATTTCGGAGAGTCGCGAGGATTCTCCGATCAGAGTCGAGCGAGCCTACTTTTCTGGCCAAACGCTCACAATCTTCTACCTTGACCTTGCGAATCACCTGCTTAATTGCGGGAATTTGCGAGGGCACCAAAGAGAGGTGCCGAAGACCAAGTCCTATCAGGAGCATAGTATAGACGGGATCTCCCGCTATTTCTCCACAGAGGTTGGTTTCGACGTTTCCACGCCTTGCAGCCCGTATAACTGACTTTACAAGCTTGATCACAGCAGGATTTGCTGCGGTGTACAAACTGGCCACCCTTTCATTACCTCGGTCAACTGCAACCGTGTATTGAACTAAATCGTTCGTACCAATCGAGAAAAAATCGACTTCTTTCGTGAAAGTAGCCGCCATGAGTGCAGCACTTGGCACTTCAACCATCATCCCAACTCTGAGATCATGATCAAAAGCAATCCCATCTTCATCGCATTCTTCCATCACATCACGAAGAATCATCTTCGCCTGCCGAAGTTCGTTCATACAAGTGATCAAAGGAAACATCACTTGGAGTGGGCCGACTGCCGAAGCCCGCAAAATTGCCCGCAATTGTCGTCTAAATAAATCTTGATGTTGAAGACAATATCGAATTGACCGCAACCCCAAGAATGGATTTCGCTCAGGTTCCATTTCCTGGGCTTGTGTATATTTATCTGCACCGAGATCAAGTGTACGAAGTGTTAATTTGCGACCATCCAGATTACGAATTGCAGTTGCATACTCTTCGAACAAATCATCTTCACTTGGCGGTGTCATACTTGTGAGAAATTGGAATTCAGTTCGATACAATCCAACGCCCTCACCACCTCTTGCAATCACTTGCTTAATCTCATGGGCAAATTCAATATTCCCAAGCAAATGAATCTCAACACCATCTAATGTAATAGACGTTTCAGACACTAATTCCCCTGCAGATTGCTTGTACGCTTCAAGCATTTCGATGTTACGACGCATCTGTTCGATGGTTGCATCATCAGGCGAAATCATAACCGTGCCTGTTTTGCCGTCAATAATGAGCATGTCGCCATCACTCACTTCTTCAGCAACTGATTTGCAACCCACAACAACTGGAACACCAAGTGCGGCAGCAACAATTGAACTGTGGTCTGTTCGCCCACCGAGATCAGTCGCGATTCCTAAGACTTTTTCACTTTGGAACGAAGCAATTTCTGCGGGTGTCACCTGGTGACAAATAACAATCACTGGTTCATCAACACGCGATAGGCGATCTTTTGACCCACCAGAAATTGCGTCCATTAACCGGCGTTCAAGATCGAATACATCGTTTGCTTTCTCGCGAAACACCTTCGCATCCATAGAACGAAACCGATCGGCCAAATCACCGAACGCTTCGACTACAGCAAATGCAGCGTTTACGCCCTCTGTTTCAATTCGATTCCGAATTGGATCCATCAGCGAACCGTCACTGAGTAATCCCAAATGAAATTCAAATATCTTTGCTGGCTCAAAACCTAATGTTGCTGCAATACTATCTCGGTCCATAGTCACCGCACGCAATGCAGCAGCAACTGCTTCGTCGTAGCGAGCGAGCTCCACTGGTATTTCCTCAGGTCCAAGAATGAGAAATGGAACTCTATGGAGTGACTTCTCTAACACCATTGCACGTCCAATGACGACGCCTGGGCTAACTGGAATACCTTGTAATAGTTTCATAATGCACCGAACAGATGATCGAATGTCAATCTGGGGACCCTATTATAGCCGCTGGTCGTTGGTGCCATTCCAGAGCGAAGAAAAGGTGTGCTGAATATCCGCCCCAATGACGAGTAAAGCCGGCAGTAGCAAGAGGATAAGTACTGTCGCGCTCATCAAACCAAAAGAAATCGCCAGTGCCATCGGAATCAAGAACTTCGCCTGCATGGACTGCTCAAGCATCAGCGGCGTCAGCCCCAGAACGGTTGTTATTGTTGTCAGGAAAATCGGCCTAAGTCTTGCTCCACCAGCACGCAATAGTGCTTCTCGGAGAGACTCACCCTCAGCGCGCTTCGCATTATAAAACTCTACAAAGATGAGAGAATCATTGACAACAACGCCGCTCAAAGCCACAAAACCAATCATGCTCAGGAAGGATAACGAAACACCTGCAAAAAAATGTCCCCAGATCACGCCGATCATTGCAAATGGAATACCCAACATCACGATGAGTGGTTGAAAATAACTTCCAAAAAGCCACGCAAGAATAACATAAATCATCAAACAAGCCGCAGCAAATCCAAGAGGTAGAGATGCAAACGCTTCAGCCTGTTGTTCCTGACGACCGCCTTTCTGAATGTCTACACTCGGAAAAGCTTCATGCCACGAATCAAAAGGCAACGCTGAAGTCACTGACTCTGGGCTCACGCCATCAACAACTTCAGCCGTAATTGTCACGGTTCGTTTTCGGTTTAGTCTATGAATTGAGGTGTACCCACGTTGTTCCGAAATATTCGCAACTTCCACCAACGGAATTGAAACACGTGCTGGCGTTGTAATCCAAAGTTGTTCAAGTGCGCCTACGTTCTCTCGTAACTCTTTCCCGAGTTTCACTCTGATGTCAACTTCTTCGTCACCTTGTGCAAAGACATGCGCATCAATTCCATACACTGCGCCGCGAACTTGTTGTGCAAGACCAGAGAGTGTTAAACCTGTACTTGCTGCGCCTTCGCGTAGCTCCAAATGCAACTCGCGCTGACCAGCGGAAGCGTTGTCAGAAATATCATGAACCGCAGCGTAGGTTCGTAAATCGCTCTCAATTTGTTTAGAAGCAGCAAGTAATTCTTGCTCATGATCACCATGTAGTTTAATAGTGATATCAGCACCGCCCGGGGCACCAGACATCATTTCATAACTAATGGAGTCTGCTAGTTTTGCAACATCACCAACAGTAGTGCGGATGTTATCAATGACTTGACTTGCATTGAGTACTCTCGTTTCAGCAGGTGTAAGTTCAAGAAAAAGTTGACCAAGATTAGATGAGAATCCACCCGAACTTCCTTCGGTTGCCATTTGCACACCAGAGAGTGCGCTCATGTGATGAACTTGCGGTTGTGCCCCTGCCCCTTCTTCGAGTTTTTCAAGCATTTTTGTCGTTTGAGAAAAGGACGTCCCTTCTGGCATGCGTAGATTAATCGCAATTGTTTCAGCATCTGGGATCGTCATGAACTCATAGCCAACTCGGCCTCCCATGACTAGTCCAACTGAAACAATCAAACTTGCAAATGCAATTGAAAGTGAGACATACCGAAAACGAATCGTCAAACTTAAAAGGCAAAGATAAGAAGGGACAACTTTTTCGAATAAAAAATGGTCTCTTGCTGTTTCATAGCGTATGATTGCATCGCCAATTTTTGATTTCGTAGCTTTTTCTACTTTTTCTAAACTATGCCCTAGGTGACCGGGCAAAATAAGGATCGCTTCAAACAGACTCATCGCAAGAGCGCAGGCGATGACAATTGGCAATGCACCCAACAAGTCGCCCATGTTCCCCTTCACAAAAGTAAGAGGAAGAAACGCAACAATTGAAGTCAATACTGTTGCAACAACAGGCCACATCACTTGCTTTGCACCACTGACCGCTGCTTCCATAGCCGGAACGCCCTGCTCATGTTGCGCCTTGATATTTTCAGCAACCACAATCGCGTCGTCTACAAGCAAACCAAGCACAAGTATCAGCGCAAACATCGTCAGCATGTTGAGCGTAATACCAACCATTGACATAATAAAAAGCGTTCCGCTAAGTGCCGTGATCAAACCAATACCAACCCAAAGCGCGACCCGCCAATTCAATGCTAGCAAAAGTAAAATAAAGACCAATGCTCCGCCATACAACGCATTTTCAGTGAGCAAGTTCATGCGTCCCTCGACGAAACGTGCTAGATCTGTAAAGGTTGTAAGAATTGAGCCTTTCGGCAAGGGGTCCGCATCAACTCCAAGTTGCCACGCTTTTTGACGAACTGTGCGACCACCAGAAAATGTATCTTTCCAATTTTGCTCGTATGGCTCACCCATCCGGCCTTTGACATACGCACGAACAATCTCTGCCATCATTACGATGTCCTGATCGCCGGATTTTGCAACAAACATGTTCATTGCAGGCTTTCCATTAAAACGCACAGCGATCGGAATATCTACAAGCGTTGTTTGGATTACTGCAATGTCACCTAGTAACAATGTTTCACCATCGTGTTGTGAACGGATCACAATTTCTTCAATATCAAGCGAAGACTCTTCGGGCGTATCAGTACGAATGACGATGTCACCGCCTTTACTGCGAAGCGTTCCTCCTGGAATTTCTTGCATCCAAGAAGAAATACGTTGGGCTACTTGGGTAATACTGATTCCATGTTCAATCAGGGAATCTTGATCAATTTCTACGGTCAATTCATTGTTAATGTCGCCGCCAACTGTGAGTGATCCCATTTCAGTGAACGAACGTAAGTCATCGCGTACATCACGAATTGCTTGCTTCATGACTTGTTTATCAACGTCACCCCAAAGTTCAACCATAATCACAGGCATCTTTGGCTCCATGCGAGTGACAACTGGGCGCTCAACTTCTGCGGGTAGATCTTGAATCGATTCTACTGTCCGTCGAACCTCATCAATTGCATCATCAACATTTCCAGTGCCCTCCTTGAACGTGACGCCGATCGAAACTGAGCCTTCAACACAAGTCGTTCGTAGTTCGTCGACTTCATCGATATTAATAAGTGCATTCTCAATTCGCTTTGCAATTGAAGACTCGACATCTTCAGGGGAAGCCCCAGGGAATGCCATCGAAATGACGACACTGTCAAATGTCATGTCGGGGAAAAATTGTCGACGCAAGTTAAACGCAGCAAAAGTTCCTGCAAGGATAAATCCTGCCATGAGCAAATTGATTGGGACTGGGTTGCGAACGCCAAACCGTGCGAGGTTCATTTCAATGCTACCTCATTGGCCAGTATTACCCGCACAGCCATTCCATCACGAAGACTACCTCCAGGGTCAACAACGATCAGATCGCCAGATGTTAATGGCGTTTCGAGAACAGCCCAATCTTGATCGGGGAGTCCAAACTGATTCATCTCGCCAATAATTGAATAATCAATCGAGACTGGTATGGACCGAAGAATCCCATCTCTCACAAGTAAAATTCGATCGTCACGCAAAGAACGTCGAGGCACGATCCAGCGAGCTTGCACATCCTGCCGATGCTTCACTTCACCCCTTACAAAAAGACCTGGCGGTATTCGGTTCGCGTCTTCAACGTGCTGATCAATGTCAACGTACACAACCATCGTTCGAGTTTGCGTGTCATCTTCTGGAGCGATTCGTGAAACCCTCGCATCCCACTGCCTTCTGCCAAATCCCGTTGAGCGCAACGAAACTTCATCGCCGATTGAAAGATGTGAACGAGTGTGCGAGGGGAGACGAAGTGGGATTTCCAACACTGCACTGTTGACAATTCGTGCCATCCGCTGCCCTGCTTGGACATGCTCACCAACACGCACATCTATTTCTTGAAGTACGCCATCAATAGGGCTGAGAATATTACACCTTCGCAGTTTCTGTTTTGCAAGCTCAAGGTCAGCCTCCTTTGCGGTTATCGTGGAGAACGCCTGTTCTTCACGCGCAGGCAATCGATCAGCCTTTTCCTTCGCATTAACCGCCGCTGCAGTAACACCCAGCACCCGCTGCTTTGCTGCATCTACTTCCCGTTGTTTCGCTGCCCCACGAGCAAAAGCATCTTCAATTCGAGCAAGTTCGGCCTCGGCGAGCATTTGATCTTGCATCGCAAGATCAGCACTTGTAATTGCAGCCTCTTGCTCAACCGCAAGAATTACTTGATTAGCCTTTGAAGAAGCGAGCGATTGTTCAGCGAGAATAACTTGTTGCAGATAATCGGTTTGATCAAGCGCAACAATCAAATCGCCCTTCCGTACCGCTCGACCAATTCTTGAAGTTGCGGGCAGTGCATCTACAGTAGAGGAAACTCTTGCTGGCACGTCAGCATGCTGCAGTGGATCGGCAGTTCCATATCCAATTGTTTGTCTTTCGATTGGCGTAGGAAGTGCTTCCATCACAACAACTGCTGGTAAAGCACGCTCGCCAGAGTCAATTTCTAATTGCGGCTTCGTGGCAACCAGCGCAGAGACAATCGCTATTGAGATCAGCAAAATTGCAATAATAATCACACTACGAAATAAAAATGAAATGAATCGACCTGTTGCCATAGTACTCTATTCTACTCTATCTGTTACGCTTCACTTATGATTGAAAAAGAGCAAAAAAATGCAATGACTAGCCAGATAGTGCGACATGTCGCGAAACTATCGAGACTTGCGTTATCCGATGTTGAAATAGAAAAGACAAAAAAAGACCTTTCAAGCATCTTCTCTCACATTGATCGCCTCAAAGAGGTCGATACCTCTGGCATAGAACCACTTGATCATCCTACTGAACTCCTTAACCGAGATCGAGATGACGAAATTGGAGGGGCCTTGAGTCAACAGCAAGTACTTGAAAATGCACCTGCCATTCGAGATGTATTCATTGATGTTCCCAAAGTGCTCGGAGACAGTTCATGAATTCGATTACAGAAACTCGTGATGCCATTCAACGTGGTGATACTACTGTACTAGATGTTGCCGAACTTTCGTTTTCCTCAATCGAAAATGAAACTTACAATGCGTTTCATGAATGTTGGATTGACGAACAAAACCCTACGCAGGAGGGCTCACTTTCGGGGATCACTGTTGCGATCAAAGATAACATCGTCACAAAAAACGGCACAACAACTTGTGGTTCTCGGATGCTCAGTGGATATAGAAGCCCTTTTAATGCAACTGTTATAGACAAATTAATTGAAAGTGGTGCGACACTTGTCGGAAAAACAAATTGTGACGAATTCGCCATGGGCTCATCAACAGAACATTGCGCATGGGGCGTGGTTCTCAATCCGTGGGATAAAGAACGTGTTCCGGGCGGTTCATCTGGCGGAAGCGCGGCTGCAGTTGCTGCTGGTTTGTGCCACGTAGCGCTTGGCTCAGATACTGGCGGCTCAATCCGACAACCCGCAGCGCTTTGCGGCATAGTAGGGTACAAACCAACGTACGGATTGGTGAGCCGGTACGGGCTCGTCGCATTTGCATCTAGCCTTGACCAAATCGGTGTATTTTCTCGCTGCGTAAAAGATGCCGCAATCACTACAGAAGTTATTGCAGGTTTTGACCCACATGACGCAACCTCGGTAGAACAAGAGGTTCCTCACTTCGTAGACGAACTTGAGAAGCCGATCAACAACATGAGAATTGGCGTCGCAAGAGACTTCATTTCAGAACGTAATGACCCAGAAGTAAACAAGGTAATTGAACAGGCGATCAAGGTCTACGAACAACTTGGCGCAACCATTGTTGACGTTTCACTCCCCCTTACAGAAGTTGGTATTTCAACCTACTACGTCATCGCACCTGCGGAAGCGTCTAGCAATCTCGCTCGGTACGACGGCATCCGGTATGGACATCGCACAGCGAAGGTTGGACTTGATCTATTTGATTTGTACGCGCACTCACGCGCAGAGGGGTTTGGAGATGAAGTGAAGCGGCGCATTATGCTTGGCACGTACGTGCTTAGTTCTGGGTATTACGATGCGTACTACAACAATGCTTTGAAAATCAGACGATTAATAAGTGAGGAATACAAGACAGCATTTGAACAGTGCGATGTCATCCTTGGTCCTACAACGCCAACACCAGCGTTTAAAATTGGCGCGAAATCAGATCCTGTTTCAATGTATCTCTGCGATGTGTATACAGCGAATACAAACATTGCCGGCATTTGCGGCATTTCGATTCCGTGCGGCTTTGCAAACGATTCGGGCAACCCACTCCCTATTGGCATGCATCTTCAATGCCCTGCTTTTGCCGATGCAAAACTTTTACAAATCGCACATGCCTTTGAACAAGCAACTGATTTTCACACAAGGCATCCCGAGTCGTCGTCATGATTGGCGTTGATATTGGTGGGACGAACTTACTTGTTGGACGTATAGAAGAGAACACCGTCGTCGACCGTTCACATGAACGAATTGTTGAAGGATGTGACTTTGATGCTGTGGTACAACAAACCTGTAACCTCATCCGGAAGGTTGGCGGTGCAAACATCGATGGAGTTGGCATTGCTGTTGCAGGTGGCGTAGATTGTAAATCTGGCGTTGTACTTCGAGCGCAAAACCTCGACTGGGACAATGTTCCACTTGGGTCACAAATTGAGGAAAATCTTGGGCGTAAAGTCGTCATTGAGAATGATGTCACCGCAGCTGCTTGGGGCGAATTTTGTTTCGGTGCAGGAAAAGAAGTTGATTCCATGTTTGCAGTATGGGTTGGCACTGGAATTGGCGGCGGACTTGTTCTTGATGGCAAAATTTGGCGAGGACCACTGGGCACAGCTGGCGAATTTGGCATGGGAATCAGTTCCCCTGAAATGGAAGAGACCCCATTTCGACATCTTGAGTCAATCGCTAGTCGCAGTGGACTACAGAAAGTCCTTTCGCTTCCCAAACTCACGACAGAACAAATAACTTCTGGATACGGAGTGAAAGACGACCTCACTGCAGCAGTAGACGAAAGTGCAAGAAGGATCGGAACTGGCATTGCAAATGTCGTCACGCTGCTATCGCTGGATTGCGTTGTCCTTGGTGGTGGCTTGTTTGAAGCGCTCGGCGATCACTACATAGAGACCATTCGTGACCAATTTTCAGAAGACGTTTTTCCAGATCATTGCAAACAATGTGCACTTTGGCCAACAGTTCTCGGACCCGACGCTGGTTTGCTCGGTGCTGCTTCTCTTGCGAAATAAACCCACCACCGGTAAGTTCACTCGACAAAAGTTGAGCCCGAACAAAAAGAAAGAGCTCCTGCCGGCCAGGAGCTCAATACTTTTTGGAAAATTGAAGTAACTAAAGTAACGGGATGTGGAAGCATGAATCCGTTACACAACCTCTTTCTCAGGTCAGTTACTTCCCTTAACATTTTCACGGAGATAACACCTCTCCGCTCCTTACAGTGTCGAATTCGACAGAACATGACCGTCCCTTGACACGCCTTCGAATTCGACACTCACGATATATAAGAATTGCAAATACCGTGAGTGAACTGTCCAATACTGATGCTGAAACACCTGCGTGGTAAAAACCGACGGACGGAACATATGTACATTGCCTTACATTCATCAACATGTCAAGTAAAAATGTTCGTTTTTTATCGTACTTTTTTATACATTTTTTAGCGTATCGAATAAAACAGTGTTTTTAGACCCCTATGGCAGATATAAGTGTATCAACATCAGAAAAATCCGTATATAACTGTCCACTTACTCGAACCGCTGCCGCCCCTTGCCAAGGCAAAAGTGGGGCTTCTAGTTTATTTTGATGATACATCTTCGCTCGAAACTCTCTCAGTTCCTGTTCAGTAACTGGGCAATGTGTAGGCAATTGAACTGTTGCCATTGATCCGATCATCGAACCATCCAAAGGACTCATCGGCACGACATCCCAAGCATCAACCAACCGTTGCTGCATCCAAACTGCCATTTTGTGATTGTGCAATCGTATTCTCTCCCAGCCTAGTGTAGATCCCCATTCAACTGCAACCGCTGCTCCGAGAATCGACGTAATGTCGCGAGTTCCCTGCCAGTCAAATTCATTCGTGAAACCCTGCCCGTAAAAATGACTCACTGTCATTGGATGTGTTGTATTGAGATATTCCTTGTTTACCCAAAGAAAGCCTGCTCCGGGCGGAGCACACACCCATTTATGTAAATTCCCCACATACCAATCTGGGGAAAGCGCATCAATAGATACATCAAGCATTCCGGGGGCATGCGCGCCATCAACAAGAACTGCAACGCCTAACGCTCTACATGCGGAAATAATCTCTGCAACAGGAAATACAATCCCAGTTACAGATGCAACATGATCAATGACAAGCAATGTAGTTTGATTTGTAAATCCCGCTAGAACTTGGGAAACAATCTCAGCCTTTGTTTCTACTGGTGTACGTATATCGATCTCGCGATAGGTGCACTGGTTTCTATCGGCGCAGGATCGAAGCAATTGCCGAACACCGTTATACACGTGACTCGTTGAGACGATTTCAGACCTTTTAGAAAGAGTAAGTGATTGAAGAACGCAGCCGATTCCAGTGGTCGCATTTTCGACAAATCCTAATTGTTCATCAGAACACCCTAAAAAATCGGCTATTGTCCTTCTTGCTACTGAAACCCGCTCCTTGCCCTCACGATCTAGAAATTGAATCGGAGAACGTTCGAATTCACACTTTAGGGCAATCTGCGCTTCAAAAACCTCAATTGGACGAGCCCCAAAACTTCCGTGGTTGAGGTATGTAATGTCTGGATCTAGCATCCATTTTACATTTTCAATTCTTTCGACAGACACCATAGTGTCAGTACCTTAGCATTTTCCTTAAATAAACTTGACATTATGATTATATTAGCCTAACATTACCCGTACACTTTTGCCGATACGTATGTAGACAAAGAAGCAAAGGAACCTCAGATCATGCACGAACAAGATACCCCACTGATTCAATTAGGCCCCGACTCGACGTATGGAACTGCCTTTTATGGCAATATATCACGGAAAAACAACAAGAAGCAAGCCCGTCTCATCGCAGTGGTTGGTGGAACTCCACGTGAGCGTGTACCCACTAATTATCATGCAAAGCCTAAAACCTTCCTAGATCGTTTGTTAGGTATTGATCGCGTTCAATTTACCCCAGCAGCAGCGGCATCAAATACTTGGGACTTTTCCCAAAAAGTGAAGTCGAAGATCCCACGCCATGAATCCCCTATTCAAATGATCTCAATGTATCTCAAAAATATGTCCAAATTAGGGGCAAGATACGCAACGCAGTTATCACTCTTTTCAAGAAACCAAATCAAGCAGGAGCAATCACATGAACTTGACGCCCAAACAACTCGAAGTTCTCGAATTGATCAAACGCAACCGAGACGAACACGGGTATTCCCCCACAATGAAGGAATTATCATTGGAACTCGGCGTGAGCAAAGTCACCGTCTTCGAACGAATAGAGGCACTCATTCGCAAGGGCGCGCTCCATCGAGAGCCGAACAAAGCTCGCTCTTTATCAATTGCTGATGGAGTAGATTTTCCAAACTCAGGTGCAGTGCGTTTTCCATTGGTGGGACGCATTGCAGCTGGGATGCCAATTGAACATTGTCAAGATAACGACGCACTAGACCTTGAGGAAATGTTTGGTCCAAGAATTGGCCAAAAGAATCAGACATTTGCACTTCGAGTGACAGGCGAGTCAATGAAAGACGAAGGCATATTAGATGGTGACTACGTACTTGTGCAACAGCAGAGTACTGCACGAAACGGAGATCGCGTTGTCGCACTTTTACCAGATGGCGAAACAACATTAAAAACTTTTTACAAAGAAAACGACGGACAAATCAGATTACAACCAGCAAATTCAGATTTCCCTCCAATCATTGTTGACGATTGCCATGTCCAAGGCGTGATCACTGGTGTACTCCGCAGTTACTCCTAACAAGTCTTTTGTAAGCAGCATTCGCTTCGACTATGACTGCGCTTGGGTCAAGTGCTAGTTGCACCCAGCCTTCTTTTAATACTCGTAGACAACCTGCGGATGCACTATCGCCGATCCGCCCTGGAACTACGAATGCCTCCCTGCCATGTTCTTCAACTGCAATTCTCGCGGTAATCAAAGCGCCGCTTCTATTTGCTGCTTCGACAACAAGAACAGCAGAAGAAAGTCCTGCGACGATTCTATTTCGTCTTGGAAAGTTTGTTGGCTTTGGCGCACAATCGCAAGGAAACTCGCTGATCACAACCCCACCTTCCTCAACTACTTGATCAAATAAGCGAGCATGTTCCGGCGGATAGGGCATTCGTAATCCTGAGCCAAGGACGACCACATTGTTCCCTCCTTCTTGGAGCGCTGCTCGATGCGCAACTCCATCAATCCCGCGTGCACCACCAGAAAAAGTAGTTAAACCTGCTCGTGCAATTTCTTTCGTGAACAGCGCTGCTTGCCTCATTCCATATTCACTACATCGCCTAGATCCAACAATACCAACACCTGTACTTGCGAGTTGCGTAACATCCCCTCGACACCACAAGATAGCAGGAGATGCAGGAAGTGGAAGCAATAGTGGAGGGAAGTCACAATCAACAGCAGTGAGTAGTTTCGCGTTCGCTGCTTGCGCAGCCATGCGGAGCGCACTGGGGTTGATCATTGCCATTCGTTTACGCAGCAAACAACCTGCACCACTTGGCAAGACAACATCAAGGTCGCAACCTAGCAAGGCCTTGCCGACTTCAAAAAGAGAGCCTGCTTCCTCAACAAGTGTTCCAAGGGTGAGACCACCAAGCCCGTCAACTGCAAGGAGTGCTAGTGTTTCGTTTGATAATTCTTGTAATTCCCATGTCATGCTGGGAACCATATACGCAATTTGAGCAAATTCTCAAAAACACGCCTTTTTTCTGAACGCCGCCAAAAGGCTTACATGCAGTTATCTCGGCGAGGACCTTGCACCAAACCAACAAAGACGATGAGTCCACCAAAACCAGCGACCCAAAGCCGGCGGTCCTCGGCAGTGGCTTGTTCAAGTACGGAAGGCGGTTTCTGTGAATGAACCGCAACTGGCTGTTGCACTGTTCTTCTTTTCAACCAATCCAAGGGGGTTTTCGCAGCGTTTGGATCAAACACGACATAATCTCCGTTGATAGCCCCGCTTGTTTGCATTCGAACAATTCGCTCCATGAGTTCTGGATCGCGATTGGTGAGTGCATTCAAAAATGACTGGTATTGGTCAATTCGATTCGTACTATGCGCATACTCATTTTGGATGAATTGCAAGCGTTCCTGCAAACTGATAAGTTCTTGTTTTGCGGGAAGAACAATTGCAGCCCAAAGCAATGCAGAGCCTGCCAAGAGAAAGAGCCATCCAGAATCAAAATGAAATGATCGTTTCACGTATTTCTTTATCGGCAAATACGACGTTGATTGAACAAACCGAGTATAATTCCGAACCCCTATTGCGGGGTAGAGCAGTCTGGTAGCTCGTCAGGCTCATAACCTGAAGGTCGCAGGTTCGAATCCTGTCCCCGCTATTAAAAAGTGGCACCCTTGCGGTGCCTCTTTTTAATAGCGGGGACAGGATTGGGTTCTGCGACGCGGATGCAAGAAACGAATAGTGCTATCCTCCGTATATGCTTGAACTACTCCTTATTTTCCAAATTGCTTTCTCAAATGTTACCCAAGAAAGCGCAACCCTTAGTGTCACTGATGGCCCGTACATCTATTATGAAGAAGATGGGTCGCTGAAAAGCATCACTGTAAAGAACGACGAGGTTTCGCCGTGCGTTTTCCCAACAACTGAAGGCGTAGCAGAAATTCCCACTTCAATTCCATGCGTCCCAATCATTTCTATTGATCCTACCTTTGATTTCATACCCAGAGACACTGTTGAAATGCCACCAAAATTACTCGCTGTGAGCGATCTTGAAGGCAACCTCGACCACTTGCTCCAGTTTTTACATCTCCACAATGTCATCGACGAAACGGATAACTGGAAATGGAACAACAACCACTTACTTTTCAATGGCGACTCTGTCGATCGCGGAGAACAGGTAACTGAATTGCTCTGGTTCATACGCAAACTGCAACAACAAGCGCATGGAGCTGGTGGACAAGTGCATTTCGTTCTTGGCAATCACGACGTCATGATTATGGCTGGTGACATTCGGTATACCCACGATAAATACAAAACTGTGGCTGAATTGACTGGCATCCCGTACCACCAATTATTTTCCAATAATTCGGTACTTGGCAAATGGCTACGCAATCAAAACAGCGCGGTGCAAATTGGTCCTTATATGTTTGTGCATGCTGGATACAGCCCAGAACTCGACACACTACAACTTTCACTCACCGAGTTAAACGCAAACATACGCCAAAGTCTGGGGCCACCCGCGTGGCCAGACCACGATGCATTAGAAACTTCCTTAGCGTGGCATAGCAAAGGCCCACTCTGGTACCGTGGCTACTTCGACAAACACGCTGAAAAGTATGGGCCGAGGCCTGCTGATGCAGCATTGCGATCAATTCTAACTCGACACAACGCACAAGCTATTATTGTCGGGCACACAGTAACAGGAGATGTCGCATTCCTCGATGGAAACAAACATTTGATTGGCATAGACGTTCACTGGGACACCCCTGGCAAAGGGCAAGGTCTACTTATTGAAGAGGGAACCTTCTCTAGATTGACCATGGAAAAAGCGCCAAAGGAACTTCTCAATTTTCCAACAGGCAAACAAGAAAAAGTAACCAACATTCCTCATGTCATTCGAATCTCATCAGAAGAACTACAACAACTGCTAGACCAGGGAACAATCGTACTCATTGATGTACGAGAAGTTGACGAATTTGAAAACGAGCGAATCCCACACGCGTATAATTTTCCTCTCTCTACATTCGATGCAACGAGTATCAGAACTTTCGCAGATGAAAAAGAAGTTGTATTCCATTGTAAATCTGGGTACCGTTCGAACATTGCTGCGAAAAAATATTTTGAAGGAGACCATTCCGTCAAACACCTCGAAGGTGGCATTACAGCGTGGAAACAGCTCGGCAACAAAACTCTGACAAAGGAATACCCCCCCCCCGATAGTAAATTTCCTAGCAACTTCCCCATGCTGCGATAAGCGCAAGCAAATCAGCAACGTCCGTGATCGCATCTCCCGTAATATCACCCGCATCCTCTCCCCACTGCTCAATAAGAAAGAGCAAATCTGCGACATCGACTTCTCCCGAACCATCTACATCCGCTGGGCAAAGTTGTGTATTTACAATTACAAGTGAGCCACTCTCTATATGCCCTTGATAACTTACACCACGTTGAATCTCAAAAGAACTCGTCTCAAGATTTATGGAAGATCCATGATCTGTGTCCAATGGCGTTTCAAATTGCAACGTAATGTCTACCCCGTAATCGTGAAAGTTCCCAACCATTGTGATTTCGAGCGACTCAGTTTCAATAGTTGCTTGGAGTTCAGGATCTGACTCTTCAGACCACCACGGAATATCGAGAGAAGTAAATTCGCCAGAACCGTTTTCAAAATCGCCCACATCAAAAGTCCAAACAAAAACTCCACTCATTGGCTGAGAATCATTCCATGGATGCGTGACATCAGGCAATAGCCATACATTCTGTAATTCATACAACACGTTCTCAGCTCGCAAAAGACTACTTCCTGTAATCAATAACACAGAAGTGCTAACTATGAATGTTGACTTCGTAAAAGGCATACCTTGATAGTATAGAGATAGCGGTTATACGGGGAAATACAAAAAACAAAGCAAAATTACTGCATTCCTTCTAATTCAGCCCAGCGTGAATACAACTCTTGAACTTTCTGATGTGCCATCGCAACATCAGCACATGCTTTTGCATGTTTCTGATGATCGGCCATAACTGTTTCATCGTTGGCGATCGCCTCAGTTCTCTCTACTTCACTTTCAGCATCTGCAATTGCCTGCTCCATCCCGTCAAACTCTCGTTGCAAGTTATAACTCAACTTGGCAGGCGCACTTTTTTCGCGAACTTTAACTACCTCAGGTTTATTTTTGTTCTTTGGCGATGGCTTCTTTGCATACCACTCCTGCCACATTTCGTATCCAGCGAACTCTTTAATTTTCCCACGCCCATCAAGAGCAAGATACTCCGTTGCAATCCGATCAAGCATAAAACGATCATGGGTAATTAATAAAATCGCACCGAGAAAATCAAGCAGTGCTCCTTCTAAAACTTCAAGCGTTGGAATATCCAAGTCGTTAGTCGGTTCATCAAGCAACAAAATGTCTGCTGGCTGCAACATCAAAGAAGCAATTTGTATGCGCGCTTGTTCTCCCCCTGAAAGAGAGCCAACGAGTGTGCCAAGTTGCTCGCGCGTGAACAAAAAACGATCTGCCCAACCAGAAACATGAATGTCATTTCCCATGTAATTGACCATCTCGCCAATTGGGCAGAGGGTGTCCTGGAGTGTCACATTTGGATCTAAAATCAATCGATGCTGACTTGCCGTGACAACACGTAAGTTTTCAGCTCTCTTGATCGTCCCTGCGTCAACTTCTAATTCACCATTAATGAGACGTAGCAACGTTGTTTTGCCTGAACCATTAGGGCCAACCAATCCAATCCTTCTTCCTGGCGTTAACTCAAAATCTAAATCTCCAAACAAATACTTATCGCCCATTGACTTTGCAACACTGTGCATTACTAACAATTTATTTGTTTTACGCCCAACAGCATCAAAGTTAATTCCCGCGCGTTTCGTTGGGGAAAGATTTCTTGAATTTACAGATTTAAGCTCTGCTCTTCTTGAAGCCGCGTCACGAACTTGCGTTTTATTCCGTGTCTGTCTACCTTGAATACCTTGTCTAAGCCAAGCTGTATCACGCCGGACTTTATTTGCTAGTGCAGATTCTTCTGCTTCTTGAGAAACCAAAAAAGCTTCTTTTCGTCGGACAAACTCTGTGTAGTTTCCATTGACTTCAAAAACGCCATCTGGATACGTTGGCGCGAGCTCTAAAATCCGAGACGCACAATTTTCCAAAAATCTACGATCATGTGTCACAAACAACATTGACATGTTTGCGCTCAACACGAAATTTTCTAGCCATTCAACTGCTTCTAAATCTAAATGGTTCGTTGGCTCATCTAAAAGCATCACCTCTGGATCATGCACGAGTCCACACGCCATAGCAACACGTTTCTGCCAACCACCAGAAAGTTCGCCGAAGGGTTGGTCAAATTTCTCAAATCCAAGTTTCGAGAGCGCGATTGAAGCACCAACCTCCGCCTCTATTTCATCGCCTCCAATAGATTCGACGACCGCTTGCAAAGGTGTCTTTTCCGGTGGAAATCTCGATTCTTGTGGAACATACCAAAGTCGCAACGCACGTTTCTTCGTAATTTCTCCAACATCGGCTGTTTCTAAACCCGCCAAAATTTTCAAAAGCGTTGATTTTCCCGCACCATTTGGCCCAATAATGCCAAGACGTTCAGATTCTTCGAGATGCAACGTCACACCATGAAAGAGGTGCCTTGTTGAATAAGATTTCGAAATAGCACGGGCTGAAAGTAAATTAGCCATAAGTGGGCATTCTACTTGTATCCTGCTCACGTATGGCACAACCAACAGGACAACAACTCATCGCAAAGGCTGGCAAATTTCATGCAGCAGGTAAATATCCGCAAGCAGAAAAAATCTACCGGCAACTTTTGAAAGCAAATCCAAACGATCTCACTCTTTTACGAGTCCTTGGAATGCTTGAACGGGATCGCAGAAACCTCAAGGCAGCAGTGCATTGGTTTATGACGGCAAAACAAATTTCGGCTGACGATCCAGTCATACTTGCAGAACTTGCGCTGACCCTAGAACAAGCGGGCAAGGGTGAGAAGGCGATGGAAATTGCTACGAAAGCGCAAAGCCTGAAACCAAATGATATTACGATTGCAATTTTCTTCGCGAAAATGTGTCTTGCGCGTGGCTTAGCATCAAATGCAGCGAAAGCGATCGAACAAGCGATAGATTCTGACCCTGAAAATGCTGAAGCATGGCACCTTCTTTCGATGGCTGTCAACAGTTCGGGCACACTTCCTGTTCCTCTGCAGTTTGCTACAAAACTCATTTCCCTAAAACCACAAGAGGCCCAGCCCCACGCAACACTTGCAACTTCCCACAGACTCAATGGCAATTTGCAAGAATCTCTTGCATCGTATCAACGCGCTCTCGATCTTGATCCTTCTCTTGGTGAAGCCATTGCGGGGATGGCGGAAGTTCTTGAATCTCTTGGCGACACAGAGGAAGCAGAACAGCTTCTCCTGCAAGCGCCAAAATCTAACTCTGTGCTTGTCGCATTAGCGAAAGTTCGGATTGCAAGAAAACTAAAGAAACACGACAGAGCAATTTCAGCAATTGACTCGGTTTTGTCTCCTTCGCTTTCACCCTATCATCAATCAAACTTGTTTATGCACAAGGGAAGAGTGCTTGAAGAATTAGAACAATACGACGAAGCGTGGAAATGCTGGGAAGAAGGAAACAAACTTCATGGTGGCAAATTTGATCTAAACTCGCATACCAAACTTGTAGATTCAATTCTTGAAACACCTTTGATAACTGATGGACTTTCCGATTCTACGCAGCCAATTTTCATTGTTGGAATGTTCCGAAGTGGCACCACGCTCCTTGAACAAATTCTTGGGGCGCATCCCGAGATCGATGCTGCTGGCGAAGTAGATCAAATGTTGCGATTTGTCAATGCACAACCATATCCCGATTGTTGCATAAATCCAAAGACAGATTGGCCACAACAATACCTTGATAGATTAAACAGTAAAAATACATACTGTTCAGATAAGATGCCATTGAATTACTTGCACATTGGTCTCATTCGCAGCCTATTTCCAAACGCTAAAATAATTCATACCACTCGCAATCCTCTTGACACTTGCGTTTCCTGTTTTTCCAATTCTTTTTCTGCAAACCATTCATATACTAGTAACCTTAAAGATCTTGCAGGGGTGTACGGACAGTACCAGCGCATTATGGCACACTGGAATGAACAATACTCTGAGAGCATCTACGAAGTCCCTTATGAATCAATCGTTCATGATTTAGAGGGCACGGTGAAAGGGACTTTAGAACACATTGGGGTAGCGTTTAATCCTGCTTGCCTAGAGTTTTACAACGTTGGGAGAATCGCCATCACTCCAAGTGCTGACCAAGTGCGAAAACCGATTTATGCGTCATCAGTAGGACGTCACAAACAATTTGACATGTATCTAGGCGAGTTAAAAACGCTTTAATAACTCTTTTCTTATCCTTTGATTCATGTACCGCACAATTCAAGATATAAGAAATGTATAGAAAAGGATTTTTAAACCTCTCCAAAACAAAGCCTTGTTAATTGCAACTTTCTGCAAAGTTAAACTCCAATCAATAAACATATGGAGCTCATCCTTATCGTTTACGTATAAATCTTAACGTTGGGATCGGTCCAAAATGAATATAATCTGAAATCATCCAAAATGCATATTGCATATCGTAATTACCTTCTTCTGGCAATGTCGGACTTGCGTGGACCTCGCCAATAACTTCAATGAGTTGTTCATACAGTGATTCGATTTTGTCTTTTTGCTCTGGCGTAACTCGCAACCACTCGTTGTATCTGATAAATCGTTCGCCGGAAGTCGACTTCACACCTTTATCAAAGTTCAACTTAAACGTTTCAACTGTCGCGTTTGCCCAAAGCGATCTGATTTTCTGAAGCCGGAACATTTCTAGTTCTGATGTAGGATCTACCTGCAAGCAAACCGTATTGTCTTGCAGTCGACTCGAATAAACAGCAGCCATTCGCTTGCCTGTCTTTTGTTTTTGTGCACTCTCAAAAAGCAGCCCAACTTCTTCTAAACACCGCAAGTGGTAATTCACCGATCTAGTTTTTGATTCTAGATATTCAGCAAGTTCTGCAGAGGTACAGGTTCCTAATTCACCAACTGCAGCGAGAATTTTTAGGCGCTTAGGAGACTGGATGGCTTTCCAATGGCTTTCAATACTAAGGTCTAAAATTGGCTGATTTTCCTTATCCCAACTACCCGCATTGTGCTCCCTTTGCGGAGCTTCTTGTCCCCAATCTCGATCACGATGCACATCATTATTCATGTTCTGATTATAGAAAATATAGGACACAAACAACCCAGTAGGCAATGGTGATTCACACAGGAGTCTCACGATATCTACGAACTAGATCCAAAAACAGTTGTTATCTGAGTAAAAAGCGTGTTTTGAGAAATATTGAAGCAAAATACAAAATCGCATATAGACATCAATTTAGATACTTAAGTAGTCTATAATTCACATCAGTGGGAAGTTGAGCAAAGCCCGCACCAACCTGATGTATTCGATTCAGGAAGAAGTAGAGATGCTCAGGAGAAGAAGGAAAAGAATAAGATGAAGAACAAATTTTTGATTGGAGCACTAGTTCTAGTACCTGCACCGTTGCTTGTTTGCAGTAGTGCAGAAGCTGATATGTACTACGCATACTATTCACAAGTAAACCATAACGATAGCCCATGGCCATTTATTGGAGAAGAAAGCACAGATGCATTAGATTCCTTTGCATACACATGGGCTGATGGGTCGTTTGTAACTGGTGACCAAAATGGAATGAGTGCCTTAAGCCTAGGCGGTAACGGATATGTAGGTGCATACATTTCGTTTGGAGTAGACGAAGATTCTACTTTTACTTTAAACCGGACAGAATACGAAGGATATTTTAATTTTCAAATACAGGACAGAGTAACAAACGAAATTCTCTATCTCCAAGATGGTGACACATATGATTTGTACGCAGACGGTATGGAAATGCGGTATTACATAAACACGACCACTGCCTTAGATTGGCAATTCACTGGCTCAGCTGTACCAGCTCCCGGTGCACTCGCACTGCTTGGACTTGCCTGCGTTGCAACGCGTCGTAGAAGAAGTTGAGATCCTCTATTTTATGAATAAATGTATGTTCGAAAAACTATACATATTTTTTTGTTGCACTCTTGCCTTATGCACGTTTGGTTATAGCGATGTCATTGATGAAGATTATAAAATTCTAGCCAGTGATGGCGATGCACACGATTACTATGGGATTGTAGTTTGCATCGATCGTAACATATCCGTTGTTGGTAGCCCAGGAGATAATGGATTAACAGGCTCTGCATATGTCAATCGATTCGATGGTTTAGGATGGAGCGAGGATTATAAATTAGTCGCAAGTGACGGGTATTATGGCGATGGATTTGGATATAAAATTTCGACTTCTGCTGACACCATCTTAGTTGGAGCTTATGGTAGTGATGTGTTTGGCGAAGATTCTGGGGCTGCTTACATCTTCCACTTTGAGGGAGATTCTTGGCTTGAAACTAAATTGCTACCTGAAAATGGTGCAGCAGGAGACAAATTCGGAATGTCAGTAGCGCTAGCTGATGGAGTTGCTGTTGTTGCATCACCAGACCATGACCAACTTGGATCAAATTCTGGAGCAGTGTACGTTTTTCGCTTCAATGGTGATACCTGGAACGAAGAAGCGAAGTTAACAGCGAGTGATGGTGCTGCTGCAGATTTTTTTGGCATTTCTGTATCCATTTCCAATAACTTGATTGCTATCGGGGCATCAGGAGTCGATGGAGGTGCAGCTAACACTGGTGCGATTTATATTTTTCGACATGATGGTATCTCTTGGGTTGAGGAGACGAAACTTAACTCGTCTGACGCAGTAAAAGATGACTATTTCGGTTCTTCAATCTCCATCGAGAATGACACTGTGGTTGTAGGAGCGCAAAAAAATGACCCCCTAGGAGAGCAATCCGGCTCAGCGTATCTTTTTTCTTTCAATGGAGAGGAATGGACAGAAAATGCTAAACTTATTGCCGGTGATGGGATGCCTTGGGCACAGTTTGGACGCTCAGTTTCGATTTCAAACAATAAAGTTCTAGTTGGAGCTCCCGGGCAGGACTCGTACAACGGTACAGGAACTGGCTCTGCATATCTATACGAATTCATTGGCACTTCGTGGGTTGAAGAATCAAAACTGATCGCAAGCGAAGGTGGATCATATGATAGTTTTGGAGAATCAGTCTCTGTTTCCGGAGGGATTGCTGTCGTTGGATCACCATATAACGAAGACAATGGAACGAATTCTGGCTCAGCCTATATCTATGTAGTACTACAAATAGGGTAGTACTACAAATAGGGTCTTGTTGTGTCAGTGAATCCTGTTTCATCACAACCTTAGAAGAATGCTTACTAATGGATGGTGCATATCAAGGCGACAACTCAAACTGCCAAAATTTCCCGTGTTTCATCCCACCTGAAACTAACGTATGTTGTGTTAACAGTGGCTGTATTGAGACAACTGAACTAGATTGTGTTTCTATAGACGGATTGTGGTTACTAAAAACTGAAAATTGCAACAACTGCCCAGAGCAAGAAATGAAAAACCCGTGCTGTGTCGTTTCGGGTTGTGTGAATACAATCGAATCTGAGTGCACTGAACTTGGTGGAGTTTGGCTTGATTCAGAAAACACTTGCGACTCCTGCACTTCGCAATGCGAATCTGATCTTAACGGTGACGGCGTTATCGATATTGAGGACTTGCTTGTTTTGATTGCCGCATGGGGCGCTTGCCCGTAAGTCACCTAAACTGATAATCTAAGCAATACACTCCTCAAAAGAGAGGTGTTGTTGAAGAAGTGTCTACTAACTACGAGAAATAATTGTTTTCTGAATCACAGAGTTATCCGCACCACAACAAAGTGCAGCTCCA
>CAYYRP010000028.1:0-25855 GCA_964474235.1 uncultured Isosphaeraceae bacterium
GTGTTACTGGTAAGTTCGGTGAGAAATACAACCGCTGCGAGAATGACAATCAAAATAATTGCTGGGTGTAACACATGGAGCGACGAAGCATAGGATGCAAAGAAAACAGATACGCCGTTTGATTTTATTGCAGAAGCCAAACTTAACCCGCCACCAAACAAGATAAGAACATGCCATGGGATTTTTACTGCGTGTTCCCAGTCAAGTGCAAATTTCCCATTACGGTTTACTGGAATAACAAACAACGCGATGCCAGCGGTCATTGCAATCCCTGCATCAGTTACACCTGGGAGAGCTTGAACTATCAGAGGTCTAGTCACCCAAGCAAGAACAGCGCAACAAAAAACAACAAATGTTGTAACTTCGCCAGCACAAGGCGAACCCATTTCTTTTAGTTGTTCAGTGACGAGTTTGTCGAGCCCCTTGACGTTCTTCTTTCCCGAGGGGTGTAAATATTTTACGAGTAACCACCACGTTAACGGCAACATGACACATGCTACCGGAACGCCAAGTTTCATCCAGTCAAGGAAACTGACGTTGATATCGTATTCGCTTGCTAAAAATTGCACGACAAAACCGTTTGGCGGTGAACCAATGATTGTTGCGAGTCCACCAATCGATGCGCCGTATGCAATGCCAAGTAGTAAAGCCGGAGGTGGAAGCAAGTTACCTGATGTCTTTGTTATTGCAAGAACGCCAAGTGCAAGTGGTAACATCATTGCAGTGGTTGCTGTGTTAGAAACGAAAGCGCTGAACACTGCGGCCACGAGCATAAATGCAAATACAATTTTTCTAGGAGAAGAACCCACCGCCCGTAAGACCATCAGCGCGATTCGTTTATCTAAGCCCCATCGTTGCATCGTCGCTGCCATGAGGAACCCGCCGAGGAATAAATAGATCAATGGAGATGAAAAGGGTGCTGCGGCATGTTTCATTGAAGCGATGCCAAGGAATGGAAATATAACGAGTGGGAGGAGTGCAGTCGCTGGAAGTGGAATTGCTTCGCTCATCCACCAAATTCCCATCCAGCAAAGTGAGGCGATGGTCATTCTCCCCGCAGTGGAAAATACAATGCCCTCACCAAATTCGGTTGGAGCAAGAAAATAGACAGCTGATGCAACAATTGGTCCAGCGACAAGTCCAATCCAGCGAATCATGCGTGATGTTTCCTCGCTTGTTTTAGAATAAGTGAAAACGGAATGAACAAAATTGCAGCACAAACAATAAGCGTTGCGCCAACAAGCCATTCGTGGAACAGCAGTTTTCCAGTGCCAAGTAAAATACAAAGCAAGAGTGCCATAACAATGATCCACTCATAGATGCCTGCCGTTAATTCAGCGGGAACTTTTGAAATTGCATTCCATCCACCCCCACCAATTTGCATTTTGTTGTGAAACGCGACTGCAGCGTCGCTTGGTTGTTTTGAAGTGATCAGCGCAATTGGTATCCAAAAACAAGGGACGCCTAAGGTCATGACGAGCACTCGCAGTCCAAAGAGGTCTTTTTCGGGGTCTTGTAGAAAAATGAGCACTACCGTGCCAAGCACAATTGTAGCTAAGAGTGAAACCAATTCAGTTTTTGCATTCACTCGCCACCAGAACCAACGAGCGATCATGACTGTACCAATGCCCGCAAAGAATACGCCGATGAATTTGAATGCACTGAGAATATCTGGGATCAACGTTGTTGCGATGATCGCTGCAGCCATAATAAAGATCATGACAAACCTCGCAATCCAAACGTAATGGTTGGGTGGAGCTTGTGGCTTGATGTACGGTTCGTACACATCGTTGACAAGGTATGAAGCACCCCAGTTTAAATGCGTGTCGATTGTGGACATAAATGCAGCGAGCATCGCAGCAACCATAATGCCTTTCAATCCTGCAGGCAAAAAGTGATCGATCATCAACGGAAAAGCGTGTTCCGGATCCTCGAGTGTTGGGAAATAAATCATTGACATTAAGCCAACGACAATCCAAGGCCAGGGGCGAAGCACGTAATGTAAAAACGCGTACCAGAGAAATGCAAGTTTTGCATCTCGTTCGCTTTTTGTTGCGAGTAGTCTCTGGACCGAATATCCCTTTCCAGGGGCGGATGCCCACCAGAGCACCATGACATAGACAATAAATGTAAAGAGTGGCCAACTGATCTCATCGTATCGCGGGAAGAATTGCAACAACTCTGGTTTGAATTCGGTTGAAGCGGAAAGTTTTGCCATTAAGCCTTCGCCAGTGGATGCATCGTAATATGCAATGACAGCAAGACCGATGGAACCAATCATTGCCAGTGAAAATTGCACAATGTCGGTATAGACAACGCCATACAAACCACTCATTGCAGAATACAATAGTCCAACTAATCCAAGGACAAGCAAAACAATCCATGTATGTTCTGGTTGGATGCCAAGGAGCACAGTTGTGATCTTTACCATTGCAATTGTCACTGCCGCCATCACGACGCAATTGACAAAAATGCCTTGAAAGAACGACTTAAAAATACGAAGTAGTTTTGTAATTGGACCGGCCCCATAGCGAAGTTGTACAAACTCGACATCTGTGATGACTTCGCTTCTTCGCCAAAGGCGTGCAAAAATAGTTGCTGTTGCAACTTGTCCGATGAGCACGCTCCACCAAAACCAGTTGGATGCAATGCCGTCTGTTCTGCTCATTGCTGAAACAAAAACTGGGGTGTCTGCTGCAAATGTAGTAGCAACAATGGACGTGCCAGCAACAAACCACCCAAGCGAACGGCCAGCGACAAAGAAATCGCCAGTGCCTTGACTTGCTTTTCGTGTGAACCATGCGCCGATCCCGATTGCAGAAAGGACGTAGAGTCCAACAATTATCCAGTCAATGGTCGCCATAGTTCACTGTACGATACCCTATATGAGTAAGGATGAACGTATCTCTAGGCGGGGAATGTTGCGCGGTGATTGGTTTAAAAAAATCAAAACACGTGGCGCGGAAATGATCAAAGAAGAGAAAGAAGAAGAGTTTAGAATTGTTGCTGCAGTTGGTGGGGCAAGAAGAGGGAGTTCTCATCTGCATCGTCCTCCGCACGCTGTCTCAGAATCAGAATTCATGGCTGGGTGCACCAAGTGCGATGCATGCATCGAAGTGTGTGAACCGCATGCACTTTTTAGAGCACCCGAGAGTGATGGTAACATTGCGGGTACTCCAATCATTGATGCTGCAGGTCAGCCTTGCATCTTGTGCGAGGATATGCCTTGTGTTCCTGCGTGTGAAGTTGGTGTGCTACGCATGGACGCGCCAGTTGCGATGGGACTCGCAAAAATAGATTCAATTGCGTGCCTCGCATTCCGCGGTACCGTTTGTACAGTTTGCGTCGAACGATGTCCAGTTGAAAACTGCATGACGATGGAGGGTGGTCGACCAACTATTGACGCAGAAGCGTGCACCGGTTGTGGCGTTTGCTTATATGTCTGCCCAGCACCTGGCCCAGCGATCCACCTATTGCCTACATAAACTAACCCGCGGGTAATTTATGTAACCGCGGGCCGTTTGCTTCACATGAAATAGTCAGGGATGAACTATTTCATGAGGAAAGAAGTGGGCATATGGCATTGGGTGCAATTTCGACGTTCGGGGTGATTAGTGATAAGACTTGGATACCCTTGAGATCCATGGCATGAAATGCAATTCGTTCTCATAAACAGAGGATGAGGCATTGTAGGTGGAGCACCATGAAAGGAGCGACCTCCTTCAAGTGGAGGTTTGAGTCCTACAAAGAGATTGTCTACGACATCTACTTCGCCAATGAACTCGCTTTCACCCTCAATGTGACATTGCACACAGTTGGCTAAGTCTGGATGTGGAATTGCTCTTGCAATCTTTTTCCCCATCGTGAACCCTTGTCCATGGCAATCAGTGCAGGACTTGTTATTGCCATAAGAAACTGCATGGGGCATGACAGGTGGGGCGCCATCAAAACTTCGATGTTCCATTCTTTTTGCAAGGGTTCCTTCTCGAGAATCACTTGGCATTCTGTACCCACGTACTTTGAGATCAATCGCCTCAGTAGGTGTATTGAGCCAACGTTTTTGAGAAACTTCTTCGGAAGCATCAATTTGAACGAATGGATTGATTTGTGGAGAACTTGCAGCGAGCAGAAGATAGCTTAAGGCTATGATCCATGTCAATTTATTGTGTAAAACATTCATAACAACCTCCTTACGCTTTCTTGACGCGAGCAGCGCATTTTTTGTAGTCCGGTTGTTTTGAAATCGGGCAAAATGCATCGAGCGTCAAATTGTTTACGAGTTTGGTTTCGTCGAAAAATGGAATGAACAAAGAACCTTTTGGTGGTTCGCCTCGTCCGCCAACCCACGCTGGGAGCGTGAGTTCACCTCGGAGTGTAGAAACTGTGACATCGGTTCCAGATCGAATGCCAAGTTCAATTGCATCTGCAGTATTCATTTCAACATATGCATCTGGCATTGCACGTCGAAGTTCACTGACTCGGTTGGTCATTGTGCCTGTGTGCCAATGTTCTAAAACTCTGCCAGTGCACAACCACATAGGAAAATCTTCCGTTGGCACTTCTGGAGGGGCTTCGTAAGGGCGTGACCAAATTTGTGCACGGTGATTTTTAGTTTTTGAGTTGTAAAAATCAATTTCACGGCCTTCTTCTACAAATGGATCGTCGAAACCACTGAAACGATATCTCGTTTCACGCCAACTGCCGTCTGGTTGTTGGACAACTGGCCAACGTAGGCCACGTGTTTTGACAAGTTCATCGTAAGGAGCAATGTTCTTCTTCTTCATGAATGTAAATGGTCGGTATTCTTCATACAAATATCGATCTACATTCATGTCGTAATAGTGATCCCAGTCCCATGCAGGGAATTCATTTCCAGAATCATCAAGAACAGTAAAGAGGAACTTACCATCTTTATCTTTCATGCCAGCAAACCCTCGATCGAACAATTCCTTGCTCACAGCAATGACTTGCCAAACATCATCGCGTGCACCTGTAGGCGGTTCAACTTGTTTGAACCACTGTTGTGTTCGTCTTTCAGAGTTGCCAAAAACGCCGTTCTTTTCAACCCACATGGATGAAGGAAGAACAAGGTCAGCATTTTCGGTTGTCTTCGTGGGGTATACATCAGAAACAATTAGGAATTTATCTTTTTGATCATTCTTAGCATTGAATAGTTTGTCTACATTTGGAAGTGATTGTGCTGGGTTTGTCACCTGCACCCAAATTGTTGAAATGTCCCCGCCTTCAGCAGTTGGTTTGCAGAATTGTTCCCACATTTTCACTGTGTGATATCCCGGCTTGCCTTTGATTCTGCCCTTTGGGAGATTCCAAAACTCTTCACATGCTGTACGGTGTGGTTCTAGTTTGACGATTCGTCCACCGGGTAGTGCGTGTGCAAGTGTACCTATTTCCCGAACCGTTCCGCATGCAGAGGGTTGACCGGTCAAACTTTGCGGTCCATCACCGGGTTTGCCAAAGTGCCCACTAAGAAGGTGCACAGCGTGTAATAAGGTGTTCATCGCAGTTCCACGTGTGTGCTGATTTACGCCCATGCACCAAATACTTGTGATTTTTTTATTGGGATTTCCAAAAAGTTCACCAAGCATCACAATGTCTTTTGCTAGTACGCCAGAGATTTCTTCGACGTACTCAGGTGTGTATGGTTCAAGACCGTTTTTATAATCTTCAAACGTAATTGCTTCACCAAATAGTGATGGTCCGCTTTCTGGGTCGGCTCGGAATGCGCAATTCGCTTCAACGAAATTCTTGTCCCACGTACCATTTTTAATCAATAGATGCGCAATGCCATTTGCAATGGCGAGATCAGAATGAGGTTTGAAGTTGAGATATTGATCTGCAAAGTCAGTCGTTCGTGTTCTTCTAGTTCCGATGTCGATCAGCTCGACTTTTTCACCGCGGCTCCGCCTGTCAATGACTCGGCTGAAAAGAACAGGGTGCATTTCGGCAGGATTATTGCCCCAAGTAATCAATACATTACATGCATCTAAATCGTCATAGCAACTTGCCGGTTCATCAACACCGTAAGTTCCGAGAAAACCTGTTACAGCAGAAGCCATACATAATCGTGCATTTGGGTCAATGTGATTATTTGCTAGCCCAGCTTTGATAAACTTTTGTGATACATAACCTTCAGGAATAGTCCATTGACCGGAACCGTAAATTGCAAATCCATCGGGATCTAATTCGACACGATCTGCAATCACATCGATCGCTTCGTCCCAACTAATTGGTACGAGTTTTCCATTTTTGCGTAAGAGCGGGGTCGTAAGCCGATCTTCTCCGTACAAAATAGAACCAACGTGGTATCCCTTCACGCAAAGTAAACCCTTATTTACATCTGCTTGTTGGTCGCCTCGAACTGCGACAACCTTTCCATCTTTTACTCCAACCTCAACATGGCATCCAGTGCCGCAAAAGCGGCAGGGGGCTTTGTCCCATGTGACGTTGGAGTCAATTTGCGAGAGTGAATAACTTTTTTTGCCAAACGCAGCTTTCTGCAATGCAGCGGTTGTTGCTGCGGTCATCGCAGCGTGTTTTACGAATGTTCTTCTATCAATCATGGCTTGTGTCTCCTTGATCCCGCAGATGCGGGTCTGTTTGAAAATCCACTGAGATCACATTGACCTCACGGATGCCTTCTATGGATTGAGCCCACTCGGTTGCTTCATGCGCTTCTCTTGGAGATGTTGCCTCGAGTACTGCGGGAAGGAGATATGGGTTCACGGGTTCCCCGAGTGTAAAACGTTGATCTGCTGAAAGTTCAAGAATGCCTCCCTTTGCAAGACGTTCAGAGGGGTTGAGGGTGAGTATGAGACCACAAATGGGCATTTCTGACTCCTTTCAACAATGTTGGAAAATTGTGAAAAAAATCACTTATTTCCGATATCCATAGTAATATATCTTGATTAATCTAAGAGTCAAGGGTATATTGCCAATTAAATGTGAAAAAGTTCACGAAGGAAGTTTTGTTCTACACGATCGCATGTGCGATCAAAAATGCCATGACAAGGAGGCAAACAATGTTAATGACACCACTCATCTCACTGCTTATGCTCGGTGCAACGCCATCGAACACAGGCCTAGATGCACGTATTGCTGAATTAGAATCAGCGAACGCTGCAACAAATGCAATTGTTGAAAAGTTGCGTCTTGAACTTGATCAAGAACGTGCTGAAAACAATACCGATTGGATTACAGAAGCGCGTGCTCATGAAGTTCGATCACTCGTGCAAGATGTTCTTGCAGATGCAGACACTCGCGCGAGCCTACAAGGAAGCGGAGCAACTGCTGGTTGGAACAACGGGTTTTTTATTAAATCTGCAGATGGAACGTTTGCGTTGAACATCCATGCGGTGTTACAAGTTCGGGGTGTCTATGACAAACGAGATAATCCAGTTTCGGGCACCACAGCACTCGACGATAGCGACTGGGGATTCGAAAATCGCCGAACTGCACTAAAATTCGGCGGTCACATAATGGATAAATCGTGGAAATACTTCATACAACAAATACGGGTTCCTGGAGGCGACTTCACTCTACTTGATGGTCTTATCAACCATGACTTAGGCGATGGTTGGTCCATGCAAGCTGGTAAGTTTCGAATGCCTTTCCTCCGTGAAGAAATCGTGAATTACACCAATCAACTCGCAGTTGAACGAACACTCGTCAGCGGTCCATTTGGTATTGGCAGATCTGAAGGTTTGCAATTTGGATACAAAGGCGAAGATTTCAAATTTAACGCTGCAGTATTTAATGATTTTGCAGGTATCGCCGGAAATAACACTGCTGCGATGACCTTAAGCAAAGACATTGCGCTCGCTGCTCGTGCTGAGTTCCTCCTCAAAGGTGGTTGGAAACAATTCGGTAACTTGACAGCATTTCCTGGCACAGAAGATGGTGTCCTTTTAGGTCTTGCAGTTGCGTATGAAAAAGATAACAATGTAGTTGCTGGAACTGATGGAGAGACTGATACTCGATGGACCGCTGATATCAACTTCCATTTCGATGGTGCTTCCATTTATGCGTATTATGCAAACAAGTCAGTTGATGCTGCAACAGATACAGATCAAACAGCATTTGTAATTCAAGGTGGCTACTTCATCAACGATAACACTGAACTTTTCGCACGATATGAAACTGCCGATTCAGATAATGCAACAGCAGATCTTGAAGTAATGACAGTTGGTTTCAATAAGTATTACCATGGTCAAAACGTTCGCTGGGCTTCTGATCTAGGGTATTCATACAACAATATGAATGCTACTTGGACACTCGACAACGCATGGGCAAATTGGCAAAATGACAGTGCTGGAAATGACGGACAAATGTTGATCCGCACACAATTGCAATTGATGTTCTAATACTAATTCTGGAATGGTTTTTCAGGCAGGGCAATGAGGCCCTGCCTGAAGCCGCCAGAAGAAGGGTCATATGAGCGAAAAAGAGGCAAACCAACAAGAATTACGATTAGGAGACAGCTTTGGTTGGATCGTAGGCGCAGGATTCTTTGCACTTGCAGGGTGGTTCTTCTTGACTGAACCTATGCAAGATCATCCACTCAATGCACCAGTAGCGGTGCAAGCTTCACTCATCAATACAGGAGCGTTTCGTACGGCAACACCAGAGCCGCCCATTGTTGTCATTGGCGGAATGAATCAACAGTGCAATTCATGTCACACACTTTTTGAATCAAAACAAATGTCTCCAAGACGACTCGCGCAGCACACAGAACTCACGTTACATCATGGAGGCAATGAATGGTGCTTTAGTTGCCACGATACTGAAGATCGAAATAAACTTGTACTCGCAGATGGTGAACAAATTGGGTACGACAGGATTCCTGAACTTTGTGGTAAATGCCACGGTCCAACCTATCGTGATTGGCAGGCAGGAATTCACGGTAAAACACTTGGCTATTGGAATGAGGAGTTAGGCGAGCAAACTCGTTTGAACTGTTCCCAATGCCATGATCCACACTCTCCAGCATTTCCGATGATGGAGCTTCTTCCGGGACCAAATACATTACGTATGGGCGAAGGCGATGCGAACATTGATCGCCACGACCATAAGCATAACCCACTGAGGCAGTGGCAAGAACACAAGACAAATCCATGGGAGGAAGGTCACTAATGCAATTGCCAGTACTGAACAATGCAACTGCGTACAAAGGTGCTCGAAAAGGTGCAACTCGGCGAAGTTTTCTAAGAAAATCCGTTGCGTTCGCTGGGGGAATCACTGCGTTTGCCGCAGCGATTAGCCCACTTAAAGATATGAAAGACGCGCCTGCTCGTTCGCTTGAAGATTGGTTCCGAGACCATTACAAAGAGTTAACACAAGACCAAAAAGACAAAATGTTCGCAGATATAGCGGCAGATGTAAAAGAGCAATACGGTGTTGATGTCACAATCGGTCAGCCGGGTCCAATTCCGGGTGTTGAATATGGTTATGCATTGAATTTAAGTCGTTGCAACGGGAACCGCGCTTGCGTGCATGCTTGTGTAAAAGAAAACAATCAAAGTCGCAGTCCTGAAATTCAATACATTCGCGTTGTTGAAATGCCTGCGGGTACGTTCGACCTTGAAAATGGAAGTCATAATTATGACGAATCGTTGGTGCCAAAAGATGGGCATTACTACATGCCGATCCAGTGTCACCAGTGTGCGGACCCTCCTTGTGTAAAGGTGTGCCCTGTTGAGGCAACATGGCAAGAAGATGATGGCATCACAGTCATTGATTATGACTGGTGCATTGGCTGTCGGTACTGCCAAGCAGCGTGTCCTTACTGGGCTCGTCACTTTAACTTTGCAGATCCTTATGTTCCACCTGAAGAAATAAATCCAGATATGGCGTACTTGTCCAACCGCCCACGCGCTCGTGGCGTGATGGAAAAATGCCATTTCTGTTTACAACGAACTCGCAAGGGTCGACTACCAGCTTGTCTTGAAGCGTGCCCAACTGGATCAAGAAAGTTTGGCAACTTGCTTGATCCAAACAGCGAAGTTTCACAAATTTTACGAACAAAACGAATTTTTGTTTTGAAAGAAGATGTAGGTACTCGACCACGATTCTTCTACTACTTTGACGAACGAACAACAAGAAGTGGGAGTGATCCATGACACAGTATCTAGGCTTCCTCTGGAAATGTTTTAGAGTTTCATTCGTCGGTGATTGGCGTTACCACTTGTGGATGTTTTTTCTCACAGCAATCGCATTGCTCGGTCTTAATGCATGGTGTACGCAACTTGTTAATGGATTGATTACTACCGGTATGACCGATCAAGTTTCATGGGGCTTGTTCATTGCAAACTTTACGTTTCTTGTTGGCATGGCTGCAGCAGCTGTGATGCTGGTGATCCCAGTGTATATCTACAAGAACAAGGAACTTCATGACCTTGTCATCTTTGGTGAACTTTTTGCCGTTGCTGCGATCATCATGTGCATGTTGTTCGTCACTGTCGACATGGGAAGGCCAGATCGTTTGCATCACATGATGTTACGTTTTAACTTTCCGATGTCGTTGTTGACTTGGGATGTGATTGTGTTGAATGTGTACTTGTTATTGAACTTGCACATTTGCGGCTACCTTATTTACTGTGCATACCAACGAAAGATGCCAGCGAAATGGTTCTACATTCCGTTTGTCTTCGTTGCGATCGTCTGGGCGATTAGTATTCATACCGTGACTGCGTTCTTGCTTGTCGGTTTAGGCGGGCGTCCGTTTTGGAACCAAGCGATTATCGCGCCTAGGTTTATTGCGAGTGCTTTTGCTGCGGGACCTGCGTTTATTATCCTGACACTCATTGTGATTGATAAAGTCACAAGTTACGACGTGCCGCAAAAAGCAATCAAAACCCTAAGAAATTTAGTTCTTGTAGCTGCAACGATCAATGCGTTCTTGTTAGTGAGTGAACTCTTTACTGAGTTTTATACTGACTCAGCGCACTTGGCTTCTACGAGGTATTTGTGGTTTGGTCTGCATGGCCACAACGCACTTGTCCCTTGGATTTGGACGGCTGTTTCGTTTAATACCGTTGCACTTGTTATTTTGTATTTACCAATTTCGCGAATGCGAGGGCTCGTGTCTGTTGCGTGCATCTTGTTGATCATTGGCGTCTGGATTGAAAAAGGGATGGGCTTGATCGTTCCCGCTTTCACACCTACTCCAATTGGTGAAATTGTCGAGTATTTTCCTACGTTAAATGAAACGCTGGTTTGTTTGGGCATTTGGGCGTTTGGTTTACTTGTGTACACAATTTGCGTTCGAGTTACGATCCCTGTGTTGAGCGGCCGGTTGACGGTCGATCAGGATGTCGATCGTGTTCGAACACTTCCCAACAAAAAAGAAAGAAAGGAGTGTTCATCATGAAAACACTACTATTAGGCTCATCCGTTGCTGCAGCATTGCTCACTGCATCGACAACTTTCGCAGGTCCTTTTGGACTTACGAGAATGAGCGAAACAACGCAGGAATGCGTCGAATGTCACCAGAAGGAAAGCCCAGCGCTGTACGAAATGTGGGGCGACAGCATGCATTACCGTGCAAATGTTGGTTGCTTTGAATGCCACATGGCAGACAAAGGTGATGTTGATGCATTTAAACATTACGGAAATACAATTTCTGTAATCGTCAGTCCAAAAGACTGCGCGAGATGCCACGAAGCAGAAGTTGAAGAATTCTCAGCTTCACACCACTCCAAAGCTGGTCGAATTCTTGGTTCACTTGACAACGTTCTTGCTGAAGTTGTTGAAGGGAACCATGGAATGATTACCGACGGTTTCCCCGAGGGTGTCTCAGCTGCAGCAGTCAATGGCTGTTGGCAATGCCACGGATCACAAGTGAAGGTTCTTCCTGACGGTTCACTTGATCCTGCTACATGGCCAAACTCAGGTATTGGACGAATTAACCCAGACGGCACAGAGGGTACATGCATGGCTTGTCATACTCGTCACTCATTTAGTGTTGCACAAGCGCGGCACCCTGACACGTGTGGCAAATGCCACATGGGTCCTGATCACCCACAAAAAGAAATTTACGAAGAATCTAAGCACGGTATTTTGTTTTTCTCAAATCAAGACAAGATGCATCTTGATTCACAAAAATGGATTGTTGGTGAAGATTATTCTGCTGCTCCAACATGCGCAACGTGCCACATGTCACAGACTCCAAATCAGCCCGTGACACATGACGTTGGTATGCGTATTAGTTGGAACAACCGCCCGCCAATTTCAGTGAGACCTGAAGTGTCAGATAAGAATATGGGATTGCCCGGTGCTGATGTGCCTTGGCAGACTCGACGTCAAAACATGAAAGATGTGTGCTTGAATTGCCACAACGAAACATGGGTAAATAACTTCTATATTCAATACGATAGTCTGATTGATTTATACAACACAAAGTTTGCTGCTCCCGGCAAAAAGTTGTACGGATTGGCAAAACCATTGATGAAACAAATCAAGTTTGGAAACAAACTTGACTTTACATGGTTCGAACTTTGGCACCATGAAGGTCGACGTGCTCGTCACGCTGCTGCGATGATGGGTCCTGACTATACGCACTGGCATGGTACGTACGAAATTGCTCGTAATTTCTACACAGACTTCATTCCTGAACTCGAAGAGTTAATCGAAAAAGGAATGCACAGTGATGATCCCGCACAAGTTGAAGCGGCGAAAGCACTGCAAGCAGGACTTGACGAAGTTCTTGCAACCGATGACCATAAATGGTTTATTGGTCAAATGGATCCAGAAGAAGCTGCTGCTCGTAAAGCTGCAGCTGAAGAAATGAAGAAGCGCTATTCGCACTAATCATTATTTTCTGATGAAGGCGGGCTCAAAGGAGCCCGCCTTTTTTATTGTTAGGATATATAGATGGATGAACCAATTGATTTTTCAGAAGAACATGCAAGGCAGGTTTTACGTGATCACATCACGATGATAGCAAAGCGGAGTGTTGAAAAACATGGGCATGCAACAACAATGGAAGTGCTCGAAAAAGTACTTGCTGATCGCGATGTAATTCGTCGTGCAACCGCTTGGTGTTTTGATAATGACTTGCTAGAAGCTGGGGAGTTTGCGATGGCAATTGCGAAAGGCGACTCGTATGTGATCGCTGTGCATGATTTGTTCAAAGATGAACCCGAAGCGTTGCCTATTCTGATTGCGTATCACCTTGCCACTGTTAATTACGGTGAACATGTGACTGAAGCGGGGGAAGCGGAACTGTTCGGTGCTTCATTGCTTGGCATGGATGTTGATGCGTATTATGAAAAAGTGTGTGCATTAGTTGATCGCTAATCGCTAGTTTCTTCTGTGGGTTTTTCTTGAAGCGTTAAAACGTACGATGAAAGTAAGATAAGTTTTGTGTTACTTAATATACCTTTCCATGGCGGCATTCCTTTTGCAATAGATCCGTTGCTGATCACTGAATAAATGTCGGTTACTTCTTTGACAAGGAGGAACTTGTTGTCGGTTAATTTCGGGGCAGTTCCACCGATGCCGGTGGCTGTGTGACAACTTGCACACTGAGAGACAAAAAGTGCTTTTCCGGCTTGCATCAGTGCTTCGTCCTGTGCGAATTGAAGAATCGTTTCTTTGTTTGGGGTGCGATCACCAAGTGCGAGGATTAATTCGTTTTGTATTTCTGTGAGTCCATGTTGATCAATCTTGACTTGGTCTCTATGGTCAAAAGACAAAAAAATGACCGCTCCAATGACAGTGAGGGGAGATAAGATAAAGATGAGCAGTTTCATAGAGTATGTTTCCGGGCAGAATTATAGTCAATAGCCATTATTAACAAAAATCTTCTAAAAGAAGATATCAAGAACCACAATACTTTGTTAATATATTCACATGGTTGGAAGAAATGCACAGTTAGGCATCGCTGCACTTGTCGTCCTTGCAAAAAACGAGGGTCGAATGTCTGCAATCGAAATCGCTGAAGCTTCTGGCTTGAGTGTGCCATCAGTAGCGAAGGTGCTCTCATCTTTGCGTGCGGCTAATTTTATTAACAGCATTCCAGGACCAGGTGGAGGCTTCAATTTAGCGAGGGAAGCCAAAGACATTTCGATATTATCAATTTGCGATTATTTCGAAACAGAAATGGCGATGCCAGATTCATGTGCCATTCAATGTGGATGCAGTCACGAATCTCCATGCAAAGTTTGCGAAGCTCTTGGAGATGTAGAATCGTTGCGAGAAGAAACGCTTCGTGAGATGACTATCGATCAGATCATTGCTGCTTGATACAGTTCGGCTTGCGAACCCCAAATAATATTTTTGCAATATGAGTGAGGAGATCGTATGGAACGTCTGACTTTGTCGAGCAACTTTTGATCGAGAAGTTCAGTGGACCACCATTCTTTCATCAAATCGCTACCCCACCATTTTGGTTCAATGAGAAAGTTTGGTTTGTACTCTTTGGATCGTAAATAAGCGCTAGACCATCTGCATTGTTCTGGTGATTTAACAAGTTTTGCTCGTACGGGATTTTGTTCTACGTATCGCCAAGCAGTTCCTAAATGCATGCCATCCTTTATTTCTTTTGAATAGAATCGACTTTGCCAGACGCTCCCATACTCTCCATATCTGTTGTTGTAGGTTCTCGCAAAGATGCTACAAAGCCACTGCAGGCATTTGCTTATATTTTTCCCCTTCTCAGCTTGAACGAGCAGATGAAAGTGGTTGGGCATCAGGGTATAAGCGATCACTTTTACTTTGTACTTATTACACGCAAGGTGTAAGAGGCGGAGGAAGGTTTGATTATCTTCGTCGTCATGAAAGACCGGTAGCCGTCTTACACCTCTGTTCGTGATGTGATAGTAATGATTGTCTCGTAAAACTCTTTTTTTCGTGCCATGTCGCGAACTTTATTCATGTTTTTTGCGACTCCTAAAGAAACACGCCTTTTTTCTGGAGCCTTTTTTACATTTTTGCAATATTTTTCCACTCGCTTATCTACACAATCAATTCCACGACAATCTTTGTGTCATTCAAGGGGTCAGACCCCGGGTCAGAGACGGGGTCAGAGGAGGGGTCAGAGACCGGGACAGAGTGCGTGGATGGAGTCTATGCTATGCATATGATGGTGATGAATAGTGATAATGTAAATAATCAAATTGCCAAACGTTTGGAACCCTTTGGGGAAACAGTGTTTGCAACGTGGTCTCGGCTGGCAGTACAGCACAATGCGATAAATCTTGGCCAAGGATTTCCAGATTTTGATGCCCCTGATTTTGTCAAGGAAGCAGCGATTAAGGCAATTCGAGATGGAGACAATCAGTACTCTCGCTCTGCGGGTCACCCCAAACTTGTACAAGCAATAGCAGACACTTTTGAACTCCCAGTTGACCCAATGGAAGAAGTAACCGTTACTTGTGGCTCTACAGAAACGATCGCAGCAGTCATTCTTGGCATTATTAATCCAGATGATGAAGTGATTGTGATTGAGCCTTTTTACGATTCCTACCTAGCTTGCCTATCTATGGCTGGCGCAAAAGTAAAAATTGTCACACTTCACTCCCCAAATTTCAAACTCAATGAAGAGGAACTCCGTCATACATTCACTGATCAGACAAAAATGATCATTGTCAATTCACCACATAACCCAACAGGTCGCGTTTTTGATCTTGAAGAACTTAGCCTCATCTCCTCCCTTGCGATCAAGCATGATGCCATCGTTCTTAGTGATGAAGTCTACGACAAACTAGTGCTTACAGGCTCCCATATACCTATTGCTACCATTCCTGAAATGCGAAATCGCACAATTACACTTCGCTCACTAGGCAAAGTATTTTCCGTCACCGGCTGGAAGATCGGTTGGTCAGTCGCGCCCCCGCATCTCACGGGACCAATTCGAAACGCGCACCAATTCCTCACGTTTTGTGCCGCTACACCGCTCCAAGTTGCAGCTGCAGAAGCCCTTCGAGCACCAAAAAGTTACTTCGAAAAGTACACAACAGCCTACCGCTCTCGCCGTGATCTCCTTGTCCAAGGCCTTCGTTCAGTTGGGTTTCATGTTCACAGCCCAGAAGGCACCTACTTTGTACTCGCAGATCATACGCCTTTTGGTTTTGAGGATGACATCTCATTTTGCCATCACCTCGTTCAATCCTGCCGAGTTGTCGGTATTCCGCCCTCATCTTTCTACGCAAAGAGCACCGAAGGCGCCGGACTAGTCCGTTTCGCTTTCTGCAAGGGGCTTGACACTCTAAATAACGCGGTTGAACGCCTTCAGGGGTTGGCTAAAACCTAGGTTTTTGCTATGATGCAACGTTCCCCCAAAGGACAGGAGCCCCCAGATGTACGCAATAGTTGAAGATAGTGGAACCCAAATTAAACTTACCTCAGGAGATATTCTTGAGGTTGATCTCCGTGAATGTAGCGATGGTGAAACGCTTATATTTGACAAGGTGCTCATGATTGGCGGCGAAGGTGAACCAACGCTTGGAACCCCATACGTTGAAGGCGCATCTGTAGCAGTCGAAGTTTTAGAAGAGTTCAAAGGTGAAAAACTTGACATCATCAAGTTTAAGCGCCGTAAAGGCTACCGTCGAAAAACCGGTCACCGTCAACGTTACCTTCGAATTCGTGTTGGCGAAATATCTGCGAACGCAAAAAAGAAAACTGCTAAGAAAACTGCTAAGAAAACTGACTCCGAAGAGTAAGTTTTAAACACGTTTAATTAGTTGAATACCGTTCAGCATACGCGGAAAGTTTTCGTGAGAGTGTTGTATTGGCAGGTGCATGGATAGCGCCAGTCATTGTTGCGGGCGTAAGTAAGTCCACAAAATCACTTGTGGAACTTTGCAACTCAATAGTCGCATCTTCCATGTGGATGGACAAGCCTTTTTCTGGAGAACCAGAAGGCCATCCATATCCTGCTCCAACATATACGCCAACCTCATCGCCGGAAATGATGATCTGTTTGATTGTTACATTTGTAGAAGTTGACGCAAGGGGAGTCCTTCCAGGAGTCGGAACCCAAAGAACCTGCATGCGAATAATCTGCCCACTGTCAAAGTTGCCAGATTCTAATAACTCAAGTGGAATATCAGTTGCCCATAATTCGCCATCTGTTCCTGGACTTGGCATACTCGCAAGAATAGTACAATCACAGGAGAGAAGCAATTGCTTTGGTCCCAAAGAGTGCACTTGCAACGCGTGCGTTTTTCCTAGGAAATTGCCGCCTGTGCAACTTGCAACAAGTGTGGTGAGTATAAAAAGAAAACTAATTCGAAGCATGATCAGAAGGCTTAAAGGTAGGTGTATCATGCTGTGCCCGAATAGTGTTTTTGCCAGAAAGAATCGAAGGGATTCCTAAACAATGCAGAGCATCTCGTTCAACGATTTCTTTAACAAGTGAGCGTGGAACGGATGGAAGGGGAGTTCCCTTTACAGAAACGTTCACGCTGTACAAGGATTCAATCGCTTGCTGCGGTGTCGAAAGTGGGAATCCGCTTCCAAACAAAAGACGATCCATGACACCTAAACTTGATGCAGTTGAAAGTGCGTTGTATAACTGCCATGGTCTTGTAGCAACACCAGAAACTTCAGCAAAGACATTTTCATGTTTTCCTGCAAGTACAAGTAGTTCGTCGATCCATGGGTATCCCATCTGCGTAAACAAAATGCGAAGTTTTGGATACGTTCGTGCAACTTCATCCCAGTGTACTGGTCTAGCAAACTCAAGAATCGCAGACGAAGGGATTGGGCTTGGCATCGTGACAATAATTGGCAACGAATGTTCGCAGCAGAGTTCATAAATTTTCATTGCCGCAGAATGTGTTGGGTGTACTCCGGAAAGTGCAGGCGAAACGGTAATGCCAGACATGCCTAGTTGTAGTGCAGTTTGCACATCTTGTTCTACGTTTTGTGCAACTGGGTCGATCCCCGCAATTCCAACACGACGTTGTGGGTCACGACCAACAAACTCAGCAATTAATTCATTTGGAACATTTGCTCCCACAAGATCAGCCCGCAGCCCGAGAACGAGGGCAATATCAACGCATGACATTTCGCGACCGTGCGCCGCAGCGTCTCCACTCTCTAATGCCCAAGTTGAGGGCGTGCCTTTTCGCAAAACAGCAGCGGCTTCTGGGCCGAGTTGTCTTGGATCAGACCATAATCTTGTATGACAATCAACGATCATTGTATCTCTCTACCATCAAATTGTACCATTTATGCATCTAAGAAGGTATCATCGGCAAGATGTCCAATGAGACCAAAAAAGAGAGCCAGCATCCAGAAAAACAGCCTGCGTGGAGCGAAGAAGACCTCTCTACAAACCCCCATATCGCTTCTGATAAGGCTAAGCGAGTCGAAGCGATGTTCGAGTCAATTTCGGGCAGGTATGACCTTAATAATAGAATCCATTCCTTTTATCTCGATCAGATATGGAGAAAGCAAGCGGTTGCTGCTTCTCATCTTACAGAAAGGGACCAAGTTGTTGACGTAGCATGCGGTACTGGCGATCTCTCTATCGCCTTCGCAAACGCACATGCTAAATCCGTCATTGGAATTGATTTTACGCAAGGCATGATTGACATTGCTTCACAAAAAGCAAAGCGTCGCAATATTCACATTGATTTTCGTCGTGGTGACGCAATGGCATTAGAGTTGCCTGATGAAAGCGCAGACGTTCTTTCAATTGCGTTTGGCATACGAAATGTACAAGACCCAGAGGTTGCGATTGCGGAATTCTTTCGTGTCCTTCGCTCTAACGGAAGGCTTGTGATTTTAGAATTTTCCACTCCAAAACAACCATTGATTAGACTGCTCAACAACATGTATACAAAACACTTGATGCCGAGGACAGCGTCGTTTATTGCTGGAGATGACAGTGGTGCATACCATTATCTTCCAAAAAGCGTTGACACGTTCCTTGAAGCAGAAGCGTTGGCGACACTCGCAGAGGAAGCGGGTTTTTCAAACGTTGTTCAATTACCACTTACGTTTGGAGTGTGCACGATTACCGTTGGGCACAAAGTTATTTAGTCTTTGTCTTTTCTTTTTTAGACACAAACGATTCAGATTTTTTCATTCCTCGGCGTACAGGATTGTAGAACTCTGGTGTTGCCTCTATGAATCCAGAACATCCAAGTTCACCTAATACCTCTGGTTTGTATAAGGAAACAAGCGATTGTGTAATCGCTTCTTGTATTGTCTTTGACAGGTTTGCTCTTGCTACCCAAGGTTTTGTGACATTTTCAAATGCGTGAATAACGATGATATTTTTTGGATCGCAGAGTTTGCTGTACGTTGATTCCTTCAGCGCGCCCACATCGTGCGTGCCGGAGATTACAGCATTGGCAACAAGATCATGTCTTCCAAGAAAATCGTATCTTTTTAATGCTTCTGCATTGATTCCAACTTCGAGGAGTTCTGCCTGGGCAAGAAATCTGCCGATGGTTGAATTTTTGTCTCCAAAGGCAAAAGATTTTCCAGCAACGTCTTCAAGTTTTGTAATTCCAGAATCTGTCCGTGCAATGATAAAACCGTTGAACCGAGTAAGACCCTTGCGTTGCTCCATTGCGAGAAGTGTAATGTTTGGATTTTGTTTTTCAGCAAGAATATAAGAAGCGGGGCCAAAACGCACAAAATCCACATCCCCATCTACAAGTGCTTTGATCCCTGATTCGTAATCCTTAAAAATAGTTAAATGAATGTCAACAGGTTGTTGAAGGAGTTGTTCAAGAGGATCTTGAAGGGCCTCAAGAACTGGTGTCATTTTTCGATACATCACCGTTGCGCGATCGGATTGATACACGCCAAAATCTAGCCTTAGCGGCTTGTCATCACCAAATGAAAAAGAGGCGAAACATAAAATTATGAGTATAAACCGGGCCATCACTTATAGGATACGGATTAATTGGGGGAAAGGTTGTTAAAGTTTTGCTAAAATTGCGTCTACATTTTCACCAGCATCGCCAAAGAGCATCGAAGTGTTCTCATTGAAGAACAGTGGGTTTCCTACTCCTGCGTAGCCTGTGCCCATGCTTCTTTTCATTACAACTACATCCTTTGCCTTCCAAACTTCAAGCACAGGCATGCCAGCAATTGGGCTACTAGGATCATCAAGAGCGCTTGGGTTTACGATGTCGTTTGCACCAATGACCATGACGACATCAGTCGCAGGGAACGTATGATTCATTTCATCAAGTTCCATCACAATGTCGTAGGGAATGTTCGCTTCTGCAAGAAGAACATTCATGTGGCCAGGTAGTCGACCAGCAACTGGATGTATTGCAAAGATAACTTGTGTGTTGTTGTCTCTTAACTTTTTCGTAATTTTCGCGATCGTGTGCTGAGCTTGCGCAACTGCCATTCCATATCCTGGAACAATAATGACACTCTTCGCGCCTTTGAGCATCTGCGCAGTTTCTGCAATTTCAATAGAAGTCACATCACCTTCGGGTGTTTTCATCGTTCCGCCGCCACCGTCACCCGTTCCGAACCCGCCAAGAATAACATTTGGCAAAGAGCGGTTCATGCCTTTGCACATGATCAAACTTAGAATCGCACCACTTGATCCAACAAGCGCGCCGACTATAATGAGTAAGTCGTTGCCAAGCATGAAACCTGCTGCGGCTGCAGCCCAGCCAGAGTAACTGTTGAGCATCGAAACGACAACAGGCATATCTGCGCCGCCAATTGCCATGACGAGATGAATGCCAAGAATCCCAGTAATGAACATTGCAATCAATAACATTGTCATTGCGTTGTCGCCATGTCCTACAAACATGATGCCAAGCCAAACGGTCGCTGCTACAACGATCAAATTAAGAATATGTCGAGCGGGTAAAAGAAGTGGTGCCCCAGAAATGAGCCCCCGAAGTTTCCCAAATGCAATGACAGAGCCAGTAAATGTGATAGAACCAATGCACACACCGATGAAGACTTCGATGTTGTGAATTGTGATTTCAATTGGGGTGAGTCCCTCGTGAGAGGATGGATTCAATTGCAAAGCAAGACCAACAAGTACGGCTGCTGCGCCTACGAAACTGTGCAAAATTGCAACAAGTTCTGGCATTTCAGTCATCTTCACTCTTCGAGCAAGGGTTGCGCCGATGAGAATCGCTGGAAAAAGAGCAACTGCAAGAATGCCATAATTTGCAACATCGTCACTCGCGATTACTGCGATGAGTGCAAGCAACATCCCCAACATGCCGAACATATTTCCACGTCTGGCAGTTTCTTGATTAGACAAACCACCAAGGCTCAAAATAAAGAGCACCGCGGCGACAATATAAAAGATAGTAACGAGGCTATGTGACATTGTTTACCTTCTAAACATCGCGAGCATTCGATTTGTAACAAGAAAACCACCTGCAACGTTGATCGCTGCAAGTAATACAGCTGCGGCGCCTAGTATGACCGTTGCGTTTACTTCAGGCTGTGTAATTTGAAGTATGCCGCCAATAATGATAATGCCAGAGATTGCATTCGTGACGCTCATGAGCGGTGTGTGAAGTGCTGGTTTTACGTTCCAGATCACTTGCCATCCGACAAAGCACGCCAAGACAAAAACTGTGAAGTGGCTCAAGAACGATTCAGGCATATTTGTGCCAACGTAGATGATTGCAAGTGCAGCAATAATCATGGAGATCGATTTGAGGAGAAGCTTTCCGATTGGTTTTGATTCAGCATCTAAATCTTCCGGAACTTCTGATCTTTTCGCTTCATCATCTGGTCGAGGACCTGTATCAACGGAATATGCTGGACCTGGATTCCTTGGCTTCGGTGGTGGCCAAGTAATACTTCCGTGGTTGAGGACGAGCGCGCCGCGAATGACATCGTCTTCCATATCAATGTCAAAGTTTTCACCGCCGCCCATTTCTTCAAGAAGATGAACAATTGTAGCGCTATAGAGACGACTTGAAAGTGCAGACATACGACTTGGTAAATCTGTGTAGCCAATGATAGTGACGCCATGATGTACAATTTTATCGTTAGGCACCGTGAGTGAGCAGTTCCCGCCGCGTTCAGCAGCGAGGTCAACGATGACAGACCCTTCTCGCATGGATTCAACCATGCCGCTTGTAATCAAAGTTGGTGCATCCCGTCCAGGAATTAAAGCAGTCGTGATGATGATATCAACTTCAATTGCCTGTTCAGCAAACAATTTTAACTCTGCTTTGAGAAAATCATCTGACATTGTTTTTGCGTAGCCGCCGCTACCTTCGCCATCTTCGGTTGGAAAATCTAATTCAAGAAATTCTCCGCCGAGACTTTCCACTTGTTCCCGAACAGCGAGCCGCGTATCAAATGCTCGGACAATTGCGCCAAGGCCTTTTGCAGCACCAACTGCAGCGAGTCCAGCAACGCCTCCACCAATGATGAGAACTTTTGCGGGTTCAATTTTTCCTGCAGCAGTAATTTGACCTGTAAAAAAATGTGGGAACGCATGTGCCGCTTCGACGACAGCCCTGTATCCCGCAACATTCGCCATCGAACTCAATGCGTCCATCTTTTGTGCACGGGTAATTCTTGGGATACAGTCCATCGCTAGAACGGTTGCTTTTTTTGCACTGAGGTGCTCAAGCAGTTCACCATTCTTGTCTGGCCAGAAAAATGATATCAAGGTTCCACTGCTTTTTAGAAGGTCGGCTTCGTGTGGAAGTGGTTCACGAACCTTCGCCACAATGTCGCTTCGATTCCATAATTCAGCAGTATAGGTCACTATTTCAGCGCCAACTTCTTCGTATTTTGGATTGCCATAGTCGGCGTGCACGCCAGCGTCGGATTCAACGAGAACTTCAAAACCCATTTTTTTGAGGGCTTCTACACCTCTTGGGACGAGGGCAACTCGTTTTTCTTCGGGTTGAATTTCTTTAGGTACACCAATGATCATAATTATGTCTCCAATGGTTAAGAGCCCCGTATTCTACAAGTTCTAGGGCGTTGGTGTATTCCAGTATGATGCCTATATACTATATATAGAAGGTTATCAATGGAAAATGGCTTAGATTCAACAGCAGCAGGTTTGGCAGGCGGTGCAATCGCTGGCGTAATATTGTTTCTACTCTTTATGGGTTTAGTTTTGCAACTTATCGCGCGAGCGGGTATGTGGAAATCAGCGAGCAAGGCGAATCAGTTCGGTTTACTTGCATATATTCCAATTGTCAATTTTTTTATATGGGCGATCATGGCAAAGAAAGAGCCTTGGTGGGGGATTTTATGCCTAATCTCTGTCGTGAATATCGTTTTTCTTGTCATCATCCTAAATGAGATTTCTAAAAACTTCGGTCGCGGAGTTGGCACAACACTTGGGTTGATCTTCTTGCCATTTATATTCTGGCCAGTTTTAGGATTTAGTTTGGCGGAATATGAAAACGATTAGTTTTGGGGGTGAGTTTGCAGAACAACCATGTCATGATAATGTTCGCTACGATCCATGAGTTCTTCATGTGTGCCAGACTCGACGATTGTTCCTTTGTCGAGGACGAGGATTAAGTCCGCATCTCTAATCGTACTCAGCCGATGCGCGATAACGAAACTAGTTCTGTTTTTTAAAAGTGTAGAGAGACTTTGCTGAATCATTCGTTCAGAGTGCGTGTCCAAGTTACTCGTTGCTTCATCTAAAATAAGTATTCGGGGGTCAGCGAGCAGGGCTCTTGCAATTGCAATGCGTTGGCGTTGTCCGCCGCTGAGTTTTACGCCACGTTCTCCGATTTCGGTTTCGAAACCTTCCTTGAATTCGCGAATAAACGCATAGGCAGCAGCTTGTTTTGCAGCAGTTTCAATTTGTTCGAGGGTCGCACCGCGTTTGCCATAGGCAATATTGCTTGCAATTGTACCTTCAAACAAAAAGATATCTTGCTCGACAATGCCAAGAAGTGTTCGGTACGAGTGAAGGTCAATATCTGAAAGTGGAATAGAATCAAGAGCGATTGTTCCGTTGCTCGGTTTGTAAAATGCGGCAACTAAATTGCAGAGCGTTGTTTTTCCTGAACCACTTGGTCCAACAAGTGCAATCGTTTTTCCCGCAGACGCTTCAAAAGTGATGTTGTGTAAAACATCTGTTTCTGTTCCGGGGTAACGAAACGAAACATCTTTGAAAGTGATTGCTCCTTGTACTGCTCTTGAATTGACAAGGGTTCCGCCTTTGTGTTCATCTTGCTCAGTTGGTTCTTCATAAAGATCGAGTACACGGTCAAGTGCTGCAAGCGAATTTTGTAACTGGGTCGCACTTTCCGCCAAGGTTGCAAGTGGTCCCATGAGCATTGCTAAATATGTCAAGAACATGACTAAGTCACCAGCAGTAATTGCTTGTGATTGCGTAATTGCGCCCGTTGCTAGCAATTCGCGATCGTGAAGTACTTGCCAACCACCGAACCAAAGTAGGGCGCCCGTTGCAACTGGAACGAGAATGGACCAAGAAATATCTACGCCGCGTGACCACCACCAAGCAAGGAGTTCTTTACGTACAAGTAAGTGGTTTGAACGAATCCAACTTTTTGCTTCAGTTTGCTGTCGTGAGAAACTTCTGACAACTCGCGCGCCGCCGAATGATTCAGTCACCATTGCATCGCAGTATTGGCGAGTGCCTCGAATAGAACGCCACATCGGTCTGATTCGACTGATCCAAGTTCTATGTGTAAAGAAAACGATTGGGAAAAGGATGAGCGAACCGATGAGCATTCGCCAATCAACAAAAAGAAGGATGATCAAAATACCGACAAGTTGAATGATTGCTCGCCATGGGTTATAGCAAAGACCGAATACAAGATCGCCTATGTTCCCGGCATCTTCGCGTACAAGTGATGCTGCTCCACCGGAACGTAGTTGATGAATGCGATGCAAGGGGAGTGACGTGGCGTGCAAGAACGCTTTTCTTCGAACAGAAATTTGAATGCGTTTTGTTGTACGGGTTGCGAGCCAACGCCCGCGAACATTCATGCCCAAACTTATGATCGCTAAGAGGATCGTCGCAACTGCAATGACGCCAAGCAATGTGATTTTGTTACCCAAGGAAGGGAATATAGATAGAACTTCCAAAGGAAGTGTTTGATCGCCAAGAATATTGTCAAAGACAATTTTGGTTGCTGCTGGTGGAATAAGACCAATTGTTGCCCCGAAGGTGAGGAATCCTAAAGACAAAAATAGATCGCGGCGATTTTTTCCCGATAAGTCTAAAAAATGTTTTAGCAGTGAACCAAAAGAACGTGTTCTTTCAAGCGATCGCCTTCCAAAATCCAGATCAGGTGATTCGCCCTCTTGAATAGGTGCATGCAATTGCTTTCTAAATGCAGCGAACCTTTGCTTGCTTGAATGTGGTTTATCTGCCATAAAAAAGGCATTCTACCAGATCAACAAACTCACCCTCGTGGGTTTATTGATAAAGCGCGGTGACGAACATCATGACTCCATCGTCAGTTTCAATGCCGGCAGAGTCTGGTATTTCTCCATATTTAGACCAAGTTACTTCCCAATCTACTCAGTTTGTGCTTGTGGCAATGAATACTCCACCCCATGCACCATGCGTGGTGCGTAGAGATGGAATTCTCCGTTGTTATCAAAGTCAGCAGAGCAAGATGCGCGATTACTCCATTGTTCGATAGCGATCAGTAGGTCGGTGACATCAGTGCTTCCGATACCATCTATGACAGTAGGAGTGTTCACAAAAAGAGTTGCTTCTAGGTTGTTGTTCCTTAGGTCCTTCTTGCAGCGCAATCAAGGAAAATGAAACAATACAGTACATGAATACATATCCCATCCTTATAGAGAGGTGGCCCCAGAATTTAGGACAGTCCGTTAAGGTGGGTTAGAATTACATCAAAGGGGTGACCTGCCCCCATTAGTTGTACCAGTTCGTATGTTAGTCAATTGACTCCAATCG
>CAYYRP010000029.1:0-22762 GCA_964474235.1 uncultured Isosphaeraceae bacterium
GAGCCCCCGTCAATTCCTTTGAGTTTTAGCCTTGCGACCGTACTCCCCAGGCGGTGCACTTAACACTTTCGCTTCGGCCGAGAGTCGCGTCAGAACGCCCTCGACCTAGTGCACATCGTTTACGGCGTGGACTACCGGGGTATCTAATCCCGTTCGCTACCCACGCTTTCGTACCTCAGCGTCAGAACAGACCCAGTCGCCTGACTTCTCCTTCGGCGTTCCGATTGATATCAACGCATTTCACCACTCCACCAATCGTTCCGACGACCTCTGTCTGTCTCAAGATATATGGTTCACTCTGCAGTTCCTCGGTTGAGCCGAGGGATTTCACAAAATGCCTATATACCAGCCTACGTACGCTTTAAGCCCAGTGATTCCGAATAACGCTCGGGCCCTTCGTATTACCGCGGCTGCTGGCACGAAGTTAGCCGGCCCTTCCTTTGAGATTGGTCATTGAGTTCCTAGTCTCTGACAGTAGTTTACACTCCGAAGAGATTCATCCTACACGCGGCATTGCTCCGTCAAGCTTTCGCTCATTGCGGAATATTCGTTACTGCAGCCTCCCGTAGGAGTCCGGGCAGTGTCTCAGTCCCGATGCGGCGGGTCATGCTCTCACACCCGCTACCCGTCTTTGGCTTGGTGAGCCGTTACCTCACCAACAACCTGATAGGATATTCCCTGCTCCCTAAGCGATAAATCTTTGATCCGGAGACCACATCGAGTATTACACCAAGTTTCCCTGGGCTATCCTTGACTTTGGGGTACATAGAAATATATTCCTCGCCCTTACGCCACTTTATACACTTCCGAAGAAGCTTTCATCGTTCGACTTGCATGTTTTAGCCATGCCGCCAGCGTTCAATCTGAGCCAGGATCAAACTCTTCAATTGTTGTTTGTTGAAAGTGCTTCCGAAGAAACACATAAACTTCAAAAAATCGTTTAACCGTGGCAGCCAATCCATTTCCCGAAGGAAACGAATCGACCAGGTCTCGCCCATACGTTTATTAACGAACGGACGGTCAGTGAGCGGCTAAACCCACTGACTATTTTCTTACATCACACATCGTGTCATTCTATTTATATAAATACAAACAGACTGACACGTGCTTAACACGAGGATGCTCGTGGATGTCAAAGCTGTGAAACTTCAACACCCGAGTTTTATAATCCCAAACATACACAACTCGTGTGCCATGCATGCTCGGGGCATATCCTCGCGGTTACCCAAACTGTTCACTTTTCAAAGAGCACGCGACCAATAAACACTGAGCCGCTCAAATCTATCCTTGCAGCAAGGCCGCAAGAATCCCGTCCTGTCCAAAAACAGGGCCAAGGAGGAATATCATATCCTCCCAAAATGCTGCGTCAATGGGTAAACGGGGCAGATATCACTTTTTTTGGCCTTTCGTCAAAATTTGTGACAGCCACGACTGCAACTGTAATTGTCGAAGCCCCGATCGACCGCAATGCCTTCGCTGCGACCTCAAGCGTCCGACCAGTTGTAAGCACATCATCTACCAATACGACTGGTCTTCCTCGGAGGTTCGCCCATGGAATGGGATGTATTGAGTTTGTCTTGAGCCGCGATCTTCCGCTCGCAGACATCCCCGCTTGGGGCGGTGTCTCCTTGCGTAGCAATGGGTTACGACGCCTAAGCCCAGCCGTTTGTGCGACATATTTCGCAAGAACCCCCGAATGATTGATCCCGCGAAACCACCACCTCAGATATGGCATTGGCATAGGAACGACGACAGCATTTGGCGGAACACAGCCACGCACTCGCATGCCTAGCCGGCGTCCCATGAGTTCGAGCACTTCATACCACTTGCTGTATTTTCCACGAATCACACATGTGGAAAGCGGAGGTTCATACGAACCAAGGCGAATCACTCGGCTCCAGGCAAGTGAACGAGTGCCGCAAGTACAGAACGGGTCATCTTCTTCAGTTTGTCCACACCAAGAACAATACTGCACATTCGACTCTTCGCCGAGCGCGACACTTGGCCGCGGGAAGTGCCGACCGACCCAATAAGCTGCGATTTCTTCTGCTTCTTCAAGATACTTCAACATTATTTGTTTCATACAATCTTTGTACCACAGAAAACTGCTAAATCGCTAAGAACATGCCAAAATACATGCATGTTTTCTGCAGTAGAACAAATTAAGGTTTGGGAGAAGGTTACTGCCCTGCCAGAATTGCTCGAGGCTGTTGTACATATGAACGAAGCGGAAGTGAGCGAAATTTCAAAATTGCGAAAAACTTGGTCTGCAGAAGAAGTGCGTGTTGCAATTGAAATAGTACGAGCAAGAAAAAGTGCAACCGGAAGACTTGAGAATGCTTCGTCAATTGTAAGTGACGTGCAAGGTGTACAACAGTGTTCATCAAGTGCAGTTGCAAGGTGGAAAGCAAAACGCTTTGCGTACTGCTCGCACGTCGTTGATTTGTGTTGCGGGGTTGGCGGAGATTTGTTGTACTTACCAAAAACAGCAATAGGCGTTGAAATTGATCCATTGCGTTGTTGGATGGCAAAACAAAATACTGGCAAAAAAGTTATCTGCGAAGATGTTCGGACGTATTCTGCTCTACAAACCGCTTCGATTCTTTTGGACCCTTCAAGGCGAAACGCAAATGGTAAGCGATTGGATTTAGAACAGATGCTCCCAAATATTTCGGAGGTTACAACAATTTGCTCAAACAGTTTTGGCGGGTGCGTAAAACTTTCACCTGCAATAAACCTTGAAGACGTTTCAGGTATTGGGGAAAAAAGAGAAGTCGAATACATTGAGGATCGTGGAAGAGTTACACAAGGAATTGTGTGGTTTAATTCACTTTCGACTGAGAACGTCGAGGTCACAGCATCCTCGATCACGAGTGGTGAAACTATTTCTGGGGTTATAGAAACTCCGCGTGTTTCGGGAACAATTGGCGCATGGTTGTTCGAACCAAATCCCGCGTTAGAACGTGCCAAGTTACATGGCACGATTGCACACGAACTAGAGCTTTGGGAACCAGAGTTTGGACTAGGGTTGCTTTGTGGAAATAAAAATATACACTCTACATGGTTCACTTCGTTTGAAGTATTAGAAACAACATCGCTTCGAGTAGAGAAAGTTGCTGTTGCGCTCTGCAAGCATCACGCTGGAGAGGTCGAAGTTAAAACTCGTGGCGGCGTTGTAGACCCGAACGTATGGCAAAATAAATTACAAAAACCTGCAGATGATTCCAATGAACGACTCACTGTGTTTGCACTTCGTTTGGGCAAGAAGCGAATTGCGTTGATTACGCGTCGCGTAGGACTGTAACGAGACCTGCAATTGCGTCTTGTTTCGGAGTCTTAAGCAATCCCGCGAACTCAATTATTGACAAACCAAGATCTTCTGCGCACGCTGCCATGAGCCCTGCGGCGAGTGTACTTGTCACTTGTTCCACTGTTTGATCTTGCAAATGTGACATCGAAGTGGAAATACGCTTCAGGAGTTCTGTTCTTCTTAAAGAACTTTGTTTTGCAAACCAAGATCCAATAATGTTTGATGCATGCGCCATCTCGCATTGATAAGCGCCTTGAAGATAATACCTTTCTTAGATTCCACTGAAAAAACAACCCGCGGGGTTGTTACAGGCACGTTTTCTGAGAAATACATATATTTTCAAAAAAAATTGAAAAAGAGTGAAAAGGACACAGCTGTTGGCGATTGTCTCCCCTGTACGGCCTAAAAATCCACTTTTAATAACAATTGCCTGTGTTGGGCATCAAAACACGAAAACTGCCAAGGAAGGCAGGAATCGAAAAACGAGGTATGGGGCATGACAGATCCAATTAACAAAAACACGAATATCGACACCCTCACAAGACAAGAAATGATAGCCGAAGCGAGGTTAAGCAAGAATCGAGCAAGAGTCAAATTACTCCAACTCATGCATGACAAACTTGCTGAAGCAGAAAAAATCGAGCAATCAATGGAAACAGCGTATGGGTACGACCCTATTAACAATACTTCTTTCACCGGTGAGTTTGAGGCCATCGGCGCTTAAACCACAGTCTCTCTCTGCCGGCATAGTCTCGGCGCCTCCTCACCGGAGTTACTACTAAGCTCTCTCCATACCCCTCGTGTCGAAACTCTCCGACACACCCCCGAATCCCCGATCAAGCACTGGAAGTGTTTGGTCGGGGTTTTTTTATGACCTTGCCATTCTTCGTAACACCGTATGCAAAATACCACCGTTTCGATAATATTCAACTTCCACTGGCGTGTCGATTCGACAAAGCGTTTGGAATGTAATCTCACTGCCATCGCTCTTTGCTGCAACAACAGTAATTTCATCACGAGGCTGGACTGATTCGTCAACTGAAATCGTAAATGACTCGGTGCCATCAAGACCAAGAGAATCAGCAGTTTGCCCAGCTAGATATTCCAATGGAAGCACGCCCATTCCAACCAAATTGCTTCGATGAATACGTTCGTAACTTTCAGCGATCACTGCCTTCACACCAAGCAACATTGTTCCTTTTGCCGCCCAATCGCGGGACGAACCCATGCCGTAATCTTTTCCAGAAAGCACGACAAGTGAAACGTCTGCATTTTTGTAATTGCAACTTGCTTCGTACATTGACTTCACTTCACCGTCTGTAAAATCAGAGGTGAACCCACCCTCAGTACCAGGTGCAAGTTGGTTTTTCACACGAACATTCCCGAATGTTCCGCGAGTCATGACAAGATCATTCCCACGGCGTGAACCAAAACTGTTGAATAAACTAACAGGAACATTTCTAGATGCTAAGAAAATACCAGCTGGTGAATCTGTCCCGATATTCCCGGCAGGAGAAATATGATCGGTTGTCACTGAATCGCCAAGTTTACAGAGCACTCGTGCTTCTTCGATTGCATGTATTCCGGGAACCTCTGTGGTCATGCCTTGAAAAAATGGTGGCTCATGAATGTACGTACTTTCATCTGACCATGAAAATAATTGTCCTGCTCCTGCTTCAACTGCTTGCCAATCTTCTCCACCAGTAAACACATCTGCATATTGTGATACAAATTCGTCACGACCTACTGATTGTTCGATGACCTCTTGCACTTCAGCATTTGATGGCCAAATATCTTTAAGATAAATTTCTTTCCCGTTCACATCGCCTAATGGCTCAGTAGTAAAATCAATGTCAACAGTGCCCGCAATTGCGTATGCAACAACTAGTGGTGGTGATGCCAAGTAATTTGCTTTTATTTCGGGACCAATCCTGCCTTCAAAATTACGGTTACCGCTCAGGACAGAACATGCAAGCAGATCATGCTCGTTGACGGCTTCTTTTATTGGTGCATCAAGCGGGCCTGAGTTGCCAATGCAGGTTGTGCAGCCATACCCAACAACAAAGAACCCAAGCGCTTCTAAATCACCAAGCAAATCCGCCCGCTTCAAGTATTCTGTGACCACTGTGCTTCCAGGGGCGAGCGAAGTTTTTACCCATGGTTTACGTGTCAAGCCAAGGGCGTGTGCTTTTTTTGCAACAAGCCCAGCAGCAAGCATCACGCCCGGATTAGAAGTGTTGGTGCAACTTGTGATTGCTGCAATTGCAACATCACCATCAGTCATTTCAAATGATTCTTCGGTATCTTCGACAAGTGCTGAGTTTGGTTCAGCATGTCCAAACATTTCTGTTCGTGTTTCAAACCATTTTGGTTTCATGTCAGAAAGCAAAATGCGATCTTGTGGGCGCTTTGGCCCAGAAAGTGCGGGCTCTACAGTTGACAAATCCAATGAGGCCGTCGATGTGTACTTGATTGGTCTTTTGTCATCACGCCACAACCCTTGTAACTTACAGTACTGCTCAACGGTTTCAATAAGTTTATCATCGCGCCCGGTCAAGTGCATGTACTTCGTTGTTTGTGCATCAACAGGGAAGAAGCCCATGGTTGCTCCATATTCTGGTGCCATGTTTGCAAGCGTTGCACGAGTTGCAAGCGACATGTCCGCTAGTGCCTCTCCATAAAATTCGACAAACTTCCCAACGACGCCGTGGCCGCGAAGAATCTCGGTTACGCGCAGTACAAGGTCTGTCGCCGTGACACCTTCCTGTAATGTGCCGGTGAGTTCCATGCCCACAACTTCTGGAATCAACATGTAAATTGGCTGCCCAAGCATGACTGCTTCGGCTTCAATGCCACCAACGCCCCAACCAAGAACGCCTAGACCGTTAATCATGGTGGTATGTGAATCCGTTCCAACCAAGCTATCTGGATACAAAGTTCCATCATTGTCCCACGTGACTTTTGCAAGGAACTCCAAGTTCACTTGGTGAACAATTCCTGTCCCAGGTGGCACGACCCTAAAATTATTAAAGGAGTTTTGGCCCCATTTCAAAAATTGATACCGTTCCATGTTCCGTTCAAATTCTTTTTCACCATTAATGGTAAGTGCTTCGCAACTATTAAACGCATCAACTTGCACTGAGTGGTCGATGACCAAATCGCAGGGAACAAGCGGATTTACTTTTTCAGCAGATGTAGCATCGCCCGTCATTCGAACTACCGCGCTTCGCATTGCCGCGAGATCGACAATCGCAGGAACCCCAGTAAAATCCTGAAGTACGACTCTTCCAGGTGTAAATGGAATTTCAACTTCACCGACATTCTTCGCATCGTACGAAGCGAGTGCTTGTACGTCTTCTCCAGTCACAATGCCGTTTCCACAATGTCGAAGACACGATTCAAGCAATACTCGTATGGAATAGGGTAGCGTTTCAAGTTTTCCCAAAGAATCAAGACGGTATACCGTCCTCTCACCAAGGGGCGTTGAAATTGTTTCACATCCGTTATTAAGTTCTGTATTCATAGAACTCTATTTTAGCAGAAACGAGGATTAACTGATATCGCCGCGATTCTCATTCAACCGCACACCTGCTTTTGGTCCACGAACTGTATGTCCCGCTTCGATGGATCGCGTCAAAAATACTCCGCCAGCAATCACGCAATGTTCACCGATGTGTGTATCGCCCCCAAGAATTGTTGCCCCTGCGTACACAGTGACATGATCACTGAGTGTCGGGTGCCTTTTTGTTCCACGTTTCAGGTCTCCACGCTCATCACGTTCGAAACTTCTCGCGCCAAGCGTGACGCCTTGATACACCTTGCAGCGTTTCCCGATGTTTGTTGTTTCGCCAATGACAACACCAGTTCCGTGATCTATAAAAAACGAATCACCAATTATTGCACCTGGATGAATGTCAATACCTGTGAGTTCGTGTGCGTGTTCTGAAATGATCCGCGGGATAAGTGGCACGTTTTGCGAATACAGTTCATGCGCTACACGGTGCATCCACAACGCACGAATGCCGGGATAGCAAAATATCGTTTCATCTGTGTGATGCGCAGCGGGATCGCCGTCGTACGCCGCTTGCACATCGAGCGATAGTTTTTGGCGAAGAACCGGCAAGCCAGCAAGGAACATATCAACAATTTCTCGAGCTCGAACATCGCAATCGGGGCAGTGTTGATCAAACTCTATGTGACCACTTTCTTTTGCATACCGTAAAGCGCCTGCAACTTGATGGAACAACGGGCCAGCAACCCCTGAAATTAACTGCCTCGTGTGATCTTGTAAAGCACCGTCATCAATTGTTCTTGGGCCGTTAAAACCAGGGAACAAAATCCAACTCAACCTTTCAAGAATGCCAATAACTTCCCTTCTACTTGGCAAATAATCTGTCGTAAGATGTCGCGTACGTTGATCTTCTTGAATAGATTCTGCAATTTCTGATGCTAAAACATCGAGTCGCTCCCCTGAGAGAGGTGACTCGATGGATGGTTGGTCGTGCGGTATTTCGGGTGGCATTGCACCTATGATAACTTACTTAGGGTGGTGCCTGACGCCATGCTGCAATGATAGCGAGGAGATCTTCGGTGCTTGCCTTTTTCAACGCGACCGAATAAAGTGTCCTTGGGCAAGCAAATTCCACACGTAAATTATGCACCAAACTGTAAAGAATCGGAGTACAGATGACGCATGAATTCGTACAGATTCAATGTCTACTGAATACGCACTACGAACGTTCTGTTACGTGAAAATGTGGAAAACCTGATGGATCTTAAGCGTTATTGTTTTTTCCACAGCAACTTGCAATGTTATAGAGCAATGCAAGCCCACCACAAGCAATAATACCGTCTGTTGCTGCATAAAAGCAACCGATAATCAAATCGCCAGGCGCCCCATTCGCTTTATAACCCGGATAGACAGATGCCATCATTTCAAGAAATGCACTCCCATAGCCATCAAAAAGCATTCCGAGAATACCTGCTGAGCCTAGTGCGATTGCAAAACCAACTCCACCTGCGATTGCTGCTGCTGCTACGTTAAATTTCATGCCAAATCTCCTTTTTGAGTGATTGCCATTAAACGGACAGGGAGGGATTCGAACCCTCGATACGCCGAAGCGTATACTAGTTTTCGAGACTAGCGCATTCAACCGCTCTGCCACCTGTCCAAGCAGAAACCACTTAGGTGCGCAGTATACGTCAAGCGTACCTAAAAAATCACCCCACCTACTGCATGTAAGCGGGATGATTTAGTAAGTATCTCAATACTGAGGGTTAAATTTCAACTTCTTTGTCAACTTCAATCCAGTCACGAGTAAACCTTAATAGGTTTTTATAAAATGGGTAATCAGCATGTTCAAGAACGTAATCTGTAAGTACATCCAATACCTTTGCCACGTGATTTGTCAAGAAAGTGATTCGAAGTTCTCTGAATTTTTCTGCTCCGAATTCATCTTCTCGTTCAAGGCACTCCACTTCATTTTCAAGAAGTGTAGCAACGAAAGCGAGTTCAACACCAATGTGATCTGGCATTGATTTATCGCTTGGATTTAACACAAATCCTGCTTCACTGTAAGTGTTCATCACCTCTTTTGCACAATTACCCATGTGTTGCCCTTCGCCAAGCACAATGGATTCATGTGGGGAGAGATGTGTACCAGGACCAATGAACAACTTGCAATAATCTACTGCTAACATTTCTGCTTGTTCTACCGCTGTGTAGTTAGTGATTTCATCAAGCAAGTCACACTCCATTTCGATTAATGAAGTATACATTTCGCTATCAGCAAAATCTCGCATTTCTTCCACAGTTGGTTCATTCAATAATCTATGTGACAGAAAGCGATACAGCATCGCTGCCTTTGTGAGTTCTGTTGTTTCAATTTGTTTCATTACGTTATCCTTACTCCCTCGGAATTTATAATGTAAAGGGGTGGAAGAACAACTTCCACCCCAACCTTTTATACCCTTTCAACTGACACAACCGTGTCGTTTGAACGCCACTGACCACTGATTGGATCTGGTGCATTTGGAATGATCCAGTTTGGATGCACGCCATGCTTCCAAGATTTCCAATCTTTGGTTTCGTTAGACATGTCGCAAACCGTCTCGCCGGTGTAATTTCCACCAACTGGTTTTCCACTCGCATAACGACCATACGCCCAGTGTCCACAGTGCATACTTATGCCAACAACATCTGGGTGAATCATTTCAGTAACGCGAACTGGAATCTTTATTGACGTTCGACGCGGTGGAGCGTACGCACGTTCTGGATATTGCTTATCAACATAACTAACTTTGATAATGTCGCCATCCTTGATATTCAATTTCCTTGCCGTCGCAGTATTCAACCAAGCTGGGTTATCGTGATACAACTCGCTGAGATACTTACAGTTTTGCGAACGAGAATGTATTTGTACAGAAACCTTGTAACTAATCATGATTAACTCATCATCAGTCTTCATTGCATGTTCTGGAATTGGAACATACGTTGGCAAACCAGATTTGAGATGTCTTGAAAGATACGAATACTTTGGTTCCTTCATGATGCTGACAAGTTGCACTGGTACAATTGTTTGCAACTTATCACCAGTGGGTGTGCCTGGTTGAAGGAATGGAGTTTTAACTTCAATCAAACCAGACTTGTTCACTTTGTCTGGTTTAAAGCCAGCATAAAACTTGTTTCCAATCTTTTGCCCCTTGTATCCTTTATATGCATACTTTGAGCCACGGTATCCCTTGTCTTTTACATCGGCATCTGAAACATGGGCTTTCTTTGGATTCCAAAGAACACCAGTTTCTTTATCAACAACATCGCCAGCACCTGGTTTCACTTCTTTGAGATGTGTTTCCCAGTGTGGTTCAAGTGTTTGATAAATAAAACCATATTTGGTAATGTAATCCCAAGGATCACCAGTGATTGGTTCGCCATCGACACCGTATCCCCCATACTTATCGTAAGTTTTAGCGACTGCTTCGCGATAATATTCTTCAACGTCATCGTAGTGCATGAGTTTTTCAATATTGCCGCCTAATTTCTTGGAGAGGTCAAGCAAAATTTGTTGGAAGTCTTTTGCTTTGCCAAGAGGATCAGTAACGGGTTGCCTGACTTGAATGAATTTAGTGAAACTATAAGACTGAGGCGCTTCACTCGTCCATCTTTCAAGATAGGTAGAATCAGGAAGAATAAGATCCGCAAGTTCAGCAGATTCACTCATTGCTACATCACAAGCAACATAGTAAGGAATCAATTTTTCATCCTTGAGGATCTCAATGTTTTCCGCACAATCGCCAGACACATAAGCTGGGTTGTATGTGTATGTAAAGTACACCTTTGGTCTACCGTGTTCACCATTCTTAATCATTTCAAGAACTCGATGGCTAGCGTGGTGAGTGGGAACAACTAGATTTTCACCATCCACGATTTTTAGCTTTGCTGTTTTCGCAACACCGATCTCCTTTTGAAAAGTCTTAAATGGGTCTTCCCACTTACCGCTTGGTTTGGGATTTGTTCCTCCCTTAATACCAATATAACCACAGATCGCATCAAGCATTTTTGCGGACATTTCTGCATAAGTACCGTTGTAATGACCTACAAAACCACGGTAAGTCAAGCATGTTCCGGGCTTCGCATTTACATATTCAATCGCAAGGTTGCGAATTACTTCTGCATCAATACCACTTTCTTCTTCTGCAAACTCAGGAGTAAACGGTGCAAGGTGTGCTTTTAGTTCTGCAACATTTGTCGATGTCCAGTCAGTAATGAACTTTTCGTCATAGAGACCTTCATCCATGATAACTTTACACATTGCAAGAATAACTGCGGCATCGGTTCCTGGTTTAATTGGATGCCACTCACTACTTAGCGATGCAGTGTTTGAAGCACGAACATCAAAAGTAACAAGTTTTACATCACCATCAACAACTGAATCAACTAGTCGCTGTGCAATGTAACTATGTGCCGTATGAGCTTCGAGTGGATTACAACCAAAGTTAAGAATCATATTCGTATTTGGAAAATCATTTACATCGTAATGTTTACCAAAAACTAATTCTTGACCTGTCCATTTACCTGTTTCGCAAATCGAAGTGTGATTTCCAATTGTCTTTGTGCCAAGTGCAGCATTAAAGAAGTTCTTCACCCATGGCTTGATTCTACTACGACCATAATGGAACATAATTTCTTCTGGGTGACCAGCGTCGAGTGGCTCTTTCATCTTTTCTGCCACTTCGGTTAATGCTTCGTCCCAAGAAATTCGTTTCCATTTTCCTTCACCGCGTTTACCAACACGTTTGAGTGGATAAATGATGCGGTCTGGGTCGTACGTTTGGTTCATACCCGCTTGCCCTTTGGCACAGGTCATACCCATATTATTGGGGCTGTATGGGTTGCCTTCGAGTTTTGCAATTCGGCCATGTGCTCGGTCACCTTCGCGGTAAGCGTTGACACCACAAATTGCAACACATTGCAAACAACTTGTTGGAACACAAGAACGCTCACCAGTATTGCGTACCGATGCCCCGTTCATTGCTACTTCAGGCAGATTGTTTTGGTCTGCTCTGCGAAAATTAGGTGTCGCAACTGAGTCGGAACCATAGAGTCCAGCCTCAGCGTTATTCGCTAAGAATAATGGAGCAATTCCTGCAGCAGTTGAAGTTCCACCTATTTTTAGAAAATGTCGTCTAGTAAACTTCATCTTGAAACTCCTTTCCCCCACTTTTGATTGCGCTTATGACGCCTTCTGGATCAATGTAATAAACATTTGGTTGCGTACCTTCTTCGGAAAGCAATGTAGTTTTCTTACGATTCTTTTCAAGCCCAAATTTCGAAACGAGTCGGCTGATTTCTGAATTCGGATCATTCAAATCGCCGAATATTCTTGCTTTGCCTTGGCATGTGTTTACACAAGCTGGCAACAATCCATTTTCAACTCGGTGCATGCAAAGATTACATTTAGAAACTGCTTGCTTGGAAGGATCGAGAGGTGCTTTAACATGTGGGTGATACCAACGAGCACCATAAGGGCATGCTTCTATGCATTTACCGCAACCAGTGCAATACTCTGTTTCTATGAGAATTGCGCCATCTGGTCTTTGATATGTTCCACCTTTACGATATCTGTGCTTTTTACCACTTGCATCTACAAAGACAGCGCGTTCCATTGCTTTGTTTGGACAAACGTCAACACAAGGTGGTTCTTTTCCATCTTCACCTGTGCAGTGATTGCACATAACTGGCAAGAATGCTTTCTTTGCGTTTGGATATTTACCGATTTCTGATTGATATACTGCACAGTTAAATGAACCAACTGGAACATCGTGTTCGGCTTTGCATGAAACTGTGCATCCTCTGCACCCAATGCATCGACGAAGATCGATGACCATCCCCCATCTCGGTGGTCCTTGGTTTCCACCTTTGCCCATTGCCATTGCTTGAGACGGCAGGCCGAGCATGCTTGCGCCAGCAACGCCTGCTCCAAGCGCGATTAGTGCTTCGCGCCTAGTTTGCCGTCGTGGCTTTTGACCTAGTACGTTTAGATGTATCATTGTGAGCCTCCTTATTTTTGAGTGGTTACGATGAATCTCCCTCTCGTTGTTCACGAGCGATTTCGGTGATAGCGTCAATCGTGTCTTCATAGACATCCATCACGCCGTTAAGTAATTCTGACGCTGTTTTTGGGTTATGCATTGCGCCTGCAGCACGCACAAAATGGAGCGTTTCATCTGCTTCGTCAAGTGTAAGTTTGAAAGTTAAAGAATCTGTTTCAGATAGAGTTGCATCTTTATAAACAGCACGTGCTTCATTTGAAAGTTCTAACGCTTCTTGTTCTTCACGGCTTGCGACATCTCTTGAAACGTCGTACGCTTTGTACTGCGACCCGTGGCACGAACTGCAAGATTCCCTATCTGCCCGATTAACTGTTGCATGCAATTCAGTAATTGATTCAACCATGTGGCAAGAGTCACAGACAGCATTCACACTTCCCATAAGGAAAGGCTTGATCACCTTGGCGTCATGGGCAAGACCTGCACGCCCTTCAAGTAACGCAAGGGTTGCATCATGTGTATTGTTATGGCAAGACCGGCAATCGTCTAAGTTTGCCCTCAGTGGTTGTTCTACAAGTTTGTGTGACATTTCAAGATGGCAATCAAAGCAATTAGCCGCTTGTGGCTCGACATGTGATTTGTGCATCCTTAATTGAAATTTCTCAGTCGCTATACAAGTTGAACACTCTTTCTTTAGTTCATCTGTTTCATGAGCACATTCACCAAATGAACCAGGTAGTATTTGAAGCATGTCAGGTTGGTCATGACAAGTTCTACATCGTTCAGCAAATACTGGACCACCGCCATGAACAACATCTCGATGACAACCGTTGCAAGTTGCACCTCGATCGATTAATACTTGGTGCGTAATTGGATTTGCATCTGCGGTTTCATGAATAACAACATCTGGTACATCATGGCACGACAAACAAGCCGCTCGTTCTGTGTTGAATTGCTTTTGATTAAAGTGACACAAGTAACAAGCTTGTTTATAAGTTGCTAAGTGTTCTTTTCCTGCTCTATGTTCATGGCAGGTTGCACATTGCAAAGTTGCTCCAAAATCTAGTTCTCCAAAATGTGGTTCGTGTGTAAATGGTTTTATTGTGTCACTTTTAGTTTCTGAGACATGCCTATTTAGTTCTAATTCATTAGTTTCAAAACTACCACTAGGATGACATTCACTAGTTGCACAGGAATCGCTAGACACATGCCCTCTTGGTCTTGTTTCACCAAAGGCGCCAGCGACATAACGGCTTAATTGAGAGAGTCCACGAAGTTTTGCAGCGAGTGTAGTTTTTTGTCCCGGAGCGTAATGACAATCTACACAAAGAACCCCTTCTTTTGAATGCACATCATGTTCCCACGAATCATAGTATGTCTCCATAACATGACAACTACCACAAAAACTCGGGCGGCTTGTTGCATATTCACTTACTCCAAAACCACTGCCTAAAAGAATAAACAAAACAATCAAAAGAATAAACCAGAATCTTTTGCAAAAACGAAAGAACCGAACGAGACGTAATCCGCACCTACCAACAACAATTGTCTCTGTGACTTTGCCTTTTGTTAGTTGCTTGGGCATTGAATTGCTCCACTTTTGGAATTGGGATATTTTTGTCTTCTTTTGACTTATGGATATCATAGTACGAACTGGCATGATTTATGGCAAAAAAATACTTAATTTGTGAACTTTATCACTATTGAGACTGGGTCTCAAAACCTCTCTAATTGTGTAAGCATAGGCGATATTCTCTACACATATTCACAATATGCCTGATAACAGGCAATAAAGAGGTCTATGGCAATCGCCAGCGGATCTCTGAGACGCCCCCATGAATTTCGTGGCATAAAAAATATATAAATATCCTATTACTCCTCCCATTCTCTACCTCACTTTGGTACCATTCCATTTGAGTTAGTGAATCTTTTCACAGTAAACCTTGGACAGCACTCACCCTGCTGCACCACAAAAAAAGGAGGTACTCCAATGAACAAGTGGATGATTCTTTCATTATTGTTTGCCCCTGCTGCGGCAGCAGGCACTAATCCGAACACAGCAACTGTTGATGAGTTAAGACAAATGGTTGTCGACTTACAAGGAGAAGTTTCTGATCTTAAAGATCAAGACAACAATTGGCTAAATGACCAGCGTTCTGATCATGTACGCAATCTTGTGCACGATGTGCTTGCAGATGCTGACACTCGCGCAAATTTACAAGGAGACACTCTCACTGCAGGCTACAACAAGGGTCCATTCCTTGCATCAGCTGATGGTAATTGGAAATTAAAAATTAACGGTCAAATTCAAGCTCGTTGGCTTTACAACGACGCAAACGGTCAAGCATCTGAGCGGGGTTTTGAACAACGCCGTACAAAAGTAAAGTTTTCAGGGCATGTCTTAGATCCTTCTTGGACATACAAAATTTCAACCACATGGTCACGAAACGGGGCATCAGATACCAGTAAACCAAATACTGAAGACGCATGGATTTCTAAAAAGTTCGATGATGGAAAATGGTTTAAGGTTGGTCAATTCAAACAAAACTTCTTGCGAGAAAATATTGTTTCTTCAAGCAAGCAACTTGGCGTTGAAAGATCGATGCTAAACAACGCCTTTACTTATGGCTGGTCACAAGGTATTGAATTTGGATGGAAAAACGATGACATGAAGTTCTTAGTTCAATACACCGACGGCCCAAATCGTAGTAACAGAGAAGCTCTTGACTCACCAACCGACGCTTGGATTGCAAGAGCAGAGTTCCGTTTTGGTAAGGCTACCATGAAGGACTTTGCATATCTAACTTCGAAAGCAGGTGCAAAGGAAGGTCTCCTGTTGGGAGTTTCTTATGAAACCTATAGTATCGATACGGGAACTTTCGAATATGGAAATGCAAATGCAGATGAAAGTCATGGTTTTTCAATCGACGCTTCTTGGCGAGGCGATGGCTGGAATGTGTTTGCTTACATCGTGGATACTACTGGGAAAGACACATCTCTTGGAATTGAACAAGATTCCTCCGGTTGGTTACTACAAGGTGGCTTCTTAGCAACTGATAACCTTGAAATATTTGCAAAATATCAAGAAGGCGAAGTGAATGGCGAATCCATGAACATGGATGCTTTGAGTATCGGGTTCAACTATTGGCCTATTGCAGGAAGTAACAACATCAAGTGGACTACCGATCTTGGAATGGCTGGAGATACAATCACCAACGGCGCGGGCGGAACTGGAATCGCTTCATCTGACTGGGTCTCAACAGGCAACGGATGGCGTCCAGACAACGCTGGAGAAAACGATCAATTGTTACTTAGAACTCAATTACAGTTGTTGTTTTAGTTAATTCATTGGTCATCCACCCGTCCCATGAGGGACGAGTAAACACAAGACGGAATCTCAAAAAGATTCCGTCTTGTTAATGTGGTTTAACTAAATCAGTTGCAAGCCCCCCAAGAACTTATAAGTAACAGAATATCGCTAACATCAACTTCTCCATCGCCATTGAGGTCTTCAATACACCCTGCACAACTTCCCCAAAAATCGATGACCTGCAATAGATCACTTACTCCAACAATTAAATCTCCATCTAGATCACCAGTGCATCCACACGATTGTGCGAAACCATTGTAAAAACGTGCTTCACCGTCAGGCTCATGCCAAGGCTCACCAATTACTGCATTGTCACTTTCAAGTGCAACCGCCCATCCAAACTCAGCGTTTGGAGTTTGTTGTGGAGAAACAATTGTTGATGTGAACTGCCACGATGCATCAATGAACTCGAAAACTGAAACAGAACCAGCAAGTTGTGCAAACCGGCTTCCTACAAGCAAAATGTCTTCGTTAAGTGCAACACTTACTCCAAACTCGTCACCTGAAACGGTCTCCCCAACAGGTTCGATTTGTTGAACAAGATTCCAATATGTTAAATCGTTTTCGAATATAAACGTACTTCCTGCATCAACTCCGAAATCATCATCAAGGTAAGAACCTACAGCAATACAATTGTTATCCACAGACAAACCAAAACCAAAGTTGTCCATAGGCTCACCATTTGGATCTGACAAAACAGCGCTTTCAAAAAACATTGCATTGGCACGGTCAAAAACATATGTCTTCCCTTTCCCCTCTTCAGCCCATGGTGAGCCAATGACAATCCGCTCGCCATACGCTGCCATTGCAAGACCGAGTCCGAATTGATCTCCACTTGTTCCAGCAGAAAGTTTCTGCAACTGTGTCCAAACTCCATCATATTGAAAAATGTAAGCAGAACCTGATGATTCACCGTTATCGTCATCGAGTGGCGAAGTGACAACACACACATCACCTTCGATGGCGACACGCCGACCAAATGAATCTTGTGTGGATGCATCTTCGGCAACCAATTTTGTTATTTGTGCCCAGTGCCCATCTACTTGTTCAAAAATGTAAGCCGCTCCGCTATTTGTGCCAGCGTGATTGTTAAACCAAGCACCTGCAACAACACAGCCATTGCTTACATCTACGCTTACTCCCATCATGTCGCCAACATCGCCGTCCTCAGCAATCAGTTCCGCTTCACGAACCCAAACATCACTCACATAACGATAAACAATTGCCATCCCTGAAGCCCAGCCATTTCCAGTTCCAAGCGGACAACCAATTACGGCGAGATCTCCATCAATCGCAACAGACGTGCCAGACAAACCAGCGGGAGTTGTTGCGGGAATATCTACCTCAGTTTGGCATTGTGTCAAACAAACAGAGATAACTGTTGCAATTAACATGTTCCCCACGCATCAACAACTGCGAGTAGATCTGTTACGTTCACAATTCCATCTTCATTAACATCTTGCGGGCCACTTAAATCTCCCCAAGCGCCCACGATTTCTAGAATATCAGAGACGTCAACAACACCATCACTATTGACATCTTCAGGGCACAATGCGAAAATAACAAGTTCATCACTTGCATCTACGTCGATCGTTTCTGTCTGGTCGTTGACAAAAATCACTTCAGAAAATGAAATCACATCATCAACATTAGTAACATGTACAGTGAGTAAATGAGTTGGTTCACTTTGTGGAGGGATAAACGAACTTGCAGAGAGCGCAACACCAACAATTCGGAAATCATTATGGGATATCATCCACGCATACTCTTCTGTCAAACCACCTTCAACTGAGGTGAGTGTCGATCCGTTGATGTCAAACTGAAACCCTGTTGTGGTTTCTGTACTCTGCCACAACACTTCCACCCAGCCAGTGCCATCCAAACCTATTTCGTATGCACCAAAACGCAAAATGTTTTCAGCATTCGCTATAGTACCCACAAGTACGGAACATAAAATCAAACTTCTAAGCATGACAAAAACCTCCTTTGTGTTCATTGTGCATCCTGAAGAACGAGGGGTCAAGCATTATTTCCATGAATCGCAGAAATGACCCCTTGCGGGTCGTCTGTGCCTATTCGGAACTTCCTCCCTGATCGCAACTGCACCTCCACTGCGTCTAACCCAGAAACGTTGTACAACCACCCGTAAGGTGTAAGCCGAATCCCCCATCCGAAAATCCACGAGTTCCGCACTTGTTCAATTGATTCGATATCTTGGAGTACGTATGTTTTCTTCCAAAACCCAGGGCCAAAATAATGTTGCAATTCTTCAGAATCAACTGAAATTGTCAGTGAGCTGAACAACCAACTAAGCAAAAGCATGAGGGCAACCGCTCCATAGAACACAAATGCAGTTACTGTATCCAAACCAACTACGCTGGCCATCACGAGAAAAAAAGCGATCGCACCGCCCATGATTCTTTTGATGAGTATGCCATTTTGTGTGTGGTGGTATTGCATAGACAAAAGTATACCCTGTATAGGTCACCGATAGAAAGTGACGATGTGAAAGCCAGTGACCTGCCCCCATTATATGGTCCAATCCCAATGTTAGTATCGGGGGTTAAACACGAAAGTGAAATTTTTGCTGGGGGTACATACCCCAGCGATGAATGAGGGTGATGGTGATTGTACTTATTTCTCCAGCGTCTTGCGTGCGCCCTTGCATCTCGTAAATCTAAAAAGATTTCCGCGTTCAAAAGTTCTGCGCGTTGTATGTTGTTAAAGCTTTCTACGTATCCGTTTTCCCAAGGCGATCCTTTCTTGACATATAGCGTGCCGACTTTTGCAAATTGCAAATACTTTTGTATTTTCTTTGAAACAAATTCAGGACCGTTGTCCGATCGAATGTGTTTTGGAAGTCCTCGTTGCAAAAATAATTCGGCAAGCACATCAATCAAGTCCACGGCTTTGATTGATCGTGCAACTTCGAGTGCTAAACACTCGTGTGTAAACTCATCGACGATGACAAGCCATTTCAGTGCTCAGTTTTGATCGTCGCTGTCATGAATAAAATCCCAGCTCCAAATATGGTCTTTGTGTTTTGCTTTTTTACGCATAATTGAATTCATGCTCGATCCGAGGTTTCTCTTTTTACGCTATTTTTTAGGTACTTTAAAGCCTTCTTGTCTCCACAATCGATAAATCCGCTTGAGGTTTACGCGCAATCCTTCCGCTCGCAATAACGCCCAAATTCTCCGGTACCCATACCGAGGATTTGAAAGCACGAGTTCGTGAATACGTTTCACTAACCGACGCTGTGCATCGTTTGGAAAAACAGTTTGATACCGCTGCGTGGATCTATGTTGCTCAAAAGTTTTGCAAGCCCGTCGCTGCGAAATGTTTGTAATGTGCTTTTGCACATGTGTGACGATTCCACGTTTTTGCTTCGGGCTTACAGCTTTTCCAAATACTTAATTCCTTCCTTGAGTATTTGCTTGTCGATTGTAAGTTCGGCGACGGCGTGTTTAAGACGAGCGTTTTCTTTCTCGAGTTCTTTTGAACGCTTTGCGTCGTTTGCTTTCATGCCGCCGTACTGATTTCGCCAGCGGTAGAATGTTTGCTCGGTGACGCCGAGTTGTTGAATGACTTGGGCGACTGAGCCGCCGCCACCGCCAAGAATGGCGTCGGCTTCACGCCATGACACAAAAAGTAGCGATGATTTGATCTGGTGAATGTTTCTTGCGTTTCATAAATATTGGTCTCCTGGTCCGTTAAAGGGCCTCTATAGACTAACATTAATACTGGACCAGTCTTTGGGGGGCAGGTCACCAGCAATCGGAATTCGAATCCCACTCTGGCACATGAAACACCGCAAATAAAAACCGGCTCACCAAAAGGCGAGCCGGTTCTAGAATCAAAGATTCAACGAGGACTTAGAGCGTCCAGTTTGAGATGACAAGAAGCATGTCATCAATGTTGACGAATCCGTCACCATTTGCATCAGCATCACAACCTACGCATGCGCCCCAGTCTGCACCGATGACAACAAGAAGGTCATCAATATTTACAATGCTATCACCGTTCAAGTCACCAGTAACTGGTGGATTGATAATGATGATGTCATCAAGATGATCAACAAGACCTGAGTTCTCGAAGTTTGAAGTGTAGATGATGTATCCATTTGTATGGAGTTGAGCACCTGCTTCAACGATCAAGTTTTGAGTGTACATCACGTCAGCGATTGAGCCATCGCAGTCGTTGTCTACTCCATCCACAAGTTCAACTGTAGCACCACTGTTCACACGTAACGTGCCAATTGGAAGTGCACAAGATGTTTCAGGATTTAATGCATCTTCGGAATTTCCGAGATCAGCACTCAATACTTCGACTTGTTGTGGATCTTGTCCTGTATGACCAACAAGATCGAGCGTCGCAATAGACATATCGAATTGCATGTTGTCAGTGATCGCAACATTAAAGTTTCCACCAACTGCAAGACGCCAGTTTTCATGTGGTAACAATATGCTTGCATTTTCGCCAACGTTGTAGTTACCGGCAACATACATACCATCACCAGCTGCAGGACCACCGTCACCACCACGCACGCCAGGACCACCATCAACTTCACCAAGAATAGTGCCGTTGTTTGTAAGGTCACCAAATACGTAGAGAACACCGCGGTGCATTGCTACAAGACCATTGTTGGTTAGGTTTGCACCAACCAAAATGTCATCGGTTGCACGCATTTCACCATTGACAGTTGTATCGCCCATGATGTCTGTTGTGCCACGAAGGTTACCATCTATATTAAGGTCAGCATAAACAATTGAACCAGCAGATGCTGTCCAAGTTCCTGTTGCGTGTGCTTCGCCGCTGATGCCCATTTCACTGTCACGACGAAGAACGGCATCGCCAATTGAAACGGTCGTACCATGGAAATCCAGTGAAGCGTTTCGGTATGCCATGGCAAAATCAACCATCACATTGTCAGCAGACATCGAAGCAGTACCTGAAGTGCCAGAGTGAACACTGCCAACAAGCGCATCGCCGTCCACATTGAATCGACTGCCGTCGTGTAGTGCAATTTCTAAACCAGGATTGTCAACTGGACCGTTGCAATCGTTGTCAACTCCGTCATTGTGAGAAACTGATGCGATTCCGTTCACGTGGTCGGATTGGACCAAGATAATGTCGCCATCATTTGCTTCCATGTTCGCATTAGAAAGATCGCCGTAACCAGTACTAGTCATTACGTTATATGCAAATAGACCTTCGCAGATATCTGCAACGCCGTTGTCATCCCAGTCAGTTAGAGCTTCACATTCATCTGGAACACCGTTTTCGTTACAGTCATTAAACGTTTCACATTCGTCTGGAACGCCGTTTCCGTTACAGTCATCGAATGCTTCGCACTCGTCGAGTATACCGTTGCCGTTACAGTCGCCGTCTGCCATTTCGCATTCGTCTGGAACACCGTTCATGTTACAGTCGTCGCTTGTGCCGTCTGCAATGTCTTGATCATCGTCGATTCCGTTACCGTTACAGTCTGGGAATTCACATTCATCTGGCATGCCATTACCGTTATCGTCATAACTTGTGCCGTTTGCGATATCGCACGCATCATCAACACCATTCTCATTACAGTCAGTAATTGTTGGATAAGCGACAGTAATATCAGCTACACCTTGCCAAGTATTATCTGCAGGATCTTTTCCTTGAAAAAGAGCATTCAGGTATACAGTTTGGTTAAATGCATCTGGTCCGATGACTGTAAGGCGAGCAATAAGCACACCGAAATGATCTTCGCAAGCAGCATTCGTAAACAGTGTTGCAGCACCCTGTGGGTCTGCAGGTGTCACGAACCACGTTCCATTGGTTGTGCTTACAGCACCACCAGCTTCGAAGTCTGTCCAATCGATACCAATATCTAGGAGCGCATTATTTGCAAACGGATAACCATCTGAATGCAACGCGCCGACTGTCACGTAACTGTCGTATTCAAGGTCTGGTGCAAGTGGAAAAAATGCTGAGTTAATGGACGTTGAAGTTGGTCCACCCATCGCATTTTGATAAAACGTGCCTGAAGTTGTTACTGTTTTATTGTTTTCAGTATTACCTGCTACTGCATCAAGTCGATCACCGTCAGGAAGAACAGCATAAATTTCAACAGTCCAGTTATCTTCAGTAACACCTTCGACAAGCGCATTTGTGCCTGCGATACGATAATCAAGGCCAAGCAAATCAGCTGTTGCAGCGGTGCTGCAAATCAGCGAACTCACAAGTCCGAGTCCTAACATTGAACGAGTTTTCATACTCATCTCTCCTCTAGTTTCCCCAAGTTACGGTGTAATCATGCTCTTTGCACCGCGCGAAAAGCATGTATTCTCCAGAATCAAGCCTTTAATGTACAAGAACAAATACCCTCGTGTCCAATAAAAAAAGAGTTTTTTTGCAAATTTTACCCAAAAAAATAGTGTTTCATTCTCAGCCAATGAACAAAAAGCCACAATGGGCAATAAACAGCAGACCTAGTCCTGCTTGACCTGCCCCCCAAAAACTAGTCCACTCCTTATGCGATAAAATTGCAGAGT
>CAYYRP010000030.1:0-9631 GCA_964474235.1 uncultured Isosphaeraceae bacterium
AGATGGTCTTTACGGATGCAAGTTGAGTTTGGTACTATTCCGCTATGGATTATTTGACCGAAGCTGAACATGTAAAACTCACTGAAGAACTTGCATCGCTTATCGCAGAGCGGCCGGTGATTTCTGATCGCATCGGAACAGCGCGAGAACTTGGCGATTTGAAAGAGAACGCCGATTATCACGCTGCCAAAGATGATCAAGCGCATAATGAGCGTAAGATAAAAGATTTAGAAAAACGGCTCGCTGAAGTGACTGTTGCTGATACCGAAAACGTACCAGAAGGTGTCGTGTTCTTGGGTTCAGTTGTGCGGCTGAAGAATCTCTCAAACAAAAAAGAAGATCTCTACAAATTGGTAGGCGAAACAACTGGGCGATTTGATTTGGATTATCTTGAAGTCACACCAAACTCCCCGCTCGGCGAAGCCCTCTTCAAATCCCGTGTTGGCGAAACAGTCGGTGTTGTGTTGCCAGCAGGACGCACACAATTCGAAATCCTCGCGATCGAAGAATAAACGACTCCCGAAACAACGCCCCTCGAAACAACCCCGCGGGTTGTTTATTTCTAAATGCTTTTTGGCAGTTTTTTGCTTGACTTTGATAAACACCGGTATACTATGAAGTCGATACCAATAGTTAACCCCCCCCATCCGAGAGGTTGGGCCTGACACCCAGTTTCACTTGTGAGACTGGGTGTTGCTTTTTAATGCTTAGACCCAATACGATGGCTTAATAATCAACTTTTGTTCTGACCCCACAATATCCGGCAACATCGATTTTTTTACATCTGATTCGTTGATTGAAAAATAGCCTGTGGAAATTCTTCGTACTACCTTACTCACTCGGTTTGGTGGAAAAAGAACAATGATTCTCTTCTCTGGAAACCGCTCTTTGATCATCTCTATTGGTGGTGCCAAATCACTGTCACCTGAGATAACCAAAGCAGTATCAAACCGATCATCCATTGCATCTGCGAGTAATTGGCATGCAATGTTCACATCGGTCATTTTTTCTTCGTGGCGAATTCTCGGGAATTGACATTCGGGACACCAAACTTTTTTCACAAGGTAGTTTCCATATAAAACTTTCATGTTCTGTCGGTACAGTGTCAGCGCATCGATGTACAGGAGTTGTCTTGCTAATCCTTCAGGATCACGCCTGACTCTAGATGTGCAATACCACAACTCACGAAGAAATTGACCTTCTAACAAAAAATGTTCTGCCAACTTCCACAGATCAAGCCAGTAGTATTTCTTCCATCCTTTTGATCGAAGTCCATGGTACATATTGAAACCATCTACATAACAACTTACGTTTTTCATTCCGCGAATGTACGCGTACTTTTAAGCACTTCTACAAATTCACACCAATTTTCTTTTTTGTGCCTTTTGGCGTGCATGTGCTTTTTGGAAGAGGCAATCTCAAAAACAACCCCGAACCCCGCGGGTTGTTTAATTTACGTCCCCCACCATGGGAAATCACGAGATGCCCAAGCGTCGGCGAACGCAAGAAGAAGAATCACTATTGTGACCCAGTCAAGTGTTCGAGTTCGGTGTTCTCGCCGCCAAGCAAACAACATTGCAACTATCATCACTTTTACGAGCCAAAGCGATGTGTATTCAGGCATGTTGCTAAAGAGCCATGTCTGCCTTTTGGGTACTAGCCATTCGAACGTCTCGTACACACTCGAGCCCGCCATATCGAACAACATTGAAAGTGGAAATACTTCGATTGCTTCGGCGGTATCGATCGACCAACTTTTCCACACAAAACCTGTGAGTTGTGCAACTGCAACTGGTACAACTGCTGCCATCTGCAATGCAACACCTTGCAAAAGTCCAATCACTCGTGTTCTTCGCTTGCGAAACACGATTGCGAGGGTTGGTATCACTAAGACGATGAGAAACGCGACTAGAGTTAAGGGTAACACCATCACAGCATATCAAAAAAAAAAAAGACCCTCGCCCATTGGGCGAGGGTCTGAAGTAAAGCAAATTTGATCGCTTAGCAGGGTCCCCAACCACCAATCAGCAGGAGAAGGTCGTCTACATCAACTTCACCGCTGTTATTAATATCTGCTGAACAACCGTTGCATACTCCCCAAGCATCAATCAATGCGAGGAGGTCATTCACATCGGTGAGATTGTCACCATTGATGTCAGTCGCACACGCAGGCTCTGGGTCGAGACCATAGTTATTCCAGTAAAGACCAATGGATTGGTGAACTTCACCAGCGCCATCGAACCACTGAACGTTTACAAGCGTTTCAACTCCTTGCCCAGCTTCGATCGAGAAACTACCAATGCGGTGACCAAGAGCAGTGCCCTGTCCAAGAGCGCCCGCTGGATCATCAGGAACGATGAACCAAAGACCATCATTGATCACAAGACCACCAGTGCCATTAAAGCCAGCAGAGTCAAAACCTAAGAGCATCGCAGCGCTAACCGCAGCATCATCACTTCCGATTGCAACGTATGAGTCATAAACAAGTGCGTCTCCTCCAAGGGAGTCCCATGCACGATCATGGGCAACATCTCCGCCTAATGCAGATTGATGCAAGGCAACTGGTGTTGCTGATCCATCGAAGAGTGAATTTGACCAAGTATGGAGTTCTAAAACATTAGCGTTACCAAAAACTGCAGTCATAATCGTATTTGGATCAGTACTCGGGAAGTACAAATCAAATGTAACCATAGTAATTCCGGTTTCTGACGACCATGTTCTCATTTCATAATTAAGGTGATCAGCACCAGCGCCACAACTTATGTCAGCACATGTTGTTCCTTCGCCATACCAACTACCTGAACAATCTACTTCAAGTGTTGAAGAACATGTTTGATCGATACAGCACGCTCCTGGAGAGCAACTAATTGATCCACACGTAACATTGTCGCCGTTGTATGTACCACCAGCAAGGTAGCAATCTTCGCTAGAAAGAGTTTGGCATGCGCCATCTACGCAGCAAGCGCCAGTAGCAGCAACACATGGGTTCACGTCACAAGTTGTGTTGTTTCCTTGCCAATCGCCACCACCGTTGTCACATTGACTTTGGTACATCACTACGCAGTTGCTACCGATACAGCAAGCACCTGTAGGTGCTTGGTTTTCACAAGACAAACAGTTTGAACTGTTTGCAAATGATGTGATCGCAGTGATTGAACTTGAAGCAAACAAGTTAGCGCACTGAATCGATGGATACATCGTGTTGTATGAGGGATTTTCGACATGCCCCGCACCCCAGTTGTGACCGAGTTCGTGTGCGGAGAGGTCTGTTGTACAACCAAAACTACCACAACAATCTGACTGAACAAGACTGTAAGCGGAACCAGTGTAACAAACAACACCTAACCAAGCGATACCAATGGTAGAACCAGTATTTTTGCCTGTGAAGAGATGTGCTACATCGCGTTGAATTGAACCTTGATTGTTATTCCATTCATTGCCGAATTCATCAAGCATGACTTCTGCATTAGATGAATTGTAAGGATCGCTAGAACTTGAACGAACAATAACTGTTGTTATCAAGTGAGACAGTTGTACTTCATCTTCATACTGCACATTCACACTATTGATGACTTGGTTAATTCGGCTTTCTGTTTGGCTTCCCCAGTCTTGATAATATTCATAATCGGTATCAACACCTAGTTGTGCCGTACAGATAACCGTTCCGCGTGTAGATGATGTTCTATAATTTGCGAGCATTCCGAGTACATCATCAACATGCATGTGATCATCTGCTCCACAAGAACCACCTGATGGAATAATGTTTGCTGTGTAATACAACGCATATAAATCTTCGTTTACGCCCTCGAGTTTATCTCGCAAAGGTTCTAGCCAAACTTCTTCGCCATTTCCTAAACGAATCCGAGCGTACAAGCCATCTTCCATGAGAGAGCCAGCGGCAACACTTCCAGCAAGTTCTGTAATGGAACCACGAAGTGTTCTAATTGGACCTGCGGGAACTTCATATAATTCGCCTTCATCATCTTGCATAAAAACTTGATAGTTTTCATCACGAGTTGATTTTGGTTCTAACGCAAGGGTGTATGTCATATTTCCAATTGGAATACGAACCGTAATTGGTTGCTCGGGAGTCTCATCAATTCGAAGGTTGGTGTGCCAACTATTTTCAAGATTTAAAACCGAGTTGATTTCTCGATCCAATGGCTTGCTTGGACCTGTGCCAACGTCAGCCACTGCTGGAATTGCTGTAACAGCAGTTACGAGGGCTGCGTGTAGAAAAATAGTTCGAACGTTCATGGACAATACTCCTTAGAGGTACTTTCTTCCTAAATCGATTAAATGCGAAACCCCTCCACTGGGGCTAATAATGCATTCGTGATACAACGCCATCGGTTTCAACCAAAAGGCACAAACTCCCCACTATCACGCAAGAGTACCCCATAATCGGCATTGATACCACTCTAATCTAGGAAAAATGAGCAAAAGCACACTATTTATGCGTAATTACAGTATCAGATTTGCTTAGAAATTCACATTGGGTAACCTGTGCTTGTACTCCAAGCAAACTGCCGATAGCGCCACCAGATTTCGCTTGATTACCATCAAATATGCTAGATTCGATCACGGGTGTACATTTGTTGTAATTCGCAATTGCACCACCGAAGCGAGTGGATACATTTTCCTCAAATGTGCAACCGCGTATGCAGGGAGAGGTTTTCCCAAATTGTGATGCTGTGTCATCTGTAAAAATTGCGCCTCCGTCTCCAGCTGTGTTGTTCTGGATAAAAGTCGAATCTTCTATTTGTGGGGAAGCGCCGTAATCATTACAGATTGCTCCGCCGTGAATCAACGAGTCGTTTCCAAAAAATTCAGACTTTGTGATCGTTGGAGAAGAAGCATAGCGATTCAATATTGCGCCGCCCCTGCTTGCTGAATTGTTTTTAAAAACACAAAGCGTGATAGTTGGAGAGGAAAGGTCATAGTTATACACCGCTCCTCCCTCTTTCGCACTGTTTCGAACAAACTTGCAATTCTCAATCGTGACATTCGCTTCATGCGTGTTGTACATTGCGCCGCCGTAGATCGCGTTGTTATATTCAAACACACAATCTTTCAATGTCATTGTTATCCCATCGTTCCGCATCCCGCCACCTTTCGTATCAACTTGTGGCTCAGGGATTTTGCGCTTAGATCGCAATGATTTGTTAGACCATTGATCCGCTTTTTTCTTCGCATCCTTCAACGATGGAATTGTTTGACCATTTGCATTTCCTCCAGTGATTGTAAAACCAACAAGTGTTGCATAGTCCGCACCAATGACAACATGGTACGAATTGTCTTCCGTTCCATCTTCGCCAATTTCACCAGAAAGAATCGATGACTCACCTGCGCCTTGAAGGGTAACGTTCTTTTTCAACACAAATGAATCACATCGTTTTGTTCCGGGAAAATAAATTCCAGGTGCAGCAACAATCGTGTCGCCACCTCTTGCTTTTTGTAATGCTTGACCAAGAGACGAGTTGCCTGTTCCATCAGGTGAAACATGCCACGTTGTGAAACATAAGATGGAAGCAACGAGATTACCTACCACCGCGTCCACCACCTCTGCCACCTTGACCTCCACGGCCGCCTCGTCCACCCTGTCCACCCCTTCCCGCTGCCCCTTGGCCTCGGCGGCTTATCAATACAGCAAATTCTTCTGCGTCAATGAAGCCATCCCCGTTTGTATCCATGCGATCAAACCGCTGCGACATTCGCTCTGGCACTTCATCTTTAGATAGTTTGCCATCGCCATTTTGGTCCATCCGATCGATAGAAGGCCCCTGTCCCCCACGACCTCCTTGCTGTCCACCTCGATCCGCCCGCTGTCCATTTTCGGAAGTTCCCGGGCGTGGCGAACGAGTCATCACACTCCCAGCCTGCCTATCGGGCTCAAGTGTAATTTCATATTGTTGCGTCACTGGTTTACACCAGCCTTCGGTATCACTACATGCATAATATTTCACTGTGCATGTCACTGTTTCTCCACTATCCCACGTTGCAATGTCAAGTAAAAATTCACGAGGGTCTACATCAGTTGCTTGCGTCACTTTCGGTCCATTGCCAGAACTTGGTGTAATGGAGACGCCTTCTGGAAGTGTGAACTCGTACTTCACTGGGTCAACTAGGTTATTCCAATGCACATCGTGAATTGGATCAACATGAAAACCAATGTACATTTTTCCTGAACCAGATGAGATTACATCTCGACTTGCTTCAGCACGAAGTTTGACGTAAAACGGTTCTTTTGAATCAACTGGGTTTACGACCAGCGCCATCATTCGTTCATCCACCTGTACTCGAGGAACAACGCCACTTGCAGGAGATGAAATTGCATCAAAATGTGGAAGATTCAAACTTTCGATACGAGTTCTGGTCTCGGGTGCTCCATGTCGTTCCGCTAATTTTGCGCCAATTTTTTCTGGGTCAAACCAACTCTGAGCAAGCACAAGGTTTCCGTTGCTATCAAAAATGTACCCACTGTTTGGTGCGTTACCGAGTGCTATTTTTGCAGCGTTGTCTATATCATCGCAATACCAAGAGACTTGCGTGCCAAGCTTTTCTTTCGCTTCTGTAACGTGCATCAATCGTTCTTCGATTGTGAGAGGTTGAATATACCCGTTGTTTTCTGGGTGGGCGAGCGAACCATACAAATAATAAAAATCAACATCTGGAAAATCTTTTGCCATCGCTTCAACTTCTGGATAGACACCAAGAAAGACTGGGCATGTCAAACAACCGCGAACAAGTACCGTATCTTTTTCACCTGCGAGCACATCAAGTAGTTTGTGTTTGTTTCCACCCTCATCAAAAACTACAAGAGCGCTTGCATTTTGCAACGGCTTTCCTTCTTGCAAGTTTGTTTTGTCTAGCATGTCAGGGCGGTCGCTTGGAGATTTCGACCTTCCTTGCCGTCCCTGCTGAGAGCCCTGATTTCCTCGTTCTCTTGTTGGCCTGCTCCTTGGCTCTTGCCTTTTGGCAACTGTGATTGGTTTCAATGTTTTTGATGCTAAAAACTCTGCATTTTTTGGAATACGAGATGCTCGAAATAATTCTTTTGGATATTCGTATTCCCAGACTATTTCTTTTTCGGGCGTAACTTCAAACACACGAGCTTTTTCGCCGCTGCAAATCAAAGTGTTTCCGTTTGTCAGTCGCTCAGCACCTGAAATATGACCTGAGAAAAACGTGGTCGGAGGGTCGCCAACATATTCCCAGACCACCTCACTTGTCTTGGGGTTCAATTCAACAACACTTGACGATCTTGATTGACGGGTGCCGTTATTAAAAATAAGAATGTTTCCATTCTCTAGAAATCGAGTATCGTGCTGCCCATTCAATTTGCCTTTTCCCCATCGGTATGTAATACCTTCATTGCTCCCTCTTTGAATCACCCAAATCTCATTCATGCCATGCACACTAAGCACAATTTCACCCGTGGAACTGTTGTAGTCAATTGCATTGATATGTAACCAATCGGGTCCGGGTTTCCGACCTCCCCCGGAAGTTATGTTTACTTCGTCCGTTTCAGTCCCAAGATGATCCCATGCGTTCCATTGCCACACTGTTTTTCCACTCTTTGGTTCAACTTCAAGAACACTTTCTGACCAAAAAGATTCGCCGTGCAATTTTGATGGATTTCTCCCTTGTGCAATTGCTTCTGATTTGCTTTTTGCATCCCACGCTAAGACTAGAATATTTCCGTTTGGCAATGGTGCAATATCGTGATGCTGATGCATCTTGTCGGTGGATAGCTTGTATTCCCATTCAATAGAACCATCCCAGCGTACTGCTTGAACTTTACCGCCTGTGCCGCCTTCTCGAAAATTCGGATTTCTTGTGTTGCAAGTACGAAGCAATGTGCCATCATCTAACAGATACACCGATTGTCCTGGACGGTATTCGCTTTCCCATGTGTGCACAGGACTTCCATCCATATCAATGAGATACGTAGTCGTTTCTTGGATTGGAGAAATAAGGGTATAACCCTCAAGCGGGGCTGCAATCATTGTTGTGAGTAGTAGGGTAATCATTTTGTTGTCTTTCCAATTGGGCCACTCGTAGAACTTGCGAGTTTGCACGGCGATTGAGAACTGAGTACGTATCTTGTTGTGAATTGCGGATCGATATCAATGTTGCCTTCACCGGCGCTTCCCCCGCCGATGTCGCTGTGCACGATGATTGGAATATCATCATGCCAATTACTGATATCTTTGTATCCAACTGCGTGATTTCCCCAAACGATGCAATCGATCAATGTTGGGTTGCATCCACTTCCTCCGGCACGATACGTTCCTTGATACAAACCGCCGCCCAAATCACTTGCGGTGTTGTCTGTGATTGTGCAGTGCACTAATACGGGCGAAGAACTTCCGTCGTTTGCCATTGCGCCGCCGCGCGTACCAGCCTTGTTTTTTACGAACAAACATTGCTCTAGTTTTGGACTGCACATGAAATCGTTGTACAGTCCACCCCCTTTTTCGTTACATGTGTTTCCGATGAATGTGCAATCATAAAACTGAGGGCTTGATTGCAAATCATTTGTCACGCCGCCACCTCGTCGATCGCTAGTGTTATCTTGAAATGTACACCCTCGGAAAAGTGGAGATGCGTTATCTGCGTTGTACACACCGCCGCCTTTACCAGCGCTGTTCTCAATAAAAAATGCAATCAATGACCTCTGGCGAAACACCAAAGTTGAGCATCCCACCGCCAGCGCCCGCACCACCGCCTTGTGCAATTTGATCAGGTGTCGTGTGGCTTCCTCCTCGACCACCAAAATCTCCTCGTGTGGGTGGTCCCTGCCGCTGTCCCCGTCCTTGCCCTCGCACTTGCCCTTGCCCCTGACGTTGCCTGCCCTCCGATGGCCGCTCACCTCGAGGGGGTCTTCCTTGTCCACGACCTGCTCGTTTGGCTTGACCACCGGTGATTGTAAAACCCTCAAGCAAGGCGTCGTCTGCTCCGATGATGACATGGTCAGTTTTATTTTGACCATCCAAAATAGTCTCGTTATCTTGAAGTTCACGTTGCTTTATTGAACGCTCGTTACCCGCCCACCCACCTATGAGATCCACACCATCTTTCATCTGAAATGATGCGCCACCAGTTACATATGTGCCTTGTGCAACCCAAATCGTGTCCCCTTTTTTTGCTGCTTTCAATGCAGCGTGTAGTGAAGAATGAGCATTTTTCCAACCCCCACTGCTTGCTTTTACAAAAATAACCTCAGCGGACGCACTGCACGCAAAGGTTAGGAGGAGAGATAAAACGAGTTGTCTTGTGTAACACCTTTCCCGCACTTATGGAAAACGAGCCCCTAAGTGTGGTATTGCATTTGATACATAAAAATAGTGTTTTTCTCAAAAAATACGGGGCTGGAAATTCATCTCTTTTCACCCCTTGACCAACGAGCGAACCATGATAGAATCCTATTCCCAATTGGGGCGGTAGCTCAATTGGTTAGAGTACCGGCCTGTCGAGCCGGATGTTGCGGGTTCGAGTCCCGTCCGCCTCGCTTGAAAAAAAACGGCTGCTTTGCAGGCGTTTTTTTTAATACTCGGCAGACAGCACGCTGGAAGCAGCGTGCGAGCGGCGTTGCCGCTCTGGGGCTTTCGCAGTTTTGTTTGCCAAA
>CAYYRP010000031.1:0-6900 GCA_964474235.1 uncultured Isosphaeraceae bacterium
AGTAAGCGGCGATACGGTTGTCGTTGGGGCACTCTGGGACGATGATAACGGCACTAATTCTGGTAGCGCATACATCTACCGATTTGATGGAACTGCTTGGGTTGAAACCAAATTCTATGCAAGTGACCTGTTTTGGGATGATCAATTCGGTGTAAGTGTCGCAGCAGACGGCGACAAAGTTGTTGTGGGATCACACAATGATTTTGATTACGGATCCAGATCTGGTAGCGCGTACATATATCAATCATCAACAAACGACTGTAATCTTAACGGCATCCCTGACGAGTGCGATATTGCTGATGGCACAAGCGATGACCTTGATGGTGACGGTATTCCTGATGAGTGTGGAACTCTAAGCGGCAACCGTTCGGATTTTGATGGTAATGGTCAAGTAAACATTGATGACTTGCTTCAATTGATTGGGGCTTTTGGAAACGCAGGTGGCGTAGAGGATTTAGACGAAGATGGATTCGTTGATATCGACGACATGCTCATTCTTATTGGCGACTGGGGACCTGTTGTATAAATTGTCTACTGTACGGTTTCCACAGTAAGCCACGTTTCTAGTGCTTCTCGAATTTCACCGGCAGATTTTGCAAGACGTACTCGTTCCTTGAGTGGCTTGATGTGACCAAGTGTTCGCCCGTAGAGTGCAATTCTATTTGTGATGCAATGAAGCGCGGCTCGTTCAGAGAGATATTGCAAAATTAATTCAAGATGACGAAGGATGACTTCGATTTTTGCATTCCGCCCCCGGAAGATCGGCGTTTCGCCACGCAAGTGTTTCGTGATGTCATCAAAAATCCATGGCTCCTTCATGGCGTGACGACCAACCATGACCGCTGCGCAATGTGTATGTTCGAACATTCTCTTTGCACTTTCAGGTGAATTGATATCACCATTGCCAACCACTGGAATTGAAACCGCCTCAACTACTTTCGCAATCCCATCAAGACACGCGGTTCCGCGAAACATTTGGTGCGTTGTTCGACCGTGCACAGTAATGGCAGCAATACCCGCATTTTCAAGACGCTTGGCAATATCAGGAGCTGTGAGTTCACCCTCTTCCCATCCAAGCCGAATTTTCGCAGTCACGGGAACACCGTCGCATGCTTGAACAATTTCTTTTGCAAGCATTGCTGTTCTTCTGGGCGTTTTGAGTAAGAGTGAACCACCGTTTTTTTTGCAGACCTTATCAACTGGGCACCCCATGTTAATGTCAATAATTTTAGCGCCTTTGTTAACTGCCCACGCAGCAGCTTCTGGAAGTGGATCGTCTAGAGCGCCATAGAGTTGAACACTCAGTGGACTATCTTCTAGCGGGGGAAGCGCCTTATTACAAATAGCATCTCTTCCTTGCACAATTGCCCGAGCATTGAGTAATTCAGAACCCGCCAATCCCACCCCGCCGAGTTCCCTGCACAACAATCGAAATGGTAAATCAGCAATTCCAGCCATTGGGGCTAGAAAGACAGGAGTATCGAGTTTGACGTTTCCGATGTGCATTTGTGCCATTCTGGCATACAAATACGCAAAAAAACACCCTAAACCACTGTTTTTCTTTCTTTAAATTTATGGGGTTTGGCATGCAACTTGCACCTAGTACATGGCAGGGCAAAATCCCACGAATGGATCGCTCTTGCAGAAGGAGACTTACTATGTCTAAAATTATTGGAATTGACCTTGGAACAACGAACTCAGTCGTCGCACTTATGGAAGGCGACCAACCAAAGGTCCTCATTAACAGTTCGGGTAACCGAACAACCCCATCCGTTGTTGGATTTACCGACAAGGAAGAACGCCTCGTTGGGCAACCAGCGCGTCACCAACAAGTGACAAACCCTACCAACACTGTCTTTTCAGTGAAACGTTTTATGGGTCGCCGGCACAACGAAGTGCAATCAGAAGAAACAATGGTGCCCTACGGCATCCTTGGTGGCGCTGATGATCTTGTAAAAATTGGCGTGCGTGATAAAGAGTACACGCCACCTGAAATTGCCGCGATGATTCTTGCAGACTTGAAAAAGGTAGCAGAAGATTATCTAGGCGAAACAGTTGATCGCGCAGTGATTACTGTTCCTGCATACTTCAACGACGCGCAACGTCAAGCAACAAAAGATGCTGGTGTCATTGCCGGTCTAAAAGTTGAAAGAATCATCAACGAGCCAACAGCCGCAGCACTTGCCTATGGTCTTGAAAAGAAAACAAACTCAAAAATCGCAGTCTTTGACTTAGGCGGCGGTACTTTTGATATTTCAATTCTCGATATAGGCGATGGTGTCTTCGAGGTTTTGGCTACAAATGGTGATACGCACCTTGGCGGCGACGACTTTGATCAACGACTCATCGATTACATCGCAGATGAATTCAAAAAGCAAGAATCAATGGATCTTCGAAGTGATCCAATGGCATTGCAACGCTTGAAAGAAGCTGCTGAAAAAGCAAAATGCGAACTTTCACAACAAAAAGAAACATCTGTGAACTTGCCGTTTATTACTGCTGACCAAAATGGTCCGAAGCACTTGCAAGTGACAATCACTCGTGCAACGTTTGAAGAAATCTGCAAGGATCTCTTTGACCGTTTACGCAAGCCATGTGAAGCAGCCTTGAAAGATGCAAAGATGTCACCATCAGACATTTCTGATATCGTGATGGTTGGTGGTTCAACTCGTATTCCTAAAGTACAAGAAATCACAAAAGAAATTTTCCAAACTGCTGAACTTGACAAGTCAATTAACCCTGACGAAGTTGTAGCAGTTGGCGCTGCTATTCAAGGTGGCGTACTTACAGGTGACGTGAAAGACGTTCTTCTTTTAGATGTCACACCACTCTCACTTGGTGTTGAAACACTCGGCAGCGTGATGACTTCGTTGATTGAACGAAACACAACGATCCCAACTTCTAAGAAAGAAACATTCTCAACAGCTGCAGATAGTCAAACATCTGTAACGATTCATGTCCTTCAAGGCGAACGAGAGTTTGCTGCGGATAACCGATCGCTTGGTCGCTTTGACCTTACGGACATTCCACCAGCACCTCGCGGAACTCCGCAAATTGAAGTTGAATTCGCAATTGATGCAAACGGAATCCTTGCGGTTTCAGCAACAGACAAAGCAACTGGCAAGAGCCAGCGCATTGAAATCAAAGACTCTTCAGGTTTGAACGAAGATGAAATTGAAACAATGAAACGCGATGCTGAATCACATGCTGAAGAAGATAAAGCTCGACGCGAAACTGTTGAACTTAAAAATCGTGCCGAGATGATGGTTCACTCAACGAACAAGAGTCTCGAAGAACACGGCGACAAAGTTTCACAAGAAGTGCGAAGTGCAATCGAATCTGCTGTATCAAACCTTGAAGAAACCCTGAAGGGCGACGACAAGGAAGCGATTGAAGCGGCACTTACGAATCTTGCTACATCTGCTGAAGAACTCGGCAAGGCTGTCTACGAAGCAACGGCTGCTGAAGCGACTGCACAGGGCGGCGCAGAAGGCGAATGTTGCGGCGGTGAATCGTGCAGTGATGGCTCGTGCAGCGATGGCGACGATGTCATCGACGCAGAGTACGAAGTCAACGAAGACTAATTCGTTATAAAAACCTCCCTCCCTCTGGAACGAATTTGTGGTTCCATGCAGAGCCCCTCTTTTGAGGGGCTCTGTTTCTTTTTGTGTATGAGATCCCCAACGGCATATATTGAACAAAAATTACATAAAAAGTAAATTAAAATTGACGCATTTATTTATTTGCAAAAAATAGTTGCAAAGGCATCTTTATCGTTTTGGATTAATTGTCTTCGGTTTCTTCGCCTTCAATTGTTAACCGAGCAGGATGTCCGAACCAGCAATTGACTTCGGCTTCGCCATACTGTTTCTTTAGAATTTCAACAACATCCTCCATCGAACCATCGGGTCGAGCCCATCCGTTGAAGACATCGGGAAAATCGACGCTGCAGTTTTCGCATTTCTTTTTATTATCAAAACGAAGCGGGCACCAAAACGATTCAACGTTTCGCAACATTTCAGAACCAAGCGACCAAACGCCCGTCATCCAGTCGCAGTACAAACACCAAATCAAATCGTGTCCCACTAAGTTTTCAAACTTAAATCGGTTGACCCGAACCCACTCACTTTGCTTGTATTTCGGAAAACGAATAAGCCAAACAAGCCAAGGGTACACGAGGATTTCTGCAACTCGTACCAATAGAAAGACTGGAACAGCAAACGCTGTAATCCAAACTGCAATGAAGTTTTGCCACGTGCCAACAAGTGCATTGAGAAATTTCACAATTCGAGGACCTTTGCGTGCAGTTGGGTGCGCAAGTCCGTGTATACAAGTCCATATCATCACTGCGAGAACTTGCGCGATCACGGAAGCGGCGAGTCCAATCCAACCACCAAAGACAGGACCAAGGATGAGAGGCAATCCAGTAAAGAAACCCACGACAAGGTCAAGCCCGGGTGCAACGCAGAGCCACTGGGAAAGAGTTCTGCCAGCTTTTCCAAGTCTTGGAATCAAGTGTAATAAACCAGCGACAAGCAACAAGGAACCTAGAGTGATTCCGCCGATACAAATAAAATCATGCATACCACGAATGGTATCAGGAGTAGAATGTGGTACATGATTATTCTCTGTGCACTTCAAGAAGAAATACCAACGCTTCACAAAGAAGACCGCGTTTATGTAACAGGGCTTGGCAAAGTCAACGCATCTTTACAAGCAACCAAGTTGATTTTGCAGCATAAACCGCGTGTGGTTGTAAACTTCGGCACGGCGGGTTCGGTTTCAGATACATACTCGCATGGACTTGTCGAGTGCACAGGTTTTATTCAGCGGGACATGGATTGTTCGCCCCTGGGTTTTGAAAAATATGTCACGCCTTACGAAGAAGGGCATTACATGATTGGCTCACCCGAAATTGTTTGTGGATCCGGCGACACTTTTATGACAAATGCTGGTGAACTTCCGAGTGAAGGGGTGCATATTGTTGACATGGAAGCGTACGCCATTGCGAAAGTTTGCCGCGACCTTGCAGTGCCATTTCGGTGTTTTAAATACATCAGCGACAGTGCAGATGAAAATGCAGGTGATGACTGGATTGCGTTCGAACACGTAAAAGCAGAAGCATTGTTCATTGAACGATTGGCATCGATAAGCAGCTCATAAACAACCCCGCGGGTTGTTTATTCACTCTACAATGCTCCGTATGACTACAACAACAATCCAAACGTTTCCAATCACAAATGAAATGCTAGATCAATTTCGGTGCAGCTTTGAAAAGGATCCAACAGCAAAAACAGCACAGAACGCTGTGACGCAGACCACCATCGATGACGTGGCTATGGTTCGGGATGTCGTACAAGGAACGGACTTTTCGTTTTCAACGCATCTCGATGATTGGAAAGTAGCAAACCAGAAAAAATCTGGTCGTTGTTGGTTATTCGCAGCCCTTAATATGCTTCGTGTTCCTGCGATGAAAAAGATGAATGTAAAGGAGTTTGAGTTCAGTCAAAACTGGGCGATGTTCTGGGACAAGTTTGAAAGAGCAAACTGGTTTCTGCAACACATCATTGACACTGCAGATCTCGATGTTGATGACCGTACTGTTGCCTTTTTACTCAGCGATCCAATCGGTGATGGCGGTCAGTGGAATATGTTTGTCAATGTTGTGCAGAAACACGGGCTTGTTCCAAAAACAGCGATGCCTGAAACGGAAAGTTCTTCATGCACAATGAAGATGAATATGATTTTGAAATGGAAACTTCGTGATGGCGCAGAGAAAATTCGCAGAGCAGGTGCAGATATGGAAGCAGCTCGTAAGGAAGTCCTTTCGGGCGTTTGGCGCATTCTTTGTATTCATCTCGGCACACCGCCAGAAAAGTTTATGTGGCAGTGGCAAGACAAAGATAAGAAGTTTCATCGATCGGGCGAGATGACACCGTTGGAGTTTGCAAATGAATACATCGAAACACCGCTCGATGAATACGTCTGCGTCGTCAATGACCCTAGAGATTCATCTCCATTGATGACAACGTACACAGTCGAATGCCTCGGCAACGTAGTTGGTGGGGACTTAGTGAAATACTTAAACATTGACACAGCCCAAATGAAATCGCTCACGCAAAAAATGCTCGAAGATGGCAAACCAGTATGGATGGGTTGCGACGTTGGCAAAATGTTTAGGCGTGATGTAGGTATTTGGGACGCAGAACTCTTTGATTTTGAAAGTGTCTATGGAACTGACCTTGGTTTAGACAAGGCGCAACGTTTGAATTATCACCAAACACTCATGACACACGCAATGTTGTTTACTGGCGTTGACGTGCATGATGGCGTTGCTGCCAAGTGGCGTGTTGAAAACTCATGGGGCGAAGATGAAGTTGGAGTCAAGGGTTTTCATGCAATGAACGATTCATGGTTTGATGAATACATGTTTGAAGTTGCAATAGAAAAGAAATACTTGTCGCCCGAATTGCTTGCCGCTTGGGGCGAAGAGCCAACGGTGCTCTCGCCATGGGATCCTATGGGTTCTTTAGCGAAGTAAATCAATTACTCCTGCAATTCCAAGTAACAAACTTACAACACCATTGAGTGTAAAAAATGTGAGTGCGATTTTAGTTGTGCCCCATTTTTTCACAGTGAGATGTTCGTACACGAGCAAACCAGCAACCAAAAAAATTGAGGCAAGGAACAACCAGCCAAACCGTTGGTCGGCAGTGGCGACTCCAAACAATAGCGCAACACAGGTGCAATGCAAAAACTGACTGATTAACATTGCGGGCTTTACTCCAAGGGACGCTGGCATACTTTTTAAGTTGTCACGTTTGTCGCAATCAACATCTTGCAGCGCATAAATAATGTCGAAGCCAGCAACCCAACAGAGTACCGCCCCCGAAAGCAGCC
>CAYYRP010000032.1:0-6678 GCA_964474235.1 uncultured Isosphaeraceae bacterium
GTGCGGATGGGCAACTTCGTTTCGCGAACTACTGGTCGAATTCATTTACGTATGCAGACGGATCTGTAGAACTAGACATATAAAGATACTGCCACTGCATTTTTTGCGACTCCTAGGATCAGACCCGTTGTAAATCCATTATTCAATTGCCGAACCCCATAATTCGTGATTGCCGAGTTGTAGCCAGTCGACGAGCGGTGTCGGAAGTAGATTGTGTTTTGACAAGTCATTTTGATGCACCCACAAAAATGCTAAATGCTCTTCTTCTGGGGATGCTGGCTGCGGAGTTTCATCTTTTGTTAAGTTATGTACAACATCAAAGAACAGCGAAATTTCACTTTGGTCTTCCCAAGCATTTTCAATCGCACCTTGGAATTGACCAATAGTAACCCCTACGCCAATTTCTTCTTTGATTTCTCGCGCAAGCGCAAACTTCGCACCTTCCCCAAAATCAATATGCCCACCAAGTAAAAATGTGTAATCCCCAACTTTTTGTTTACACAAGAGAAGATGATCTCCATCGCGAATAACCCCGCGAACGATGTAATGAAACTTAGTATTCATAAGTCTAGTCTATCAGATTGCAATTACAGAAATAAACAACCCCGCGGGTTGTTTATTTACACCCTAGAAATTTCCCAGTGGGAACACCTTCTTCACCTACGTACGTTGGGACCATGATTTCTATGTCTTTAAACCGCACAACGACATCTTGCCTTTTGTGTAACTGAAACGCGAAGATACTGTTATACCCATCTGAGACGCAGTGTCGCAATCAACAACAAGTTTGTTGTTGATCCAGGCCATGACTTGGACAACACATGTGTAGAGCATCATGTCGTTCCACTCGTCGTCGTTGCTGCACTGTTCAACCGGTTTTGAGAGCCAACCTCGCCCACATGAGTCCTGTTACTTCATCACTTACAGATTGAATACCAACAACTTCTCCGTTTTTAACATTCCCAGTACCCGCCAATGATTGCCCCTAGCATGCACGTAGTATTATCTCAACGCATACGTACTGGGGCTCTATTGCCATAGTGTTTCAACGTAGCAATACAAACTTTCCTAAAAATGGCTTTATAAAAACTCACTTACTCAATTGTAAGTGTTCCTGTGCCAGTTGCTTCTAGCCAGCCGCCAATTCGAATGTAATATGTTGAACCGGCTTCAACTGTGTAATCAATTTCGGAGTAATAGGATTGACAAGACGAACCACTTGCATCGCCATTGCATGCCACTAGATTTTCACATGTTCCGGCATAAAGTGCCAATGATGTGTCATAACTTGAGGGGTCACATGTGGTGATGTTGATAAGCCCTGAATCATTAGCAGTGTAACGGAACCAAACATCAGGCGAATTTTCCCAATCTAGATATGTGCCGGGGCATAACTCGTCTGTTGGGGGATTGTCGCTTGGTGTGGCAGTAAGAGTTTCGAATGGGTTAGAGCCATTATTTGCGATCATCGCGTTTGAACACTCATCGCCAGCACCAGCAATAGGGCAATCTGTTGTATCACAATCAGTTCCATTGCCTTGGAACGCACCGCCAAGTTCGATACATACTTGTGGCATTCCATAAGTGCAGGAGCCATCATCAAAACAACAAGCCCCATTGTCTGGACAGTTGGAAAATGTACAAGTTGAGTTATCACCGTTGTATTCGCCACCTGCTAGTAAACAGTCCGCTTCTGTTGTTTGTTCTGAACAACCACCTCCGGGAAGGCAACACGCACCAACTGGGGTACAGTCATTTCCCCAAGCGTCTACTACAGAAAGAACGTCAGAAACAGTCACGCAACAATCGCCATCAACATCGCCGGCGGGTTTAAATGAACCGTCGCCGCATACACCGTATGTGTCGATGACTTTGAGTAAATCTATAACGTTCACGACATAGTTGTCATCAATATCTTGCGGGCAGAAACCAATCGGCGCATTGCAAGGATCTGATAGTTCGATTGCCATATTGATTGCTTCAACACAATCAATAATGCCATGACCATAGTCGTTGTCTTCGCCTGTTGCTCCAAGGTCGGTTGCGGTCACATATAAAATTTCTTTTACTTCTTCAACTGAAAGATCTGGGTTTGCTTGAAATATAAGTGCAATAGCTCCATTGATATGTGGCGACGCCATCGAGGTTCCGTCGTAGGAAGAGTATCCACCGGGCACGCTTGAGTAGGTGCTCACGCCCGGAGCGGAGATGTCTGGTTTAATTGCAGAACTTCCATTAGGCGTGCAGTTTGTTGGTCCACGCGAGGAGAAGCCTGCGATAGGGAAACTTGCGTTGTAAGGATCAATTGCTGCAACAGCGCAAGTTCGATATTCATCGGTCGCACGATCGCCAGGGCGGCGCAGACCTGAAGAACCTTCGTTGCCAGCGGAAAATAACACAACACAACCCGCAGCTTCAAGTGCGTCGAGGTATGTCCAAAATGTTTCGTCGCAGTTTGGGTACCCGTGACCAGATGTTAGACCCCAAGAGTTAGAACAAACTCTTGGCACGTCCCACGCAGTTGCAGGATTTCCGTCTGGGTCAAGGAACCATTGGAATGTTTCGATTGCATCGGCAACAGTTTCACTTATTGAGCTGCGGTCAATACCTGCAGAAGTAATCCAATGTGCGTCAGGTGCAACGCCGATGCTTATGCCTGGCGAGCCACCGCAAACAGTACCCATGGTATGCGTACCATGACTGCCCGAGTCAAATGGAAAATTGTGGTTGTAAGTGTAAGGATCAAGGAATGCCCACTCTGGATGTCCAGCGTATTCAGGGCGAAGTCCCGCCCAACGCGAAGCAAGTGCTTCGTGCCCGCCATCAACGCCAGTGTCAAGAGTTGCAACAAGAACACCATTGCCGGTGAATCCCATCTGCCACGCTTCAGTAGCGCGAATCGCAATGACGCCTTGTTCTACGCCACCACGATTATCCGTTTGTTGAACTGGACCCCTGCGAACGGGTTCGACTAATTCAATCTCGTAATTTAAATAGATATGACTAACGTCTCTTCGTTGTGAAAGTTGAAGAATTATTTCAGGACGAGCGTCAACTCGAATGGAGTTTGAAATCCAGAACGGAGTCACTTCGACCACGCCACCGCTGCGACTAATCTGGTGAAGTGATTTGAGTATATTTTCTTGCGTAGCGAACGCAGTTGATTGCAATGTTTCAGCAACGAGTTGGTGCCGATCGGCAAAACCCATTCTTGCTTCTGTAATTGAATCCGAAAGTGCTTTGATGTCGACTTGCTCTTCCATATATACAAGGGTAGATACGGTGCCCTCAGGCCCAACAGCTTTCATTTGCTCGAGAAGATTCTCGTCAAGTGTAGTTTCGCTATACGCCGTGCTGAAAAGTGCAATAGTTGCACATATTGAAGACAATAAAATTCGTTTCACAGGTCTTTCTCCTTTTTCTCTGTGTTAAGTTTTCCAATTATGCAGTAAATACCACCACTAAGCAATTTAAAAAAATGGAATTCTATTATTAATGTACCAAAAACAGTAATATAAGTGCATTTTTAGTGCTAAAAGGTTGTTTTAGGTCAAGTCCCGTACATTGTTTCACAATGCAAAGCAAAGTTGGTGCGGCAATTGATATCGCAATAGAAGTGGGTTTGCTTGGACTTGGGATTTTACTTTGGACATTGCCTCTTGATTGGCACGTTCTTAGTGGGTGATGGTTTGATACGCAGAGGCATGTACGTATTATTTGATTGGTTTTAAAAGTTACAATGCACTGCATGTGCAAGAGCAAACCTCCAGTAACTCCAATCTCTGAAACGGAATCAATGTCTGCTTGCCGCAAGTCGAGCAGTTTCTGGCGTTGGCTTTGGCTTACGTTCCTCGTGGTGTCGCTTGCATACGCTTGGTACTCCTTCTATGCGCCAAGCAATCGCATCGCCTGGGCTGATACCTTAGGGGCGGCGCAGCAAAGAGCGACTGAATCTGACAAGCCGATCATTCTCTTCTTTACTGGGAAGTGGTGCTCACCCTGCCAGATCATGAAACGCCAGGTTTGGGCGGACGAGCAAGTGGCGGCTACGGTCAATGCAGGGTTTGTTCCAGTGACTATAGATGTGGATGATGTCAACGCTGCGGAAACGTTGCGTTTTTACGACGTCTACGTCACGCCAAGCACGATCATCACGGATTCACAAGGGAATGTTCTGCAAGAGCGGCAGGGAAGGATGAGCAAAGCGGACTTCCTTGAAATGCTTGTCATAATAAATACAGCAGCGAAAAAGGATCAGCCCCGCAGCGAAGTTTCTAGGACTGATTTCTGAACCCGCCTTCCAAAAAGTGTTCAATCTACGATTCTATCGCATAAGAAGTGGACTTTTTTAGGGGGGCAGGTCAGCACGAGTGAAGACAATAATGTTAACGGAATTCCTGATTCATGCGAGTAAGTTTGTCCTGATTACTTGTCCGGTCATTCAACTCTGAATTCTGTGATAAATTTGGGATTTATTTGTGTGGTATAATTCCATTCGAATCGGTTTCGGGAGCCATGAATCCCAAGTTTCACAATCCTGAGATTTCTAAGGAACAGTAAGAAAATGTTTGACTTTGAGATCACGTACATGCCTTTTGTGGGCTGGAATGAGGAAGGTTGATGACGACCTTAGAAAACCTTGAACATTGGCTAGCTTCACCAGCAGAGAACGAGCATCTTGAGTTTAAAGAAGCGAAGATGCAGTTTGGCAAAGAAAAAACGCTTAAGTACTGCGCTGCGATAGCAAATGAAGGCGGGGGTCATCTTGTACTTGGTGTCACCAATAAATTACCTCGAACAGTTGTAGGCACGAGTGCATTTTCATCAGACACGTCTGTGAATGAAATCAAAACGAGAATCTTTGATAAGTTTAAACTTAGAGTAGACGTAAAAACCTTGCAACACGCGGATGGTCGAGTTCTTGTGTTTGAAATTCCTAGTAGGCCAGTTGCTCATCCAATTTCATTCGAGGGCACCTATCTAATGCGTATTGGCGAAGACCTTGTGCCGATGTCTCCAGACGTCCTAAAAAAATCTTTTCGGAAGATAATCAAGCTTGGTTTACGGAGGCGGCAAAAACTGGTGTAACTCCTGATGAAATTGTTGCACTACTCGATACGCAGACACTGTTTGAACTTCTTGAAACGCCTTATCCGTCAAATCGTGAAGCAGTTATTCATCGCCTTGAGCAACTTGAGTTGATTCACAAAGAAAACAACGGTTGGGCAATCAATAATATGGCAGCAATTATGTTGGCGAAACAATTGGAGCTTTTTTCGCCTGCACTTGCACGAAAAGCACCAAGATTTATTCTGTACGATGGAATAAACAAAATTACAACGCGTGACTCTCATACGAGCAAGAAAGGCTATGCAGTTGGTTTTGAAGAGCTTGTAGACTTCGTGCATTCAGCAGCTCCGAAAAATATATTTATAGAGGATGTGCTGCGGGAAGAAACAAAAATGTTTCCTAGGCAAGCACTTCGCGAACTCATCGCAAACGCTTTGATTCATCAAGACTTTCTCGAAACGGGAACCTCGGTCATGATTGAAATGTATAACGATCGAGTTGATATATCTAATCCCGGTATTCCTCCAATAGGAATAGATCGATTTATTGACGAAAACAAATCTCCTAATGAACAATTTGCAGACATTATGCGAAGGTTCAGAATTTGTGAAGAGAAGGGGAGCGGCATAGACAAGGTTGTCCATGCTGCGGAAATGTATCAACTTCCAGCCCCAGACTTTCGAGTTGGCAATAACAGAACATCAGCATTGTTGTTTGCTTATAAAGACTTTTCAGAAATGTCCAGATTGGATAGATCTAGAGCGTGCTATCAACATTGCTGTTTGCGTTATGTGTCGAATGACAAGATGTCTAATCAATCGTTGCGGGAGCGGTTTTCTCTAGACAAAAGCAAAGGCACACTTATCTCGCAAGTAATAGGTGCAACTAAAGAAGCGGGATTAATAAAGCTAGATAAAACTGAATCTGACTCCACAAGATTTGCGAGATATATTCCAATTTGGGCTTAAATAGTGCATAAAAGCTAATTCTAAAAGTGTGAGTAATTGAAAGTAAACTGCTTTTACAATCAAAAAACAAGGATAAAGTGCATAAAAGCTAATGCTTTTCAACAGATAGAAGGTGCCCCTCGGGATAACATTCTTATCGCTCCCAAGCGTCCATAGACCCAAACAAATTCTTCCAAATAACCCATCTGAAACCCCTCTAATCCACCTAGCATACGTCGCAAAACTGTCCTAAATACTAGGACCACCTCTGACCTTCAAACCTGCTTCGATTTGGTTGATTATTTTTATCGTTACCATCAGGTTGATCATAGTGGCCAGTATTTTGCTTGACTTCTTTATGGGTTTTTGTTTCGGACTTAACGGGATCAGATTCAACCACCTCTCGCACTTCTTGAGTTTTCTGCACATAGACAAGTATGTTTAATTCATAAGCGGTTTTCTCTGCTGCTTCTTTGGTATCCCCCTCAAGGACAATTTCAACATCTTTGCCAGATTCTCTCGATACACCGTAGATTTTGAATTTAATGTCCAGATGCTCCTTCACTGTGCATTATGCATCAAATTCAAACACTACACATTCCCCATATAAAACAACCCCCCTGCGATGGGCAGAGGGGTTGAGGGAGTAGTTTGATTAGAA
>CAYYRP010000033.1:0-5765 GCA_964474235.1 uncultured Isosphaeraceae bacterium
CTACTCTGCAATTTTATCGCATAAGGAGTGGACTAGTTTTTGGGGGGCAGGTCACGACGGCGACGACGACGATTCAGATGATGATGACTCAGATGATGATGACGCCGTTGCAGAAGAAGCTCAGTACGCTGGTGCAATCGCAAAAGCGATTGAGTGGACCACAGCAGAACCATTCCAAGTTTCCGCTGCTACTCAAGGTTTATTCACTGACATCAATGTTAAACTTTACGATGTTCAACTTGGTCATATCACAGAAGTGGTTGTTTCAGGCGAAACAAACGAAATCTCTTCTGTACAAACATACCAAGCTGGCCCTAGCCAGTTAACTCGCATTCTCGAAGTTCTTGCTGAAGTTCCCTATGCAGCAATCGACTTCGCGGAAGCAATGAACATTGCTCAAATTGCACATCCTGATTCATTGACACACGAAAGTGCGTTAAAAATGACAGGTACAGCACTCGCTTACGGTCTTGACCAACGAGCTGGGCTCGTAACAATTCCAGTTGAAGTCAACGCTTCAACAGGCGAAGCAACTGACACTACTGTTAATCCAACAACACCTGGAGACTTCAATCAAGACGGCATTGTCGGTATCGACGATTTGCTTGAAGTAATCACGATGTGGGATACCACCAACCCAATGTACGATCTTGATAACTCAGGAACCGTAAACATTGGCGACTTGCTAACCGTTGTTAGTGCTATGTGAGCATAGACCATGATTGTCTAACTCAGACAAACATGCACAATTGCACAGCCCGCTAGAAATAGCGGGCTGTGTTTTTTGTAATTAAACAACCCGCGGGGTTGTTTAATTCGTAAGCGTAGGTAACTCATTTTTACTGGGATAAAACACAACAAGCATCAAGAAGCATGCCACAGCTAACCACATTGGCACTGAGAACAATGCGGAATAGTCCATTACTCCCCCTACCATAGCCCACTCACCAACGAGTGCCGTTGCAAACAAACTGCCAACGATGATACCGACGCCCACAATGACAAGGTTGAAAAAGTTTTGGGCTGTTGCGCGTACATCTTTAGAGCAATACTCATCAACGACCATGAAGGCTACGAAGATAAAGCAACCAAAACAGATGCCGTGCAATGCAACGCCAATCACAACTGGAACAAGCGATGGGAAGTACGCGAATATAGCCATACGAAGTCCGTACGCTACAAGTCCCGTACATAAGAGCGCTTTCTTGCTGAACTTAACAGCCAAGATAGGCATGAAAGCAAGCACAACAATTTCGCTCATCTGACCAATAGTCATTAAGCCACCACCACCGACGCCTAGAACTGTGTTGATTCCGTTTGCAAATGTGTTAGCAGCATCACTTCCTGCACTATTTTGGATCCCTGTCACGAAATCACTCGTATACACAAAATAGAATTGGTGAATAATGCTTACTGGTACCGCAATAATAAACAACGTGACAAGTGGTTGCATACGTATCTCTCGCAATGTCTCAAACCATGCAAGTTTATTTCCAACGTTCTTTGAAGGTGGCGTATGGGGCAATGTGAAACAATACAAACCCATAAGAAGTCCAAGGGCTGCACTAATTGAAAAAGCAACTGCACGCCCTGCATTTTGCGCTGCAGCGATTTCTTCTAATGGAACACCTGTTGGCGTCGACCAAATGCGAAGATATTGTCCAACGACAATTCCTGCTGCAATCCAACCGACAGTGCCCCACAAACGAACCTTACCGAAATCTCTGTCACGATTTGGTAGATGGTGAAATGCCAAAGAATTTGTAAGTGCTATTGTCGGTGCGTAGACGAAACCATACACACCTGAAAGGATCGCGAACTCCATAAACGAATCTGAAGTGCCAAGCATATAGACAAGGCATGCACCGATGAGGTGGCTAATTCCAAGTAGTTTTTCTGTAGAGATCACTCTGTCAGCGAGCTGGCCGGCGATGAATGGGCCGAAAATTGCACCGACTGCACCAGCAGAAAGGCAAAGTCCCGTTTCTGTTAGTGTGAATTCGCGATACCCCAGCAAAAACGGATACAAAATAGGTAGCCACGCACCCCAAATGGCAAATTGCAAGAACATCATGATTGAAAGTCGAGGCAAGAGGAATGTCGTTTTTTGTTGTGTCATGCCCCCATTGTAAACAACGAAACGACCCCGCGGGTCGTTTTATTGTTTCGCATTGAAACGACACGCGGGGAGAGTTTATCTGCGCTTTTGCTTTTTTCGTTTCCCTTTTGAGAACTTAGGCTTGGATGCTGTAGTTTTCACTTGGGAGATTTGGAGTTTTTGACCGCTCACTTTCACACCTTTGAGTTCTTTGAAGACACTTTGAGACATGCCATAGGGCAATTCGATGAAACTAAATTGATCGTGTAACTCTATACGACCAATGTCTTTATCTGACAAACCAGCGACGCTACCAATCGCAGCAACGATGCTTGCGGGCTTCACGCCGTGCGATTTTCCAACTGAAATGTGGAATCGCTCCATACCCTGCGTAATGGGATCACTCTTCTTCTTTCGTTCTTTTCGATCTGGTCGTTCTTTGCGATCTCTTCGGTCGCCCCGATCACCACGATCTCGGCGTTCCCTTCGATCACCACGTCCGCCTCGGTCTCCACGATCATCTCGATCAAATTGTTCGAATCGAACTTTTTCGTGCTTGTCTAAAACAAGTGGAGAATCTCCTTGCGCCATGCTTGCTAGGGCAACTGCAATTTCAACAGGCGGAACATCGTGTTCCATCGCGTACGACTCAACAATTTCTGTAAACAAGGTCATATCCTCGCCATTAGCAAGTGTGTCCGTAATGCGTTGTTTGAACTTATCTACTCGTGCATCATTGACAGAATTGTGACTTGGCAAATCCATTCGTTCAATTTTTTGCCGCGTTGCTTTTTCAATTGAATGGAGCAATCGTTTTTCTCTTGGAGAGATAAACAAAATTGCATCACCTTCTCGTCCCGCTCGTGCAGTTCTGCCAATACGGTGCACGTACGATTCGCTATCGTAGGGTACATCGTAATTGATGACGTGGCTAATTCGTGGAACATCAAGACCGCGTGCTGCAACATCTGTTGCAATCAAGACGTCCAATTTTCCGCTTTTCAGTTTATTCACTGTCAATTCACGTAACTTTTGTGGCATGTCGCCATTGAGCGCTTCTGCAGCAAATCCCCGTGCTTCTAACTTTTCAGCAAGCGCGATTGTCATTATTTTTGTTCGAACAAAAATAATGATGCCGTCTGTATCTTCAACTTCTAGAATGCGCGTCAATGCGTCGAGCTTATGTAAACCACTCACCATCCAATATCGCTGCCGGACTGTTTCTACTGTACTTGTTTTATCTTCAATTTGAATAAGTGCAGGTTCTTCAAGGTATTTTTTTGCAATTTTTTCAATTTGCTTCGGCATCGTCGCAGAAAACAATGCGGTTTGATGATCTGTTGGGATCTGCTCAAGAACCCATTCAACATCATCAATAAAACCCATGCGTAACATTTCGTCTGCTTCATCTAACACAAGACATTGCAAATCATCAAGTTTCAACGATCCCTTTCGCATGTGATCCATCACTCGACCTGGCGTACCAACAACAACATGCACGCCGCGATCAAGTGCACGGAATTGCACGCGGTAATCTTGGCCGCCGTAAATTGGAACAATGTGAAAATTTTTGAGGTGTGTTGCATACGTTTGGAATGCTTCTGCAACCTGAATTGCCAACTCTCTTGTTGGTGCCAAAACAAGAATTTGAACTGAACGATTCTTTACATCGATGTTGCTCAGTAATGGAAGTGCAAATGCCGCCGTTTTTCCTGAGCCAGTTTGGGCTTGGCCAAGAATATCCCTGCCTTCAAGGAGTGGTGGAATCGCAGCCGATTGAATCGCAGATGGCGTTTCATACCCAACGTCTTGGATGACTTGAAAAACCTCTTTGGCTAATCCAAGGGATTCAAAAGTCGGTTCTGTATTCATTTGGGGGTCTTGCGTTGTCATCGTGTGCTCCAATTTGGCGAACACCGCATTCTATCAGAATTCTCACCTCGAAACCCACGCAATTCCACCTTTGATGTGTTGGACAAAATCAGGGTCCGAATAACTCTCTTTCGTATGCCCGCCGCCAGTATAAAACGATCTTCCCTTTTCAACGTCTTTACACCACGCATTGGGTCGCCAGCCGTCATCGTCTTCAATGGCAAGCAATACAGTGACATGCTCTGGGGTTCGATCAAAACTGTACCACTCATCTGTACGCGTCCAAGGGTTATGCAAATGCGATGTAGAAATATGATCTTTCGTCACAATTTGCACATCGAGTGGCTTTATCGCGCGGTGAAAATCAAACTTCGCACCAACAAGCGTGTCTATATACCAATCGAATTCATATTCGCAATTTGTCGCTGAATGAATGCCAACGAACCCACCACCCGCTTCAACAAAGTTGCGGAGATGTTCTTGTTCGTCTTCATTGAGCACATCACGAGATGGACTTAAAAACACCATCACATCATATTCAAGATCGATAATATCCGAAGATGTTTCTGTAGGAATAACTGTGTAGCCAAGTTCATCGCCAATTTTTTGCAATGCAACAATTCCATTTGGAATTGAATCGTGACGGTAAGCACTTGTCTTTGAGAAAACTACGAGGTTCTTTTGCGTTGTACAACCCGCAAGCAAGATGCAAAGAATTAGATACTTTCCCATACCCCATTCTCCTTTGAGCGCAACACTGCATCGACGAATTGCATGCTTGCAAGCCCATCGTTGATACCAATGATATCTACATCTTCACCTTGCATTTTGTCTGCGCAGTCACGGTAAATATTTGCAAACGCTTCAACAAATCCTGCTGGGTGTCCTGAAGGCGCACGATTAACTGCACAAAATGAAATGGTTTCTGTGCCATCAGCAGCTGTGAATTTCAACGCATCGCATTCGTTATGATCCCACGAGAGCGATCCTTTGTCACCCCAGACTCGAATTGACACATGATTGCGTTCACCAGTGCACACTTGCGAACAGACCAAGTCGCCAACTACGCCTGTTTCCATTCGAAGTTGTACGCACGCGTGATCGTCAACTTGTCTGCCAGCAACAACTGCATGGACATCGCCGCGAACTTCTTCAATACTAAGACCAGTAGTAAAGCGTGCGAGTTGTTCTGCATGCGAACCAATATCGCCTAAAGCACCAGCGCCACTTTTTCGGGGGTCGGTTCGCCAAGATGCTTGCTTTTGTCCGTCCCTTTCAATGGGATCAGCGAGCCAGCCTTGTCTGTAATCTACGCTTACTGTTCGAACTTTTCCAATATCGCCTGCTGCAATACGCTCACGCATTTTGCGGATCATTGGATAGCCGGTGTAGGTGTACGTCATTACAAACGTTTTATCTGATTTCGCAACCGTTTCCGCAAAAGAGACTGCTTCATCAAGCGTTCGCGTCATTGGCTTATCAAGGACAACGTGATAGCCAGCAACAAGAGCCGCTGTTGCAATTTCTGCATGCGAATCATTTGGTGTCACAATGACAACACATTCAACAACACCTTGTTCTTTTTCAAAAAGTGCTTGCCACGATTCATAGCCACGAACATGTAATTTTTTTGCACTTTCCATCGCCCGCGTTGGATCAGATGACAATGCGCCAGCAACAAGTTCGTACCGATTGTCAAGGCGCATCGCCATTCGATGAATTTCCCCAATGAATCCACCAATTCCCCCACCAATCATTGCAACTTTAATCTTTGTCATGATTGCTCCGAAAACGC
>CAYYRP010000034.1:0-5071 GCA_964474235.1 uncultured Isosphaeraceae bacterium
CAATCAGAGCCGTATTCCGCTTCGCTCCATACGCCTCTGATTGACACGATTGGAGTCAATTGACTAACATACGAACTGGTACAACTAATGGGGGCAGGTCATTGAGCAAATATACATTTAATGCCAAATATAGTACTTTTTATGTTTGCAAAATGTTAATTGAATGTTATATTGCATAAATGATTCGCCGACAAACATCCAAAATTATTAAGGAGCGGCTTCGAATGTACCCAGCGGTCAGTCTGCTTGGACCACGACAGGTTGGAAAAACCACGCTTGCAAAATCACTTGGGGGTAATTATTTCGATTTGGAAAAAACAGCAGACCGAGTACGGTTAGATGCACAGTGGGAAAGCGTTATTCGAGATAAACAGTTGGTGATTCTCGACGAAGCACAAGAGTACCCTGAGGTTTTTTCTCGGCTTCGCAGTGCTATTGACGAGAAAAGAGAACGGAACGGGCGGTTTTTGGTTTTGGGTTCTGTATCACCAAAGTTGATTAAACGAATATCGCAATCACTTACTGGAAGAATATCCCTTGTAGAACTAACGCCCTTGTTGGCTAGCGAACTCAGACCGGCAAAACAAAACGACCTTTGGCTCTATGGTGGATTTCCAAACGGTGGTGTTCTTGACAGCAACATGTACCCTTTTTGGGAAGATGATTATGTTTCAACTTTTACACAGCAAGATTTACCTAACTGGGGATTTCCTGCAAGCCCTACTGTTTCAAGGCGTCTATTCAAGATGTTGGCGGCGGAAAATGCACAGCAATGGAATGCTTCAAAAATTGGGCGTTCACTTGGGCTATCAAATTTAACCATAGACTCGTATGTGGATTGGTTTGAGGGTAGCTTTCTCATTCGCCGCCTTCATAGTTATCACGCGAACATTAGCAAGCGACTGAGAAAACGACCAAAATTATTTGTAAGGGACAGTGGACTCATGCACTTTCTTTTACAGGTAAACTCATTCGAGAACTTGTTTGATCAGCCGTGGGTAGGGTATAGTTGGGAAGGGTTTGTGATAGAACAGATACTCAATTCGCTTGAGGCGAAAGGGCGTTTTTTTACGCCGTATTATTTCAGAACAAGCAATGGAGTTGAGATTGATTTAGTGCTTGATTTTGGCAGCGAACTTTGGGCAATAGAAATTAAACTTACATCGAACCCAAGTGAGGGTGATTTTCAACAATTAAACAAAGCTGCTGACATGATTGGGGCGACGCGTCGCGTACTTGTTTCAAGAATGAAACGAAGCGTGGAATCAGATACCGTGCTTTTGTGCAATCTCAATCGATTGTTACAAGAATTAAAAATTTGACTCGGAGCCAAATAAACGACCCGCGGGGTTGTTTATTTTTAGAAGATGAAGCTGAGGGTTTTGTAAAAAATGATCGCGAGGATCGCGCCAGCAGGAATCGTAATGACCCAACTGATAGCGATATCGCGGACAATAGAGATGTTGAGGGCCCCGATGCCACGAGCCAAACCAACGCCTAAAACCGCCCCCACAAGCGTGTGCGTCGTTGAAATTGGAAGTGCTAATTTAGATGCAATCACAATTGTGGTTGCGGCGCCAAACTCAGCACAAAAACCACGGGAAGGCGTGAGTTCCGTAATCTTTTTTCCAACAGTTTCCATCACTCGCCACCCATACGTTGCAAGACCAATCACGATGCCGACTCCGCCAAGTGCGAGTGCCCACATCGGAACAACCGAAGTCGCGGCAACCGCTCCGTCTTGTATAGTTTGCACTGCAGCGGAAAGTGGACCAATTGCATTTGCCACATCGTTTGCACCATGCGCAAAAGCAACAAAACATGCGGTTAGAATCTGCAAGAAAATAAAGATACGTTCAACTTGTCGAAACTCGGTATTTGCAGAACCTAGATTTGCTCGTTTCGATGACGTGTCTGTGAGCGCCCGAGTTTCCTTAATAATTGCATCAATCGGACCATGTTCATCTGCATCGGCTGCGCTTCGGGCTCTTGAAAGATGTTTAAGCGCACGGTTCATTGCGCGAACGGTGTAGAGCTCCCTCGCTTGCTTTTGTTCTTCAATCGAATCGTCGGTTTTATATCGCTTCAATAACAAGATTGAAATAAGTGCCCCAACCAAGCCAACTCCACTCGCAACAAGAAGCGCGTTTGGAAGCGAAAGATCTAATCTCAAATGCTTGAGACCTTTAAAGACCATCACCAATGTCATAATGCCAAGCACAATAAAAACCATATAGGGCGTAAATCTGCGCACCGCTTTCACTGGATCTGCCCTGTAAAAGACTCGGTACAACACAATTTGAAAAATGATGAAACTAATGGTTCCGCTCATGAGTGGTGATACAACCCAACTTGCTGCAATTTTCCCAACGCCACCCCACTCAACCGCAGACATGCCGCCGTACACAACACCAAATCCAACAATTGCACCAACAATTGAGTGCGTCGTTGAAACCGGCCAACCAAAATATGATGCTACTTGTAGCCATACACCCGCAGCTAATAACGCAGACAACATGCCAAGTACAAACGCTTGGGGATCGCCCTCAAACAAGACGGGGTCAACAATACCTTTTCGCACAGTGTCAGAAACACTTGAGCCAACAAAGAACGCACCCGCAAACTCTAGAATTGCTGCAAGAATCACTGCACGCTTAAACGTAAGAGCACCCGAACCCACACTCGTGCCCATCGCGTTTGCAACATCGTTTGCGCCAATGTTCCACGCCATGTAAAAACCAAACGCAACGGCTAATACTAAAAGTGCTGTGGTGTATTCCATCTCTTTACTTCAGTGTCAACAACATTCTTACGCGGTTCGCAAGTTTCTCGGAATAATTACTTAGCCCAGCAATTTCGTGGAGCAGTCGCTGCCACACAAAAAAATCGCCAACGCTCATTTCGTTTTCATGATCTAATACTTGCTTCATGAGATTACGCTGCAGGATGTCACACTCGTGTTCGGCCTTTGCCACACCATCGATCATTTGATCAACCTTGCCCGCCTCAGCGCCACCAAAACCTGATTCAATGAGGACATCAAGTTCACGCATCACGTTCTTTGCTCGTACAAACGCTTCTTTGTTTTCCTCAACATACTCCTTAAATGGAGCAACAAGCGAGTCAATCATTTTTGCTGTGCGAATCGACATCAAAATACCAATGTCCTCGGCTTTGTCTGCAATAGAATCTTGCAAACTCAACATTTCAAGGAGCTGGCCTCGGTCAATTGCCATAAACAACCCGCGGGGTAGATTATTTCGAATGTCATTTTTTACTAAATCTGCTTTGTGTTCAAGCAAAGAGATGGACCGAGCCATTTCATCCACATCAACCTGTACGCCATCACCGATCTGTTGAAGCAAGTGCGTAGCGGCTTCTACACAATCTGTGACTTTATCAAGATGCAGTTGAAGTGGAACAAATGGTGATCGACCAAAAAGCCTGGCCATTGTGTTTATGGGCATAGACGGTCTCCTATAGTTTGGGGAATATACACGATGTAAGTTATGGATGTAGAAGTGCTTTTCAAAACAGAATTTGAAGCTGTGTACGCAACAACATTTGATCTTTTTCAGAACCTGTATCTGTTCGCCAACCGTTACCCGGTGAAACCCAATCTGCAGAAACAGTACCTGCGCCACCGTTGGTCAGTGTTTTTCCCGCCCATGCAAGATCTGTTGACCATTTAATGTTGTTGTTACTCGCCGTTGGCCAATAGTTGAAACCAACTCGAATAGCGTCCATGTCCATATTGGAACCAGTAACTTCACCTTCTTGGTACTGAGCAAAAACTTCAATATTGTTGTTTACCAACATGCCGCCCTGTAAGAGCCAGCCTGAAGAATCAACTTCATCACTATTTGTAGCGTTTTTACCAGTGGTCTCTACGGCATAGCCAAAAACATTCCATCCATCTGCGCGATATGAAACATCTACCGTCCATCCGTGACTTTCGTTCGCGTTTGCGTTTCCGTATTCATACGTTCCGCCGTCATTGTCGTAGTTTTCAAACGCAACACCGATCAGCCAACCCTGTTTTGCGCCCGTTTTGGAGGTGAGATAATCAAAATCTTTCCATCCCGCTTCACCAAAACGGAACTCTGCTCGAGCAATCCATGCATTCGTTGGTGCTGTAAGCGCTGGGCCATTGTCTTGTCCTGGTCCATCAGTATATTGCACAACGAGTTTCATGTCATCGTTCTTCCAGCCATACTCTAAACCTTGCGTCCAACCATAAGTAAACGCGTTGTCAAGCATCGATCGTTCGACTGTAAGTTGTTTGCTTGATGAAACAATGTTTTCTCGAAGGAAGTTCGCCTTGAATTGTCCAAACTTAAACCAACTTCCGTCATCAAACTTTTTTCCCGCCCACGCGTCTTCGGTATTAGAGCCACCGCTTCGTGACCACGTTGCAACAATTTTATACACCCACGATGGGTCTACAACATGACCGGAAAATTTAACCTTCGTTCTGCGTTGTTCAAATCCGTGTTGGGAGTCTAGGCTACCTGCGTTGTTATACAGCCAACGCGATTGAAGCTGCCCGTTAATTTTCAGTTTCCAGTTTCCATCAGCGGATTGAAGAAAAGCGCCTTTGTTATACCCAGCAGTCACGCCCGCGCCTTGAAGGCTCGATCTTATATCTGCATCAGCAAGTACATCACGAACCAAACCGCGAACTTGATCAGATCGTTGCTCATTCAACCATTGATGGTTTTGGTTTTTAAGATCAGCAACTTCACCTTGAAGCTCAATTACCATTTGTCGAAGTTCGTCTACTGAGGCAGTAATTGGGTTAGTGTTCGCCATTGAGGCGGTTGATAGTGAACACAAAAGTACAATATTTGTGAACATATTAATTTTCTCCTAGTCAATATCTTTTCGCGCGAATAATAGTAAATAAATAAATAAAATGTGGATGGTTATTATAAAAAAATTAATTATTTTGCCCTGAGTTGCTGTTTTGCCCAAGGCTGAGTATCCTGTCCAATCTCGGCCGAGTGCCCAAGTGGTCTAAGGGAACGGATTGCAAATCCGTCATTCGTGGGTTCGAATCCCACCTCGGCCT
>CAYYRP010000035.1:0-4147 GCA_964474235.1 uncultured Isosphaeraceae bacterium
ATCCTCGAATCATGTCCTCTTGTTTTCCGTCGCCACCCGAACTGCATTGTTCAACATGCCGCTATTTGCTGTTCTGAAAATTCATGACAGTTTATTTGTTGTTGCCTTTTGGCGCGATTGAGAAAAACGGTGCGTTTTGGATGTTTTGTCATGGCGTAAAATTTAATTTCCTATCTTTGATACTTTTGACGCATATAAAGTGTGGATACAAACGACGGATTCGAAAATACACGGTCCCCACTCATATCAAACTCCGATTCTGACGATTCAGGTGATCTTTCAATGCATTCTATACCTGGGAATGCAAGGTATTCCGTCCGCAAGGAAACTGGACGAATTCTATCTGGTCTAAAAGGAAAAGAACTGAGATGTCTCGGACATCAAGGATTCATAAAACCAAACGATAAAATCCAAAAGCAAGGGCATAAAACATGGCACGATTCTCGCGATGTGCTTGGATTATTACTAGAGCAAGATAAAGAAAGTTGCGAACTACCAATCGTAGTCACAGAAAACTCTCCAATTGAGATTAAAAAATCTAAAAATCTTGAAAATGCAATTATCAACAGTAAACTAAGCAAAACTATTCAAGTAAAACCGAACGATAATATTGTGTTTAAAACTGTTAAAAGAATCTGCAATGCACATATAATTGAAAAAAAGGCTACAAAAATATCCGCCATTTTACGTAATCGATCGTTGCTCGCCTCGGCATATGATCAGTTAACAAATCAACAATTTAGAAACACATGGTTCAAGATGGATATGGACAGTCAAATTCTTCTCCTGAACTCGATCCGAATTGCAGATACTCCGAGGGAATCGTCAAGAAATAGACACAATGCAACACGTGAACTTGCGATAACTCCAAACTTAGCGCTATTAGATTTTGTTTTGTTTAGACGAATCACACATGCAAAAGATGGGTTAAAAACACTCAATCCAAATTTCAAAACAGAATATGGTAGATCATGGACAGTGTACAGTGAAGAATTCTAAGTCAACGATCAATAAACAAACCAACCCCAGAACTATCATCCGATCCCTCTTGTTCGGAAGTGGGTTGAGTGATTTCGATAGAATCATTTTTTCTGGTGAGTGAATACGAATCTTCATCGCCGCCATCATCAAGTAAAAAACTAAACGACAACGCACCCGACGATTCAAAGTGGTATGAGTTACTTCCCGACTCACCCTGCGCTGGGCTGGTCCCTTGATAACAATCTTCGCCGTCCAAGTCAATCAAGTACGCAATCCCCTGCATCGCCGCCGAACCTTGCGTCATGCCGTTCGCTGCGTAAGAATCATCACCACTTTTATCAAGTAAACAACCCGCTGCAATATCCCACGCCGAACCTTGATCCGCCGCAGTCATCCCCCAATAAGTGTCGTTTCCTTCATCATCAATCAACACACCAAATGCTTGGTGTACACCAAACCCTTGCGTGTACCTGTTCCCGTGAAAATTGTCATCACCTGAAAAATCACGCAAAACTCCAAGCCCGTGATAATACGCACCGCCCATGCTAAATTCGCCCGCTTGATATGTGTCATCCCCTGCAACATCGCACAACATACCGATGCCTCCTGCAGTGTATTTTCTGTAGCCAAATCCCATGCCCATGCTAAATGCGCAGTGCACATCTGGCGTGCCGTAGATTGATGGTTTTGGACCATCTGCTTTGTACACATCATTCCCGCGTTCGTCAAAGACAAAACCAAACCCACGCGGTCCACCAACACCAATCGTTAAAAACTCGCCAAGGTACTCGTCATCGCCTTCGCCAAGGTCCAAAATGATGCCCGCGCCGTACACACCCGCACCAATTGACCATTGCGTTCCCCTGTACGAATCGTTACCGCCGCGATCGACAATCATGCCAACACCAAAACAACCAGCCCCCGAACTAAACTTCCCGCCCACTCTTCCGTATTGATCATCTCCCCCGCGGTCATCAATGATCCACGTGCCAAACAATCCCGCAGCCGGCCCTTGTTTGGCGGTACCAGTGTACGTGTCGTTGCCTGAGAGGTCGACAACTTTTCGATTGCCAACTACGTAATCAGATGCAAAATAAGTGTCGTCACCCCCGAAGTCGAATACTTCTGCAATGAGAGTCATGTCGTATGTGTTCGCGCCATCACCGCCAACAACACGCCAACCATCGGGTCCCATTTGCCCTGCAAGTATCGGCCCTGTCGTGCTCGGCGGCATCGCCTTTCCAAACCATGGTTGTTTTTCCTCCACCGGAATTTCAATGCTAGAAACTAATGTATCAAAATTTATTGTTGTTGAATAGTGAATGACTTCAAGTGCAGAATCAAGTTGTTCTTTAATATAAAAAGTTTCATTCGGGATGGCGAGAAATTCCATCACCGCCTCTATACTCGGAGTTTCGCCAAAACGCATCTTCTTATCACTTGGTGTTGTATCGAGTGCTCTCTCAACAAGTGCTTGCACATTGCTCGGTTCACAATGCAGCGCCATCAGCCGATTCGTCAAATCACCTGCAAGTTCGGGCAAGTGAAACGGAAAGCGAAATGCGCCTTCAACATGGCTCAGTTCGTGAAAGTCGGGCTCGGTGTCTGGGCGAGTCGTGATGACTTGCAATGTTTTTGAAACCTCTTCTTGCATGTTTTCTGGTATCAAAGAAGTTACTTGAGAATCTTGTTGCGGCTTCCACTCTTTTGTAATCGCCCGTTGCATACCAATTGTTCCAGTTGGAAGTTTTGGTTCGACTATTGCAACTACTGGGTCGTGGTCTGATGCACACCTTCCATTTTTTCGAGGTCTTAATGTTTCGCTGCTGACAATGTCCCATTTTTCATTGAGCAAAATATAATCAAGACGAGGAACTTGGTTACTGCCAGTAAACGCATGGAATGTGCCGCAGTCTCTGCACTGCAATGACAATTGATAGCCAGCTTCTTCAAACACTTTATATGGTTCACTCCCTGGGGTACAGTTAAAGTCGCCCATGATTGCAACTGGTATCTTCCCTTCGCTTAACTCTTGTGATTTCTCAACAATGAGTTTTGCACTTTCAAGTCGTGCTTGTTTTCCTCGGTGGTCGAAGTGCGTACTCCACAAGAGCATTGATGGGCTACTTGTATTTACTTTTCTGACTTTTACCCAAGTTGCTGTTCGCTCAAGTGCAGCATCCCATCCTTTTGAAATTTCATCTGGTGTAGGTGACAACCAAATTTGTCCATCCTCAAGCCATTCAAGTTTTGAAGTATCAATGAGTAAACCACTAAATTCTCCTTTTGTGATTCCGCCACGATGCACACCAATTTTTTTGTAACCAGGAAGATGTTCATCAATGTATTGCAGTTGACCAAGCAACGCTTCTTGAATTGCGAGTGCTGCGGGTTGTGCACTGCGAATAGTTTCAACAACGTGTTCCTTGCGAAACTCCCAGCTATTATCGCCATCACCCGCCGTGCCATAGCGAATGTTGAATGTCATCAACGTAACTGGTTCTGCGGATGCGACCTGAGTCATGATCAAAACAAAAATGGGAAAGAGATTTTTCACACCAATAGTGTACCTATACAGGTAAAAACAGCGACGAAATGCACGAAAAAAGCATTTTTCTTGCACTATTTCGCAAAATATGTATGATTGAACAATAAAGGGGAGTAAGAGATATGAAACCCATCATCACAATTGTAATAGCAGTTACTGTTGTTCACGCTTGCTTTGCTGACACTTGGATTGTTGATCCTCTCGAAGGTGATTTTACCAGCATCCAAGATGCCATCGATGCATCATCGAATGGTGACGATATTCAAATCAATGCTGGCACATATTACGAGTCTGGCGTGAACACAAACGGAAAAGTCTTATACGTAATAGGTGCAACCAATGCAGATGGCACCCCCGCTGTCACCATTGACGCGCAGCAAAACGATGCTGTGCTAAAAATCTGGTCGGGTGAATCTGAGTTAAATCTTTTCGAGAACCTCATTTTTACTGGCGGTGAATATGGTTGGGGTGGCGGATTAATGATGTTCAATAGTTCGCCAAGCTTTACCAACTGCACGTTCACTGGTAATACCGCGACCCAGCAAGGAGGTGGTGTGTATCTTTGACCTGCCCCCCAAAAACTAGTCCACTCCTTATGCGATAAAATTGCAGAGTAGA
>CAYYRP010000036.1:0-4144 GCA_964474235.1 uncultured Isosphaeraceae bacterium
GCGTGTTTAAGACGAGCGTTTTCTTTTTCGAGTTCTTTTAAACGTTTTGCGTCGTTTGCTTTCATACCGCCGTACTGATTTCGCCATCGATAAAAAGTTTTCTCGGTGACGCCAAGTTGTTGAATAACTTGGGCGACGGAGCCGCCGCCGCCAAGAATGGCGTCGGCGTCACGCAACTTTGCGATGATTTGATCTGGTGAATGTTTCTTGCGTTTCATAAATATTGGTCTCCTGGCCCGTTAAAGAGCCTCTATAGACTAACATTAATACTGGACCAGTTTTTGGGGAGCAGGCCAGGTGGTTATATGGCATTTCTTTAATGTGTTCGCTAGTTGGTTTTTCAATTATTCGATTTGGGCTCAACTATTTCTCATTAACCTTGGGGAGCGCGGTTGTTTGGTGGGGTGTACTGGGTGCTTGTCTAGCAGAGTACCTTCTGCTTCCAGATGCTGGCATTGGGAAATGGTTTCTATTTTCAGGGCTACTTGGAGGAGTTGTGACGTTTTTCCTTGCAAAACCAATGACTTACTTGTTTGGGTTTATAATTGGTTTTGACATAGGTGCAATTCCAATAATACTGGTTTCAAAATTCACTATCGGAGATCAAAGTTGGATCAATTGTTTTGTCGTTGTGGTTGGAATCGTTTGTGGAGTAATTTTCCTGAAAAAATTTAAGTCTCATTTGAGAACCTTCATTATTGGTCTTTTCGGAGGGGGCATTCTTGCCCATTCAATTGGGAATTTGCTGTGGCTTATTTTATTACCAACAAGCTGGAATACAGTTCTTACTATTTGGCTACTGCCCTACATTATGATAATTGGAGGAACGATGTACATATTGTTCAAACAGCCAGCGTTTGCTAATAGATTTGTATTGTTTCCAAAAGACGAAGAGACCAGTCAACCCCAGTAATAAACAACCCCGCGGGTTGTTTATTACAATACATTTTGATGAAACAAATCTACCTACATTTGTTTTTAAGCGCACCACTCTTGCTTTTAGGGTGCTCCAAGTTACCAACTATGGCCGATGCTTCACCAAGTACTTTCAGTGGTTTGCGACAAGTTGTTGCATACACGCCTTGGTTGTTTTCGGGTAGTAAACCCATCGATGAAGTAGGTTTTGAGTCGCTTCGATCAATACAGGTACAAACTATTATTTGTGTAGATGGCATACCGCCGGAGTTACACATACCAGAAGCGCTTGGAATGAAAACCTTTCACATTCCAATCAAATACGGAAAACCTACAAAAAAGCAAATTTTAGATATCGCAACGGCTGTTGAAGTTGGAAGGAAGCGTGGCAATACCTACATCCATTGCCATCACGGTAAACATCGCTCTGCTGCAGCTGCAGCAGTTGCGCTCATTGGACTTGGAGTTTCTACAAGAGAAGAAATGAAAAAACGAATGTCTGTTTCGGAAACGTCTACGCATTACTCTGGGCTTTGGAGTGCAGTAGAAGAAGCGGTTGTCTTAGAAGAAATTGACTTTGTTCGAAATAAAGAACACTTACTTTCAAGAGTCATCCCAGAAGGAATCACCGAACAAATGATTGCAATGGATTGTGCGTTTGATAATCTTCAGCGCATTAAAAAATCGAACTGGACTCCGCCAAAAGAACACCCCGATCTTGTTGCAGTTGCAGAGGCAGGTGCAATAGCAGAATCGTTTCGCTACCTCAACAAAAGTGAAATCGCTCTTAGATATTCTGTTGATTTTGAAACACAACTGTCGATCGCATTGTCAGCAGCAATAGACCTTGAACAGGCATTGTCAAACAACAAGTCCACGAACCAAGAACTTTCCATATCAATGCGCGTGTTGTCAAATACATGCACAGCTTGTCATCGTGCATTTCGAAAATAGAATAAACTCACCCCCTGTGAGTTTACTCCAAAATATCTCTTGCGCGTTCAATGGCGACACGGAGTTGTTTTTGTAACACATCTTTTGACGGAAAATCGGCGAGACATTCAATGTCACAGATCTCATTATTTTGTAACTCAAACAACTTAACTTCTTCAGCACGCACATCTCTTCCCGTGCAGAGAACGATACCGATAGTTTTATTCTCTTGTTCAAAACGCTCATTTGCATCAATCCACTGTAAATACTCATGCATTTGACTTTTATGTATGGGCTTGAAATCGTCAGTTTTTAGCTTAATACAAACTAGCCGTTGAAATTTACGGTGAAAAAAAAGTAGTGTGATGAAAAAAGGTTTCCCTCTAGTTTCACAACATTTAGATCTTTCTACAAATGTAAACTCATCTCCAAGTTCGAGAAAGAACGCTTTCATGTCAAGTATGATCGCTTCTTCTACATTTTGCTCGTAAAAATGTGAATCAATATTTAACTCTTCGAGCCTGTACGGACTATTCAGAAAGAAATCGATTGACTCTTCCCCCTTTTCGTGCTCATGTTCAAATTCATGAAACAGTTTGTCAAGATTCATTTTGTCGAGATTCATTGCGTGGTTTGTTCTTTTTGACACCATGGAGTTAGTCCTTTCATTTGTTTTTTCTGCTTCTCCTAATGAAGCGAGAGCCATGGTACAAGTGAATTTGCTGGCTCCTCCAAAATGATGCCTTTTTTCTTGCAGATTTCTTTCGCTTACGTAAAAAATAAACTACCCCGCTAGCAAGTTTATTCCAAAATACCCCTTGTTCGTTCAATTGCAGCGCGTAATTGCTTCTGAAATACTTCTTTTGAGGGAAGTTCAGTGAGATATTCAGCCACGTGTATGCCAGCATCGCTGAGTTCGAGTAATGTAATCTCTTCCGAATGCGCATCTTTGCCAGTACAAAGGATGGTGCCAATTGGCGGTTTTTCATCTTCTTGCATTTCATGTTTTGCAAGCCACTTCAAATACAATTCCATTTGACTCTTGTATTTCGTTTTGAACTCGTCAATTTTCAAATCAACACAAACGAGTCGCTTCAGTTTTCGATTAAAAAACAGCAGATCAATATAAAAATGTTTCTTCCCAATTTGGATCCTTTTTTGTTTATCTACAAAGGTAAGTCCTGCCCCAAGTTCAAGAAGAAACCCATGCATATCTCTGAGGATTGCCTCTTCGAGATCCTGTTCATAGAAATGGCTCTCTAGTTCAAGGAAATCTAGGAAGTAGGGACTTCGAAGTACGAACTCTGGTGTCAATTCTCCTGATTCTTTTATTTGCTCTAATTCGCTTCGAATATCTGTTTCAGAATTATTGGCAATGGTGGTTCTTTCGTAGAGCATGGAGTTGATTCGTTCGTTGAGTCTCTCAACGTTCCATTTTTCTTGTTTGCACAATTCGATGTAAAAATCACGCTCTATAGGGTTTTTAACTCGAATGATTCGCTGAATATGTGTCCAACTCAATTTGGACATTAGCGATGTCCAAATCTCTGAATCTGGAAATAAATCATAAAACCGTACCATCCAGCTGATATTCCGCTTTGTCCAACCGCGCCCGTACTCTTCGGTTAAATGTAGTGACAAGGATTCCATGATTCCTTTTCCATATTCAGCCCGCTTGTGATCAAGAATGTCTTCACTGATTCGTTTGCCAACATTCCAATATAACATCGCCAACTGCGTGTTTACAGTTGTGGCGATGTTGTGCTTTGTTTCTTCGATCAACGAACTGATGTCCGCGAACAACGCTGGTTTTTTTGAACCTCTTTTGACGCCGCGTTCTTTTTCTTTTTTGACATTGGACTGTCTCCTTAATTTGGGAACAATCTACATTCGATTAGAGCGATCTCTTTGCATGTACGCCTTTTTTCTCAAAGTTGCTTTTTAGCAATGTTGCGAAAAAGGCGCCGCGAAACTGTCTCGGGGATTTGAGGTTGGCTCGCTGAGAATGGGCGCTTCGTTCCTTCCCTCTTCAAGAAATTACATTTGTATTGAAATCACAAAGACAGGATTCGACGCCGCGGGCGACTTTGTCGCCTGCGCCGCGAATCTGTCTCGGAGCCTTTGGGGATTAGGTAGGGGGACGGGCGCTTCGCTCTTTCCCCTCCCTAATCCCCAAAGGATCCAAATTCATAGATGAATGAGTTTTCAACTCATTCATCTATGAATTGCCCATTAAATAACCCACTGCAAAAGCAGTGGGTTATTTAATGGGCGAGACAGGATTCGAACCTTACTA
>CAYYRP010000037.1:0-3935 GCA_964474235.1 uncultured Isosphaeraceae bacterium
GTGAAGTGAATCAGAAGATGCCCGGAATCGTTGTGGATAAAGTGGCGTCTGCACTCAATGATGATAGCAAATCACTGCAAGGTGCAAAGGTGCTCATTGTGGGCGTTGCGTATAAACCAGATGTTGACGACATTCGAGAAACACCTGCTGTCTTTATCATTGAAGACCTAATTGAACGTGGTGCAGAAGTTCAGTATCACGATCCATTCGTGCCAGATTTTCCAAAAATGCGTGGGCACGATGTGAATCTTTCATCTGTACCATTAGATGGCAACGCTCTTGGTGAATACGATGCGATTCTTATTGTCACCGATCATGAAATGATTGATTGGGATGCAATTGCTTTAAATGCAACGCTTGTCATCGACACTCGAAATGCGCTTGCTCATTGCAAGGAGATTCGAGCACGCCTCATCAAAGCATGACGTGGAATTGGACAGTTTTAGATTCAGGTCGGTTTTCGCTTGATGGCGGAAGCATGTTTGGGGTTGTGCCAAAAGCCCTCTGGTCACAACTTGTCAATCCAGATGATAAAAATAGGATTCCAGAGGCGTGTAACTGCATACTGCTAGAACGAAACAACGAACGAGTTCTGATTGAAACTGGTTACGGAGATGGATGGAACACAAAAGAAGTTGATATGTTTGGGATGAATGGCGACACCATTCTTGACGCACTCAAAAATGTAAGCGTTGATCCAGAATCTATCTCTACTGTTATTTTGTCTCATCTTCATTTTGACCACGCTGCGGGCATCACTCTTTTGCCAAACGCAACAGTTATTGTGCAACAACAAGAATGGGAAGATGCAAACAATAACCGCTCGACGATGAGCCGAACGTATTTGCCACGGGTGCTGGATTCCATGCGAGAACGTGTTAGACTTGTTGATGGCAGCACGGTTGTGTGTGGGGACATTCAACTCACACAAAGGGTGGGACACACCTGGGGCTTGCAATCCATCGAATTTCAAGATGACAGGGGCACGGTTTGTTTTTGTTCAGACGTTATGCCAACATGCAACCACGTTGGACTTGCTTATTCAATGGGGTACGACATGTTGCCTTGGGATAATGCTGTAACAAAACGACAGTTACTCGAAAAAGCGCATGCAGAGAAGTGGCGACTTGTCTTGTACCACGAACCCGACATGCCAATTGTCACTGTTTCCAAAGATGAACGGGGCCGGTTCTGCCTAGTTCCAGTTACCTAAGGAACTCGACAATCGTGTTCGCGACATATTCGATTTGTTCCCGTTCAAGTTCGGGGAAAATCGGAAGAGCTATCGTTTCGAGCGCCGCGAGTTCGGTGTGTGGAAGCGATTTTCCCCTGATGTCTGCAAAACACTCTTGCATGTGAAGTGGAACTGGATAGTAGATATCTGTACCAACTCCCCTTTCAGCAAGGTGTTCCCGCAGCCCATCTCGCCGATTACCTTGAACCCTTAATATGTACTGATTCCAGATATGCCTAGATGGCGCGGCTAGTACCTTGGGTGTAACTATTCCGATATCTCCAGCGCTGTTTAGAATGCTGTTGTACATTGAAGCGTTCAACGCTCTAGCTGCATGCCACTCTTCAAGATATTTAAGTTTGATTGAAAGTACACCTGCTTGCAGGGCATCAAGCCGACTGTTTATTCCAACTTCGCTGTGGTAATAGCGTTTTTCTCCACCATGTACTCTCAACTTTGAAAGACGATCTGCAAGGGCATCATCGTTCGTAGTTAACATCCCGCCATCTCCAAAACCACCTAAATTTTTAGATGGATAGAAACTAAAGCATCCAATAGTGCCGCGGGAACCTGCCATCGCTCCTGTTGCATCTTTTGAACCGATTGCCTGGGCACCATCTTCAATAACGGGCACGCCGAGGTTTTCTGCAGCGTGAAGAACACCGTCCATGTCTACTGTTTGACCATACAGGTGAACAGGCATAATTGCTTTTAACTGAGTGCATGTATTCGATGCTGATGTGATGCTTTCGGATGTAACGTTGTAGGTTGTCGGATCAATATCAGCCCAAACGGGGACAGCCCCAAGTCTTCGTATTGCGCCTCCTGTTGCGAAGAAGGTGTAACTTGGACAAATGACCTCATCGCCCGCTTTCACATCAAGCGCCATTAGAGCTAGCAGTAAAGCATCACTGCCTGAGGCACAACCTACCGCTCTTTTCGTGCCAATATAAGAAGCAATTTCATCTTCAAACTCTACAACTCTAGGACCAAGGACAAAATACTGGCTATCGCACACCTCTTGCAACAGCGGCTCTACCTCACTGCGCAAGTTTTCGTATTGCAGTTTTAAGTCAAGAAGTGGTACTGAAATTTGGGTCGTCGTCATGGTTTTTCTCAAGCGGTTTCATCGACGTCGATTACTTCCACAGTATTTTGTTGTACAGTTTCTACGATTGGGGTTTGTGGTCTTAAGTCTGATGAGGGGGTATATTCTGGAACCATTGTACAAACCACCTCTATCATTTTCTCGTCATCTCGATTTTCAATTGCTCGCTCAAGTTCGTCTATTTGCTGCTCAAGAGAACTGCTCATGTTTGCCTGTTCGGATGATTGACGTATCATTTCGTGATCAGTCGAACCAAGTTTGGTGTCGTATGATAGCTCTTCATACATTTTTTCACCAGGTCGTGGCTTTGTGAACGTAATTTCAATATCGCCGTTTGGATTGTCTTCTGTTTTTTCGGTGAGTCCTGCACCTGAAATCATCCCCCTCGCCAAATCGACAATGAGTTCCGGCTCACCCATATCGAGCACAAAAACTTCTGCGTTATTCGCCATACCGCCCGCTTGAATCACGAGTTCAGATGCCTCGGGAATCGTCATAAAGTAACGCTTCATGTCGGGGTGTGTCACTGTAACAGGACCACCACTCTTGATTTGCTCACGGAAGATTGGAACGACGGAACCAGATGAGCCAAGAACGTTGCCAAACCGTACTATGCATGTACGCATTGAATGACTATCTTTCGCGATTGCTTGCACCACAAGTTCGGCACACCGTTTTGTTGCACCCATTAAATTCGTTGGGCGTACTGCTTTATCGGTGCTGATGATGACTAGATTCCGCACATTTGCCACAACACACGCTTCTGTAAGCCGCTTGGTTCCGATGATGTTGTTTCGAATTCCTTCGATTGCATTTGACTCAATCATTGGAACGTGCTTATAGGCAGCTGCGTGGAACACTGAGTCGACGTTGTATGTTGAAAGAATTTCTCGCATTCTCGTTGTATCTAGAACAGAACCAAGTACTGCAATAATTTCAATGTTCGCACCGAGTTTTTCTTCTCTGTTTAAAAGCTCTTGTTGAATATAAAAAAGCGCACTTTCAGAAATTTCATACAACACTATTGTATTAGGATTCCGCACCAACACTTGGCGACATAACTCGCTGCCAATAGAACCCCCTGCACCTGAAATACAAACGGATTTTCCAGTAATACATCGGCTTGCCAATTCCTCATTCACTGCGACTGGCGTTCGAGACATTAGGTCTTCAATGGAAAGATTGTGCAATTCGCTGAGCACCGCTTTGTTTGTAATCCAATCCGTAAGGTTTGGCGTGGACTGAATCTTGATATTGAACTTCTGTAATCGTTCGATTATTTTTGCTCGATTCCGATGCGACATTCCCGGCATCGCAAGTAGTACTGTGGTTATGTCTTTCGTCTTAATAAGTCGGTCTATTGCATCGAAACCATACACACGTAAGCCATGAACAGATTTTCCTTGGCTTTCGGGATCATCATCGATAAATGCGACTGGTGTATATTGACCTCCATAACGAATAGCGGAATAGAGTTGGTGCCCACCCTCTCCAGCACCGTAAATAATGGCGCGGTCACGATCCTTGTTTGTTTTATATTCAATGTAATATCGTGCAAACAACCGAGAGCAGGCTGCACCCACGCTCAGTAAC
>CAYYRP010000038.1:0-3778 GCA_964474235.1 uncultured Isosphaeraceae bacterium
GAATTCCAACCTATTGAATATCTCCGCAGGGCTGGGTTGTTTCTCCTGCTCTGGAAGTGAATTACCTGAAAGATATCCATCTGACGTACTGCCAAAACCGCCAAAACCCCCTTTTGTCAGTTTTGTCAGTACCGATGGCGGGCATTTTTCTGGGTATTTATCCTTCAACAACTGGAGGTAATTCATGAATCAAGCCCCCGAGGATTGAATTCATAGATCGTGGAAGGTCTGCCGCCTGTGTGATGGCGAATCTCGCGGGAAGAAACCCAGTCCAGATCAGCCAGCAGGTCTAAGGCATCTTGGACCGTCTTACGATCAGTGAGTTTGGCCCATCCCGACCGATAGACGCTGCGGGCGCTGAACTCTCGCGGCAGGTCTGTGCGCCTTACTCGCCTGACAATCTCCCTTGCGGCGGTAGATTCAGCCACGGTTACTGCACCATAGGCTCTCAGGGCATGGGTTTCTAGGTACTCCGCCCAAGCCAGGGCTTTGATGGTGACGCGTTTCCCGACAGGCCCTGAGCCACCTTCAGCCAAGTGAATCGTTAGCGCCAGAGTCGGCACAAGCTTTCGATATCCAGCCTTCCCGCTGGGGCTGGTGGATTTCGGCACTGGCGCCCCAATTGCCCGCTCATGTGACCATCCACGCTTTATTCTGGATGTGTAGGTTGACCAGACCATGTCCACTGCCTCCACCTCCTGCCTGATGTGGCTTTTCCGTTGTATTTGGCGCAACGGTGTTGTCAGGGCTTCTTCCAGGTCATACCCCTTTTCATGCGGCCTCGGACAGTTGATTCCCTCATGCCGTTCTGCCTACAGATCAGGCTGACATTCACAGCAGCCACCAGATCAGTATAAGCCATAAAAACAAGGCTGGAAGCAGTCCATTAACAAACCCTCTGAAACAATTCATGTAGCCTCCAATATATCGTCAACGAGGGCGAGCAAACTGCGTTCGCTGCCATATTTAGACACAAAAGCCGACTTCTGGCCGTGGAAGTGCGGGCCGATCAGGGACAGTGCCTCCCTGTATGTAGTGCCGGTAGGAGCTATGCCCTGGTGACACCATGGGCATAGAGGAATGGTGAACTGTGGTCCCAGACGATTGCCCTCGACAAGATGATGCACAGCAGGTTCACGGTATCCATTTGGTCGGCAGGTGATGCAGCCAATCTCGCGTAATTTCTCAAAGCGGGCTTTGTCGGCTTTGTTCACCCGGCACCAACCGTCATAAACTGCTGCACTTCCTGTGCCAGCGTGATGTCATCAGTACCGAGAAACTTAGCGATAACCTGGACGGTCGCGTTGAACAACCGGGCGAATTCCAGTTCATCCATCGATGAAAATGAAAGGCTCTTGGCCTCGCGCATGACCGTACCGTCGTACATCTTGCGGTCACGGTAAAACCCCGCCTCGATTGTCACGGCTTTGCGCCAGTCGTCGAACGAATCAAAAGCCTCCTGGTTCTTGAACCCAAGCTGGAGCAGGGCAAAATGTTTGCGGTGAAATGTTCCGTTGCGCGGCTTCGTCACCTTGACCCGGACCACCTCCCCCACACTCAGGCTTTTAAGATAATCAATCGCAACCTGATCTGCTGGTTCAAGCTTGCCGAATGACTTTGTCATCATCAGGTCAGGCATTGTCCTCCCCCTATCTTAAATACGAAATAAGACATCTTTCTATTCCGCTTGCACTGCTCCTTCAAGATACTGTCCCGGGCTAGAAACGAATCAAACCTCTCCCGCTTCTTACCGCTGCGGACTTCGGCCAATCGTTGTTCAAACGTCATGAGTCGCGTCCATGTACGATTCTATGAACGCTTGCGCTTGCTGGGCAACGATTGCATTGCCGTAACCTTTGAGCCTTCCAACTCTCGCCGGTGACTTGTGCGCTAAGGGGAACCCGTTCAGTGTACGCATAAACTCAAGTGTGTCCGTTTGTGGCAACTTGAGCATAGAGTCTGCAAGTTCTCCGGTAAATTGTTCTGATAGTTCAAGTCTATGTGGTGTACATGGAGGTTCGCTTTCGTCCCACAAACCTCGCAACGATGCTTCACACTCTTGTGCGCTTCTCGCCTCTTCGCTGTTGGCGATTCCCCCCAGTTCCCCCGACTGTTGGAGCAGTGCAGTGAGCAGTATTGTCGCCGCATGAAAACCGATCTGTCCTCCAACCGAGAGCCATATCGTTTCCGGTGAAGCTGTTTCTCGCATCGCTTGCAGAACTTCTCTGGCACTGGTAGTACTGGCTGTCTCATATATCACTTTCCTTTCTTCTTCAGTGCATTCACTGCACAAATATCCCACTCCACAGGCAACCCCATCAACCATCTGCTCAAATGCGGATTCAACTGGCCTCCACTTTCCATCCCTGCATCCGAGCCAATCAGCATCTCGCCAGTGACCGTTAGTCGGGCCGGCTGGTCCGTTTGCACTATGCCAACTTTCATTGACAGCTCCACTGATTTCCCTATTCGCTCCCGGCGTTGTATCGCTGGGTCTGTCCATTTTCCGCGATCCCTGTTGTCGCTGGAAACAGGTGTCGGCCATGCTGCCATTCGCATCAGTGCGTCCCGCTCAGCTTTTACCATTGCTGCATACTGGGAAAGGTCAGCGTTGGCGGCCTTGAGCCTGTCCCGCTCCGGGCGAGTCATGTAAAGCACATTCCACTCGCGCATTGATCCTGAAACATATCCGTCTGAGTCTCGTTGAATTCAACTTCATCAAGCGGCTGCTTTGATTTATGCAGGTATGCGTCTGCGTCATAGCGCCGCAAGTATTTCTCAAGATTGATCGACGCTTGGAAATCCCTTGGGTCTGTTTTGCTCAGGTGCAACCACTCAGAATCGGTACGATAAGGACACATCCAGCAACTAGAACGCGGCGGTGTACGAAAGAAAGTAGCTTCCGCTAAAGCAACACAGTCTCCACGCGACATTCTCCGTTCAACGAGCGGGTATGAGTGGTTCCATGATGCTTTAGGATCGTGCCGCCTCATGCGCTGCATTTCATCCGTGCTGAATCCGATTAAGATTTTCCCATCAGTTAGCCCTTGCTCGCGTACAAACCTATCAACAACCCGCGTTTTCCATTCGTTGCTGCAATACTTCGGCAAGATGCCGCCTTGCGCGGAGTGCATGGGGATTACGATGGTTTTACCATCTGCACCAGAAAAGAGGTCAACAGTTGCGTATGTGTGAGGAATGCGATGCAACCTCACACCTACGTTTAGCAGCATCGGGCGCAGGACATGATCAACAAACCGCCAAGTCTCCGACGCTTCTCTGCCTGTGTCTGCAATCACAGCAAGATCAGGGTTCGGCAAATCACCGCGCACAATCAAAGCAGCAATCGCCGCTGACTGAGTACCTCCACCGCATGACCAAACACTAGCCATGAAACCGTGCCATTTCATTTATCAAGTTACAAGCCGATTTCCCGTCCCAATCAATCGGACATTCGCCAAGGACTGCACCGGCAGCATCGACAGTTTTACGCAGGTGATACGCATTCGAGTTACCAATCAAGTCTCTCATTCCCGCAATAGCTTTCGCGTCACGGTACAGATCACTAAGCGCGTATATCGCCTCGTGATAATCGTCATCGGTATATTCATTCACCGTATTTCTCCTCTATCTCTTTCACCTTTGCCTCTTGACGAATTTGCTGGATAAATCTTTCGCATCAGTGCGTCCCGCTCGGCTTTTACCATTGCTGCATACTGGGAAAGGTCAGCGTTGGCGGTCTTGAGCGCATCCCGCTCGGCGGTCAATTCAGCAACAC
>CAYYRP010000039.1:0-3543 GCA_964474235.1 uncultured Isosphaeraceae bacterium
ATATGGCTGTTTACCAGCCATAAGCAGTTATATCGAGAATTTAACATAATATGTATTATCGGCGAAGCGGGGTGGGGATATCAGGAAAGCGGGTTCTTCTCTAATTCAGGGTTCATGGTGTTTTGAGTGTAAACTATCTTGCTGTTTTGGCCTTACTGCGACGAATTCTAAAAGCAGATTCCAACGCGCAACTGTGCGTTGTTTTTTTTGTTTTCAGTATCACTGGTATGGGCGCAGTTTTTATAGCAAGGCCGATGATGGGATGGGTTGGAATTGATTATGAGCAGATGCAATGGTTTGTTTTTTGGCCTCTTCGTATTCTGTTTATGACAATTTGTTACCAAATCATGTTGGTCGTTTTTGGAACACTTGCCGGCCAAAGGAAGTATTTCTGGCGTGTCGAAAAAAGATTGCTCAGGCGTTTTGGTATTCGTTTATCTAGTTAATCTCTGACATTCACTCTCTAGCTCCCCAATCATCAATATTGCATTGTATATCGTTAGGCCTTCAAAGTCGCAATTTTTACAGAATGGGTTGTTCTTTTTCAAAGTATTGCAGATGTACAACTCTAAGTTTTTGGATAAAGAGATGTTTAGGGTTGAATTGATATAGAATTGGACTATCCTAATTGTTCATGCATAACCGCAGAGAATTTATTGGAACTGGTCTTGGGGTTCTATCTGCGTTTGCTCTAAGGCAACGAGCGATTGCTGCTGGAATGAATCGCGTCTTTTCGGGTGGCTGTATTGATACAGGTGCTGCATCATTTGATGCATCGTGTCCACAGCAACAAGTTCGTTTTACTCCGAACAACACAATGGTTGATGGCTTGCCATTTGCGCATTGGTATACAGGCGATGATTTTCCTGGCCTGAATCATCCGATGCCAAACCCAGATTGTTTTGTAGGAAATCCCCCGCCGATTTCGGAAACCATTGACGTTGCAGTTATTGGTGGAGGCATTTCTGGATTGACCTCTGCGTACCTTCTTCGCGAACATAACCCAGTTATTTTTGAAATGCATAATCAATTTGGTGGAGCAGCGCGTGGCGAGGTTTGGAACGGGGTCCCCTACTCATTTGGCAATGCGTATGTTATCACGCCTGATCCCGGAACTTTTTTGGAATCCTTTTATCAAGAACTGGGCATGAATGAGGTTGCTAGAGTTGATTCTGAAAAAGCGCCAGTTGAATTACACGGCACTATCCTCTCAGGTTTTTTTAATGGAGAAGGTGTCTCTTGGAATCTTGCTAAAGCCATTGCAAAATACCGTGAAATTGTCGTTCAAATGGCAAACGTCGATTACCCAGAAATACCTTTGGTTGGAGGAAGTGAAGACGAGTGGGTGTTTGAACTTGATCAAAAAACACTCAAGCAAGATATTGAAGAACGCATGGGAATGCCAATACCAAATGAACTTGCTGCAGCGATTCAGGCGTATTGCTACTCATCTTTTTCTGCTGGATGGGAAGAAATTTCTGCAGCAAGTGGCTGGAACTTTTTAGCGGCAGAAGAATTTGGTCGCTGGGTTTGTCCTGGTGGCAACAGTTTCATGGCTTTGCAAATGTGGAAAGCATTGAAACAACTTGACGAGCAAGTACCAGAATCTTGCCGGCCCTATCACATCCGCGGCGGCTGTCGTGTGGTTGATGTCCGTCCTATCACAGGGCCTGGAAATAAGTCGAAGGTTACATGGGTTGGAACTGATGGAAGATGCCGTGCTCTTGCTGCGAAGAAGGTAGTTATGGCTTGTTCTAAAATTCTTTGCAGAGAGATTATTCATCATCTTAGTGATGAAGATTCAGCAAAGTATGAGGCGATTGATCGGCTTGAATACCGAGGATATCTTGTTGCGAATATTCTATTGAAGTCTCCTATCAAACGAGACTTTTATGACATCTTTTTGTTAGGCGATGGAATCTATCCCATGAATCAAGAAAGTGCGCAGAACGATCGTTTTGTTTGTGACGTACTCAATGGAAATTACAACTCAGGTCCCCTTCATGCTGGTGAAAGCAATGTGCTAACGTTGTACTGGCCACTGCCGTTTGACTTTGGTAGATGGACACTTTTGCATGAAGCGAACTGGGATAATTATTCGCAAATGCTCACGCCACAAGTGAAGCGTATTCTCAAATTGCTTGACGTAAAAACAACCTCAGTACAGCAAGTGCGTATGACTCGGTGGGGTCATGCAATGCCAATCAGCGCGCCGAATCTTATTGCTGATGGAACCTGTTCTGATTTACGCAAGCCTATTGATGGCCGACTTTATTTTGTGCAACAAGATAACTGGGCGCTTCCCGCAGTAGAAAACTGCTTACTTGACGCGAAGGAATACACTGATATTATCAGTGATGGTTTATAAAACACTATTGATCAATGAGTCAATTCTTTTCGTTGCAGGTTCAGCTTGCGCCATAAAAAGGTGTTGGCGTATCTCAGCAGTTACTGACAAGCGGTCAATTCCATTTTCAGGTGATAGCCCCCTCGCGCATGCTGGCAACAGTTCTCTATAGCTGAGTTTTTCGGGCAGCCAAGGCAAGCAACCTGCGAACAATGCCTCAACAACTGCAATCCCAAAAAATTCGTGTTTTGCTGTCGAAAGTACCCAATCTGCTTTTGAAAGCCAATTCCAGTACTCCCCTTTCGTCTTGGCAAATCCAATATGGTCAATCTGTTCACGAAATTCCACTTTGAATTGTTCCAAGGCATTGGGTACTTCTTTAAATTGCTCACCAAGAATGATCCATCGAAGGTTTAGCGTTTTAGTATGCTTCCTTGCAAGTAGAAGTAACGCATCTGGGCCCTTGTCGTGTTCCCAGCGGTGCGGCCACACAATTGTTGTGCAATTTTTACGTCCGCTCATATTTGAGTTATGTAAAATTCCCTCGTTTTCTTTCGGCAATTCTACTGGCACCCACGCAACCGCTGCAGTGTTACGAATGCGTAGTTCTACATTGCCCAGTGCGTGATCTGAATGACTAAGTAGCGAAGTGATGCCATCAACATACGAGTCCAAGTTCCATATGCTATTGAATATTGTTAGATCAGACGTAAGAATGCTTTGCAAATTCGTGCATGCAAAAGAAACATCTCTTTGATCATTCGTTGGATAGGCAATTTGATTTTCATGCATATACAAAACAATCGGTAAATCTCGCCAGCCTCGCGGTAATGCAGCACGCAAGGCAGCGCAATCCAACAGTGACGTTGCAAAAAGACAATCTGGTTTGTCGATCCCCTGTTTCAGCATTTCGTCAACCATTTCTTGCGCACTGATAGCCATTCTCCACTTCCAACCACGTGGCGGGCGGGTGATCCATCTCCAAGTATGCGAAGAATGCCGAGTAAGTGTTTCACGAAACTGTCTATGCGACCCACCATCGAAAGATTCAAATGCAAGAATTGTTACCATGTGATGATGGTAAGATACCATCATGGACAAGAATGATCACATTCTAACTGGCGACGTGATGGCTCCTCTCTGCTCCGTTTTTCGTAGGTATTTGCGTTCGCAAGATTTGAAGTACACCCCAGAAA
>CAYYRP010000040.1:0-3433 GCA_964474235.1 uncultured Isosphaeraceae bacterium
GTGCTTTTGTATAGAGTTCTTCGCTTCGATTCATGTGTTATTCCTTGCGTGGAAGGAGCGGGGCGTCAGTGCGTTCTTGCACATAGTCGTATGAAACACCATCGCTTAGTTCAACGAGTTGAAATCCCTCATTTGTAATGTCGATGACTGCGAGGTCAGTATAGATACGGTTCACAACGCCAAGTCCGGTGAGTGGATATGTGCACGCCTCAACGAGTTTTGGATCTCCATGTTTGGTGCAGTGCTGGGTGAGTACATAAATTGATTTAACACCTGCAACAAGATCCATTGCGCCACCGACTGCGGGAATTGCATGTTCGCCGCCGGTTGACCAATTCGCCAAATCACCATTGTTTGCAACTTGCAAAGCACCAAGTACACATAAATCGAGATGCCCGCCGCGAATCATCGAGAAACTGTCTGCGTGGTGAAAATACGCAGCGCCGGGAAGTGCAGTGACTTTTCTTTTGCCTGCATTGATCAGTTCGGGGTCGCCATTGCCTTCTTCAGGAGATGGTCCCATTCCGAGCAAGCCGTTTTCAGTGTGGTAAATAAACTCGCGCCCTTCAGGAACAAATTTGGTGACCAACTCGGGAATTCCAATTCCAAGATTAACGTACGAGCCACTAGGGATATCTTGAGCGAGCCGCTTTGCCATTTCATCGCGCTTTCGGCCAGTCATGGGTAGGTTTCTCCTGCTGCAACGAGTGTCGATTCGAGTAGTGGATACTTCACTTCAACGACTCTTTGGATAAATATGCCTGGAGTGATGATTGTTTCAGGGTCTAGTTCGCCTAAGTCCACGACTTGTTGCGCTTGGACGACGGTTACTTTTCCTGCCATCGCCATAATGGGTGCAAAGTTTCGTGCAGTTTTGTTGTACACGACATTGCCGTGCTGGTCAGCAGAAAGACCCTTGATCAATGCAAAGTCTGCGGAAAGTCCATGTTCAAGAATATAGTCTCGCCCGTTAAACGTGCGGCTTTCTTTTCCTTCTCCAAGAGGCGTGCCAACAGCAGTGGGGGTGTAAAACGCAGGAATGCCAGAACCGCCAGCACGGATTCGTTCAGCAAGTGTGCCTTGCGGGACGAGTTCAAGTTCAATTTCTCCACTTTGATAGAGTTCTGGGAAAACAGTTGAGTTCGCTGTTCTTGGGTAAGAACAAATCATCTTTGCAACACGCTTTGCTTTAATCAGTGCTGCGAGACCAACTTCGCCGCTGCCTGTATTGTTGTTTACAACTGTGAGGTTCGTAGCACCTTGATCGATGAGCGCGTGGATTAATTCGATCGGGCTTCCCGCTTCGCCGAATCCGCCAATCATGACGGTTGCACCATCGAAAATATCTGCGACCGCATCGGCGGCAATTGCAACACGTTTGTCAATCATCGTTACTTCTTCACTCGCGTGTAATCAAAGAGGCCTGCTTCATCAAACAGTACACGGTCTTCGTAATCGTCAAACCAAATGGCATTAGGATTTCGTCCAACAATACAAACTTTTCCACGAAGCGGAGCGTCTGCGGCATTGCGGAGTAACTTGAAAATAACGACCCCGTTTTCGCTACCAGGGAGTCCAGGAATAGGTTCGTTAGTTACTGCGGCAACTTCAGTTTTGCCAAGGTAGTGAGTAATAGATAAGCGAGCATGTGCTTCAACGCCTGAGAGTCCTTTTTGAGAGTTATTGAGAGTTTGCCAAGCGGTTTCAATCGGAACATTGAAGTAGCGGTGTGCAATAATGTCGCGCCCACAGAAGAAGTAATGGTTTTCTGCACCAACTCTTTTCATTGCACGTTGCATGATTCGAAGGGCGTCCGAGTCATCATTAATCCCTTTGATAATTGGTGCTTGATTTTCAACACTGATCCAGCCGCGTGAGACAAGGCCTTTCATCGCTTTGTCTGTTGCTGGAATCCATTTGAAGATGCCAGATTCGTCAGGGATGTACTTGCCGTTCTCGTCCTTTGCAAGGAATTCGTCAGGGTGGTTGAAGTGGATAAGAATACGCAACCCAACTTCTGGGTACGTTTCGTGAAACTTGTCGAGCATCGCGAGGAAGGAAGTATCGAAACGGTCTGGGTAAAACGCCATTTCTTTTGTTCCGATTCGAATTGCTTCGATGCCACTTTCAGCAAGTGCAGAAAGCCAGGCAGCAATTTTTGAATTTGCGAGCACCATCGGGTCGCCGCCGGAAAGGAGAATTTCACGGAGTTTTTCGCGACCTGTTTCAGGGTGTCTACCGCCGTTCTTCGCAACAATTTCGTTGTGTTCTTTAATGTACGCAACGATGTCAGGAATTTGCGAGAGTTTCTTTTTTGCAACGGTGCCATCGTGACGTTCAATTTCTTTTCTTCCAATGAGTTCTTCTCGGTAACAAAATCGGCAGTGCGCAGTACACGTTGATACGACGTACATCAAACCCATCTCGTATTTGTGAAGGAGCCCTTCGACTGGGCTGTAGTCCATTTGGTGCCCAGGATCTTCAGCGCCTGCTAAATCGTTCGTTTCATTTGGAGTTGCTTTGACGATGTGTTGAACTGGTTTACTATTTTTTGCGATGTCAAAATAGTGCTGCGTCATCTTCACCGGCATTCGTTTTTCAACATCACGATCAGTGCCTTTCAAAATTCGAAGGGCATCGATTTCGTTGGTCGAGTAAAACCCTCGCATATCTTCTGGTGCTTTATCAGAGAAGAAGGGGTGCAGTCCGTTCACTATTTCTCTTTGGTACTTTGGGCTATCAACGCTATCTAAGAATTCTTGCTCACGTTGCGTGGGCGTGTACGTTTTCTTTTCTGTCATGATTTGACCTCTTTTGTAAACGGATGTTGTAGCGAATGGTACAATATTAAATGCACAATGTAACAGATTGTTCATTGGAGTTCCACTTATGTCTATTACTAACTTGATTGCCTCTATTCACGAACGATTTACACCGACCGAGCGACGGATCGCTGAGGCAGTCTTAGGCGATCCCACATTGCTCACATTTGGGACGGTTTCGGCGCTTGCAGAGAAGGTTGGCACGAGTAACCCGACAGTCGTACGATTTGCGACAAAACTTGGATTTGATGGGTTTGGCGAGTTGCAACAACGAGCGCGAGAAGAGTTTTCAGAACACTTAACAAGGCCAACCCAGCGTGTTCGGCAAGGGGAATCGGTTGCGCCAATTCGCGGCAAGATTGAGGACTCGGTACATTCTGTATTTGATGTCCTTTCGCAGGATCGCCTTGCAGCAATGGCAGCACCTATAGTTACGGCTGAAAACGTATGGATACTTTCCGGGGAGACATCGATGGCTGGAGCGATGGTCCTCAACAGCGGGCTTTCAATGATCCGTGGGGAAGTAAGACTTGTGCATGAACACACAACAGGTCGCGATTTGTGTGGTGCACAACAGAGCGATGTTGCTGTCGTCTTTGATTTTTCGAGGT
>CAYYRP010000041.1:0-3346 GCA_964474235.1 uncultured Isosphaeraceae bacterium
GCTCAATTGATAGATGCTCATACAGCGGCTGGTCTTGCATCATGATGCCAATGCCACGCAGGTGCGGTTTTCTTTTTGTTACCTCGTTTCCATCGACGCAAACTCTCCCACAACTAGGCGTGAGTAATCCAACTATGCAATGTAACAACGTTGATTTTCCACACCCTGATGGTCCAACAAGAGCAACCAATTCACCATCCTCAATGTTCATAGAAAAACCATCAAGTACACGTTCCCCATGAGAATATTCGTGCGTAAGGTTCTCAACCACAAGCGACATCCGAGTAGAATACACGGATGCTTACACAAATATTACTAATTGCACTAACAGCTCCTGCCCCCGAACCCGCACCAACTGCAAGCCAAGAAGTTCCACACGGAACGCTAACATTCACAATTGTTGATTCTGATGGCAACAATATTCCCGCACGACTCACATTCATGAGCGAAGATGGCGAAGCAACAGATTTATTCTCTAATCCAGACGCAGACCCAAAAAAATTAGCGGTTCGCAAACACGCCATCTACACATTGGATGGCGAGGGCATCCTTACTGTTCCTGTAGGATCTTGGAACGTCATGGCATCGCATGGTATCGAGTGGTCGATTGATACAACAAACATTGAAATCGAAGAAGGCAAAGCATACTCATGGGACGCAACACTCGTACACGAAATTGATTCAACCGGTTGGGTTAGCGGTGATTTTCATTTACACACATTGACGCACAGTGGCCATGGTGATTCCAATATGAACGAACGAATCATTTCGATTGTTGGCGAAGGGCTTGAGTTTGCTGTCGCAACAGACCACAACCACAACACCGATTACCAGCCAACAATTGATTCGGTCGGCGCGAACGAACATCTCACCGCCGTTGTCGGCAACGAGGTCTCTTGTTCGTATGGGCACTTAAACGCCTTTCCACTTGATGCAAATGCAAAGGTAGTAAACCAACAATTGGAGGCGCCCGAGTTATTCAAAATGATTCGTGCCGAAAAAAACAACGATGATGTCGTACCTATTATTCAAATTAACCATCCACGATGGGGAAACATAGATTATTTTGGAAGGCGTGGACTTGACCCAATCACGGGCGAGTCAGATGACGAACGTTGGTCGTGGGATTTTGACTCAGTAGAAATACTGAATGAAAATTATGGCTGGGGATACCACGATGCTGAGGTTTCTGATGTGCCAACACGTAAAAGTCGGCACAGTGTCCTTCGTGATTGGTACAACATGCTCAACGCAGGCAGACATATCGCAGCGGTCGGCAACAGCGACAGTCACACCGTCATTGCAAACATTGCAGGCGTTCCGCGTAATTTTGTCCATGTAGGGTACGACGATGCGAGCAACATCAATCCAACCGATGTAACCGATGCGATTCGCAACAGATACATGTTTACCACGACAGGCCCCTTTTTGCGAATCACAGCAAATGGGCGACCAATGGGATCCACTCTTTCTGTTACCGAACCCGAACTGAATATTCATATCGATGCCCAAGCGGCTTCTTGGATTGATCTTGATTCCGTACGCATCATTCAAAATGGTGACGAAGTTGCAAGAGTCACAATAGATGGTGCCAACGGAGAAGTAACCCACATTCGCCCGCGGCTACGTGTTGCCATCCCACGTGATAGTTGGGTGATTGCAATTGCTGAAGGCGACGAGGCTATGACTCCCTACGTCGATGAAGACGAACGTAAAATTTATCCGCTTGCAATAACAAACCCTATTTTTATCGATGCAGATGGAGACGGTAAATACACGCCTCCGCAAGCGTGGGCGGAAAAAATCATTGCAACTGGCGATCAAGAACTAATCGTTCGCACATTCAACGAAGTCAACCCAACCGAACAAAGTTTGCTCATACTCGCATCAAACGATAAAAAAATGGTTGAACTTGGATTAAAAAGCAACGAGCGAATCGTTCGCCTTGCCGCAACTAAACTCGCAGAAAGATTACAAGATCAATCATTGCTGACTTTACTTGCAGATGTGATAAGGGACGAATCAAGCGATAGATACCTTGCGTTTTCTGCATGGATGGCAATTGATGAAACAAGTCATCGGCGAGGCAAGCGTGCGCTTAAAAGATATGTCGATCGTTTTGGTTGGGAAGATGCGCGGCGCTACACGAAAGAACACCGATTGAATCTTCCGGGAGAATTCGTTCGGGGGTGGCAAATTGCTGGGTACTTTGCAATTGCAAATGATGACAATCGATTGTCGAATCTTGCAAACCAAAAACAATTGCCCGAGCCAAACATTCTTTCTCTTGTTGTACCAAAGACAACAGAAGGCAAGCCACTCAAGTGGGTCGAAATGCAAAGCGAAAAAGACGGGTACTTAAACCTTTCACTTGGCAAAGCAACCGAAAATGTTATTGCGTACGCAAAGTGTTGGTTGTGGAGTCCTGATGAACGCGAAGTTGACTTTACGATTGGAAGTGACGATGCATGTCGAATGTGGGTCGGCGATGCGCTTGTTTGGGATGATGCCTCTTGGCATAGTGCAAAGAAAGACAACAAGTTTGGTTCGTTCACTTTGCAAAAGGGCTGGAATCCCGTACTCTTCAAAGTTCTCAACGGTTTGAAAGGCATGGGGCTGTATTTTCGGGTGCTTGACGACGAGATCAAGAGTTCTGGCTATGGGTCAAAGAACAAATAATTTAACCCTCGGTTAATTACATTTCGCGGCCTCTATTTTAGTGTGCTTGACGAAGAAAATGAACATCTGATTCGGAGTCCAAGGGCACAGAATATCTGCAGTATGGCAACAGAAATCTATGCCCGAATTGACCTTAAAGGACAACAATATCCATTTAGTAAATAAATATGGTTTTTTCTTGACATGCCTTCTAGCCCGTGCTATGTTTAGAGTCTAGAGGTAGAAGAACCTCATATTTATAGAGAGAGAAAATGAACACAAAAACAAAAACAATTCTTATTGGTGGTGCCATTATCACGACAAGTTTTGCAAACACAGAGGTGGCCCCAGAATTTAGGACAGTAAGTTAAGGTGAGTTAGAATTACATCAAAGGAGGTCAGCAAATGACCAGGAAAAGACGTAATTTCACCCCACCCCCAAAAACAAATTCAAATCCAAAGTAGCAATCGAAGCTCTTAAAGAAGAACTTACGATGGTCGAACTTGCAAAAAAGTACGATTTGCATCCAAACATGATCACAAATTGGAAACGGCAAGCGATTGAAAACATGCCCGGGCATCTTTGCAAACAACAAAGCTTTTGAACAAAAAGATCGTGAAGAAGAAATCAAGGAACTCCACGCAAAGATCAGCGTGTCCTGATGATTGAACAAAATCCAGAAAAACT
>CAYYRP010000042.1:0-3273 GCA_964474235.1 uncultured Isosphaeraceae bacterium
ATTCGAGATTTTGCGTCGAAGCATTGCAAGAAGCGATAGAAAAATACGGCAGCCCCGGAATGTTTAACACCGATCAAGGAAGTCAATTTACGAGTTTTGAATTTACAAATACATTGAAAGATGCAGGAATCAAAATATCAATGGACGGTCGTGGTCGCTGGATGGACAACGTGTTTATCGAACGACTGTGGCGATCTTTGAAATATGAATGCGTGTATGACCTGCCCCCATTACTACTGTGTAACCAGATTTCTTTGCCCCGCATATCTACAACTTCATCCGCCGTGCTTGTATACGTTCCGGGCGCAACAATAATCTCATCACCATCTAGTGCTGCATCAATTGCATACTGAATTGTTGGGAAGTCCGCTGGAACATGATGTATTTCGGCAGCAACAACGCCACTCAACACACACACGACCAAACACGTAATTAGTTTCTTCATCCCTATCTCCTCCTGGGCACCGCCCATAGTTACAAACCCATTGTCACATGGTGTAGCGGGAATAGCAAGGAAAATAGGTGAGAACTAGAGTCAGAGACCGTTGTTGCACCGTTTTATATGGTGAACATGTGATGTTCAGGGTAAAAACTCTACTTATGGACAGATGCCGTAGTGGCTAATGAGAATTAAAAGATCTTGGATATCGACGACCCAATCGCCGTTCAAATCGCCGAAGCATGCTTGCGGACAATCGCTACAACTACCGTTGGGGCCAAGCCATTCGCCTAGATTGGTCACGCAGTCCTCTTCGGACGCATTCATAATGCATCCACTCGCTAAACAGCATACTCCGGTCGGACTCGATGGATGGCATTCATCACATCCTGAGCCAGCAAGCCAATCGCCACCAGCGGTGAGACAATCCTGTTCCCACATCGGTATGCAACCATTGCAGAGACAGCATGCAGAAATTTCTGGGCACTGGCCGCAATCGGTATCGTCACCAAGCCACTGGCCACCTATATTCGCACAGAGGTCCTCCCGTAGGATTGTGCAGCCTGTCGGTGTACAGCACGCGCCAGGTTGTGGTTCTGGTATGCATGCTTTACAGTCACTACCGCTACCCATCCATTTACCGCCAAGGCCGAAACATGCTGATGGATCCGTTATTACACAGCCCATTCGTAATTCATCAACAAGGCAACAGGCGCCCTGATCAATCACTAGGCAATCTTCACAATTAGAGCCCCAGCCAAGCCAAGTGCCTCCTGGGTATACGTCGTAACAATCCGTCTCATTCAATTGCTGGCACATATCCCCGCCATAACAGCATGCGCCTGTTGGGCAATCTTGCGAAACATAGTTTCCTGCAATGTCATCCAAAGGCCCTGAGATTTGGTCGGGCATGTTTCCACAGATGTATGTGTTGCTCATAATAGGTGGCGGACTATTAGAGTTGTAAACGTATGAGTAGAGTCCCCCTCCTAATCCAGAGTTTGCAGGGACCCAGTTTCCGTGTATTTCACAATCGTCTATGTTGATAGCTCCGCGAACCCAAAGTCCACCTCCAACTCCATTGGAGAAGTTTGATTCGAATTCACAATTGACAAAGGATACGTTGCTTGGAGTTAAATCGACGAGTGAATTTGCATATCCGCCACCACCAGAGTACTCGGCTGTGTTATTCAGAATTGTGCAACCATTAACTAGGACGGTTGAACTTGCTTCGTTATATGTCAGAATCGAGATCGCGCCACCAGATCCTGCGTGGTTGGTGGTAAAGATGCTGTCTGCTATGTAAAGTTCAGCATTTGGCGAGGAGCCAGCATGTATGTACATCCCGCCACCACCCTCACTTCCCGACCCATCCCCAGCGGAGTTACTTTCAAAAGTGCAATTGGTGACAGTTGCAGAGGTACAGCCATGAAGGTACATCCCGCCACCGCTATAGGATGGGGCACATTCGTTTTCGAAAAAAGTACAACCTGTAATCTCAATTGGTAGTGTAGAGTTGAAGAAGTTCCCGCCACCGCCGGAGCCACTAGCAATGTTATTCGCAATCGTGCAGTTCTGTACTGATGGGCCACCCGCTATACAATAGATGCCTCCGCCAAAGAGGGCTTCTCCTGATTCCATGTTGCAATTCAGGATCGTCGGACTTGAAGCTTCGCAAAAAATGTTGCCGCCAGCTTGCGCACCTGTCGGCGATGCAAACCCATTTCTGATTGTAAAGCCGTCGATAATTGTGTCGCGATTTTCACCGCTACTGCATACAAGGCCACGTCGCTGACCCTGAGCGTCAATAATTGTCACGCTTGGGCCATCAGTTGATTTCAGAGTAATTAACTTGCCAGACATGTCAACGACTTGTAAGCTCGTGCTTGTGTATATCCCGGGACTGACGATGACGACGTCACCATCACTTGCAGCATCGATCGCCGATTGAATGTCATTGAAGTCTGCTGGCCCGTCATCATCAACAGTCCATGTTGTAGCAAAGGCAGCACCACTTAGCAAACTCACAGTCAAACAAGTAATTAGGTTCTTCATCCCTATCTCCTTCTGGGCATCGCCCATAGTTACAAACCCATTGTCACATGGTGTAGCGGGAATAGCAAGGAAAATAGGTGAGATTATGCAAAACCCGCGAGCAGGGCGTGCTAGGGGGGCACTTCATATCACTTGGATGTTAAGTTCAGTGAACACAGTCCGCTGCATCAACTAATCTTTTGACTCTTGCCAATGATTCTGCATCAAACTCCACAATTGGTGCTCCACCCCCTTCTTGCCTGATTAACTCTTTTTCATGAGCATCGATCGCATCGGGGTGTACTGATTCCACTGGCTTGCCAAGTGAATAGGCAAGAACTAATTTAGCCGCTTGCACATCACCCTTTTTCGCTGAATCGATGAGACTCTGGACAATATGCACCATTTCACTCTCGACTGCATTGAGCATGGCAGATCGGAGTTTTGCAACTCGTCGCGCGTATGGGTTGCCAGGACCACCTGGATTCCCCTTCGCGAATTGTCCATTTGAATTGCGTCCGTTAGTTCCGTTTGCTGACTGTTCAATCATTATTACTCTCCCTCTGTTTCTGTTCGAGTGCTGCGCGCAACAACTCCATTTGCGACTCGGGTGACAATGCCACCAACACGCTCAATAACTCTTCAATTAATGTCGTTTTGTCTAGAAGTGATGCGCATTTGGATGCGCCGCAAATTGCCGCCCCTTCATTTTCTTTGTTTTCAATATCGTTAGCAAGGTTTTCGCTAGTAAGGTTCGAATCCTGTCTCGCCCATTAAATAACCCACTGCTTTTGCAGTGG
>CAYYRP010000043.1:0-3102 GCA_964474235.1 uncultured Isosphaeraceae bacterium
TCGCTTCTCTTCCATAACCCTTGGGTCTTCGTCTCAAGGGTGTTTTTTTTGCCCAATGCACTTACCCCCCCCCCCCGCGAGTTTATTACAAATTGTCAAACGAAAGCGAGAAACTCACCGGAAGTGAATTTGTTTCGTGTGTTACAAGCAGTGTTGTAACGCCAATTGACTGAATAAGTACGCGCATTGAATCGCTGAGTTCTTCATTCAGTGACACAAATGGCTCGTCAAGAAGCAATACCTTTGGTTGTATGACTGTAGCCCTGCCAAAGGCAACACGCCTGCGTTCCCCCCCGCTGCACTTTGAAACTTTTTGCTCAGCGATGTCTGTTAAACATAGTTGCTCAAGAGTTTGCAATACACACGTTTTTTTTTCGCCGCGAGCACGCAATGGAAACGCTATGTTTTGTTCAACCGTTAGATGTTCGTACAGCGGTTGATCTTGCATCATAATTCCTACGCCACGTTCGTGAGAATTGCATTTTGAAACATCCCTGCCATCTATAGATACAACCCCAGATGAGGGTGTCAGCAGTCCTGAAATGCAATGCAGCAGAGTTGATTTTCCACAACCAGAGGGCCCTTTTAACGCAACGAGTTCACCGTCTCCAATCTCTAACGATACGTGGTTGATGACTTCTTTTCCGTGTGAATAAGCGTAATAAATATTCTCAACAACAAGTGACATCCATGTAGCATACACGGATGCTAACACCAATCCTATGCATCGCATTCACACAACCTGCCCCAACTGCAAACCCAGATGCACCATACGGTACATTGACGTTTAGTGTTTCTGATCTTGATGATAATCACATTCCCGCAAAACTCAGTTTTACTGATAGCAACGGCAAAAACTCTGATTTGTTTCCTAACGCAAATGCCGATCCGAAAAAATTAGCCGTTCGGTATCACGCGATCTATACCCTCGATGGCGAAGGAACAATCACCGTTCCCGTTGGCACGTGGAATGTATACGCTTCGCACGGTATTGAATGGTCACTCGACCACACAACGATAACAGTAGAAAAAGACGGCGAGTATTCGTGGGATGCGAAGCTAGTGCACGAGATTGACACAACCGATTGGGTCAGTGGTGATTTTCATTTGCACACACTCACGCACAGTGGTCACGGAGATTCAAACATGAACGAACGAATTATTTCGCTCATTGGCGAAAATGTAGAGTTCGCAGTTGCAACTGATCACAACCACAATACCGATTACCAACCCACAATTGATGGGCTTAGGGCAAATGAACATATCACTGCAGTTGTTGGCAATGAAGTTTCATCTCCGTATGGGCACTTGAATGCTTTTCCGCTTGACGCAAATGCAAAAGTTGTAAACCAACGGTTAGAGGCACCAGAGTTGTTTGCTTTGATCCGAGCCGAGAAAAATAACGCAGGTGTTGTGCCGATTATTCAAATCAATCACCCGCGCTGGGGAAACATTGATTATTTTGGTACGCGCGGGCTCGATCCAATCACTGGCGAATCCGATGACGAACGTTGGTCGTGGGATTTCGATTCCATTGAAGTGCTCAATGAAAATCCTGGTTGGGGTTTTTACGACGCAGAGATTACTGATATGCCAACACGGTCAAGCTACCACAGCGTTCTTCGTGATTGGTACAACATGCTCAACGCAGGGAGAAAAATTGCAGCAGTTGGAAATAGCGACAGCCACACAGTGACTAAAAACATCGCTGGCATCCCCCGAAATTATGTGTTTACGGGAACAGATGACCCCTCGTCAATCGACCCTGCAAAAGTAGCGACAGCAGTTCGTTCTGGTCAAATATCGACAACTACCGGTCCGTTCCTGCGAATGACCGCAAACGGACACCCAATGGGGTCTACAATTTCTGTAACAGACACAACACTAGACGTTCATATAGATGCGCAGGCTGCTTCATGGATTGACCTGAATACTGTCCGAATCATCCAAAACGGTGATGAAGTCGCAAAAATTGAATACGAAGGACAACGTGACGGACCACTGCACCTTCGACCCAGAATTCGAATTGCAATCCCGCGCGATTGTTGGATTGTCGCGATTGCTCAAGGCGACGAACCAATGACCCCATTTGTCATACATGATGACCGCGAAGTTTTGCCAATTGCCATCGCGAATCCTATATATATTGATGCGGATGGCGATGGAAAATACACGCCACCAAAAGAGTGGGCAAAGAACATTATTGCAACCGGTGACCAATCGCTCATTGTTCAAACGTTCAACGAAGTCAATCCAACCGAGAAAAGTTTGCTTGTGATGGCATCGAAGGATAAAAAAATGGTTGAACTTGGATTAAAAAGTAAGGAACGCATTGTTCGACTAGCAGCGACCAAACTTGCAGAGCGATTGAAAGACCAATCACTGCTTCCTTTACTTGCAAAAATTCTACCCGATGAAGAAAGCGATCGATACCTCGCGTTTTCTGCATGGATGGCAATTGATGAGACCAACTCTGACTTAGGAAAAGCAACGCTTCCTGCTTATGTCGAACGGTTTGGTTGGGACACGGCAAAACGCTACACAAAAGAACGCGCTCTGAACTTGCCCGGCGAATTCGTGCGAGAGTGGCAAGTTGCTGGGTACTTTGCGATTGCAAATGACGATGATCGATTGTCAAACCTAGCAAACCAAAAACAATTGCCAGAGCCAAACATTCTTTCGCTTGTTGTTCCAAAGACAACTGATGGCAAACCACTTGCGTGGGTTGAAATGCAAAGCGAACAAGACGGCTTCTTAAATCTTTCACTTGGAAAAGCAACTGAAAATGTTATTGCGTACACGAAATGTTGGCTTTGGAGCCCTGATCAGCGCACCGTTGACTTCACCATCGGCAGCGACGACGCGTGCCGCATCTGGGTTGGTGACGAACTTGTCTGGGACGATGCCTCTTGGCATAGTGCAAAGAAAGACAGCAAGTTCGGTTCGTGCACATTGCAAAGGGGCTGGAACCCCGTGCTCTTCAAAGTCCTCAATGGTTTAAAAGGCATGGGGCTGTATTTTCGGGTGCTTGACGACGAGATCAAGAATTCTGGCTATGGGTCAAAGAACAAATAATTTAACCCTCGGTTAATTACATTTCGC
>CAYYRP010000044.1:0-2997 GCA_964474235.1 uncultured Isosphaeraceae bacterium
AGAATTGTCAATTACACAATTCCTCTCCAGAATAGTATTTCTATTTTTCAAAAAACTTACACTCGCTTCTAAATCTTCAATCTTTTTGTTCAAAGTCTCCAGAATAGGAGTATTTCTATTTTTCAAAAAACTTACACTCGCTTCTAAATCTTCAATCTTTTTGTTCAAAGTCTCCTCCAATACTTTTCTTTCATTTACTTTTTCTAAGTTCTGTGTTAGTGTTTTGTTGGTTTTTTCAAGGGTTTCCATTCGCTCCACTAGTTCGCTAATTTTATACCCGTTAATTTTTTCTTTAACGTTGATTTCAATACAGTTTACAGTTCCTCCAGAGCAATATGATCCTAACGCTGTCATTGGGAAGACCTTAGGGATACTGTTGGTTGGTTCGCGATGGGGGAGGTGGAGAGTTTGTTATACTCTTTAGGCGCTCGGCGCCCTTAGGTCAGTTTGAGACATGTTTTTTGGGCGCGCGGGTTTTTACACCTTTGGAAATTAAAAACGCCGACTTTAAGTAAATTATATTTTAGTATAATTTAACTCTTTTAGTTAAAATTGAGTTAAAAATAAAATATTTAGTAATAGTATAGAATGCCGAAATATACTTGCGAACGCTGTTTGAAAGAGTTTTCTCAAAAATCCCATTATACTAAACATCAAAATAAAAAATTACCTTGTCAAGACAATAAGGGAAAAATAGAAGAGGTTGTTGAGAATATTATTATAAATAAAAATTTGATTTCAAATAATACTGAAAATATAATCATAAATACGATGTCAACCGAGCAATCATCTACTGATATTAACTTTGAAAAAATGAAAATGAAAGAGTTAAAATCTTTCTGTAAAGAACATAAAATAAGAGGATATTCTAATAAAAATAAAGGTGAATTAATATCTCTTATAGTAAACCATCAAAAAGCATTAACACCCGAACAAAATTTATCAGATAATATTCTAAATTTGGAAACAAACAATGCTGATACATTTACAATAGGTACTTTATTTACAGGCATTGGTTCAATAGAACACGCACTTTATCGTTTAAATATTAACCATAAAATTGTATTTGCGTGTGATATTTGTAAATATGTGAAAGAAAGTTATTTTGCAAATTATAAAATAAATCAAGAGGATTGGTATTCAGATGTTAATAATGTTAATGGTAATAAATATAAAAACGTTGATATGATTGTTGGTGGTTCACCTTGTCAATCCTTTTCATTTGTAGGAAAACAGAAGGGACTTGAAGATGATAGAGGTAACTTAATATTTCAATTTATAAGAGTAATTAAGGAGGCTCAACCAAAGATGTTTATATTTGAAAATGTAAAGGGTTTAACTACCCACGAAAAAGGAAAAACATTTGATTTTGTAAAAAAGAAATTTTATGATTTAAATTATGATATTCAATATAGTATTTTGAATGGAAAAGACTATGGCATTCCTCAAAGCAGAAATAGATTATTTATGGTAGGAATTAATAAAAATAGTAACATTAAGTTGAATATATTTCCCCCTCCAAAAATAGAACTTCTAATTAAAATGAAAGACTTGCTTGAAGATAATGTTGAAAACAAATATTATTTACAAGAAAAAGGTGTGTCATTTGTAACAAAGGAAAAGAACATAAAAAAAAAATACACACAGATTAATGGAGATATTGCATTATGTCAGAAAAAAAACCAACAATTTAATTGGCATGGAGATTTTATAAAGGAATATAGAGAGATACCATCTAAATATTATTTATCAGAAAAGGTAAAGAATTATGTTCTTTCAAGCGGAACAAAAAACTTTAAAACATCAACAGAAACTGATTTAGATATTGCGAGACCATTACTTTCAAGTATGCATAAAATGCATAGAGCTGGTGTTGATAATTACATTACATATGAAGAAAAAATTAGAAAATTAACTCCACGCGAATGTTTAAGACTTATGGGATTTACAGATGATTTTAAAATTGTTGTTTCAGATACTCGTATGTATCAACAAGCAGGCAATAGTATAATTGTTAATATATTTATTGAAATTATTAAGCAAATAGACTATATTATGAAATTTATGAAAGATGATTAATACTTTTAATTAACTTCTTCCTATTTATATATTCGCTTTCGGTTATTTCAAACCATTTATATCCTTTTTTAATGTAAAATTCTTTTTTTGCTAAATCTTTATTTTTTTTATCTTTATGCCAGTAGTCGCCTTGAAACTCAAATACATATTTATTCCAAAAACAAGGTTTATCACGCGTTCCACAGCATTTATGTTTTTCACAATCATGATATCCATCTACGGGCCAAAAGTATCCATTATCTTTTCGTTCTTTATGTTCTCCGCCATTCATCGCATGTTGAATCTCAATATTGTTGATTATACCAAAATCTTTAAGAAATTCTAATGAAACAAAACTATATCCGCTTGGTTTATTGTATTTTTGATGTTCTTCATTATATAATACATAAACTATTAATTCATTTTCAACAATACTAAATTCTAATGTAGTCTTTGTTGGAACTAAGGATTTTCTGAATGTATCCCATTTTCTTATGTTTTCTTTTTCTTCTTTTGTTTTGTTTTCTTTGCGTCTATGTGGGTTTTGACCTATATAATTTCTTCTAACATCTTCACAACCATTTTGCGTTTCAATCATTATTTTTTTGCCTTCCATATCTTTTATATTTTTCTTCCAGGTTTTAACTCTATTTAAATCTTTTTTTCTAAAATTAGTCTCATCTGAAACATATGGTTCTAAATTATCGATGTAGTTATCATCAAATTGTATTTTAATCTTTTTTTCTTTTTGAATTATTTCACATATATTTTCAGAACAACTAACAAATAAACGCGATTCACCATTTCCATTTTTTCCATTACTTAATTTCATAATTGGATGAACGAATGAATCACTAACTTCACAATGATGTAGTTTATGTTGAAAACATTTTCTATCAATTATTTCTCCAAAATATTCAACATTATCATTTGAAACTA
>CAYYRP010000045.1:0-2562 GCA_964474235.1 uncultured Isosphaeraceae bacterium
AATGCGTCTCAGAGCCAAATTAATTCTGTTACTCGCAAGAACCCCAGTTGCTGACGATCAGTAGAACGTCCGTCACATCGACAACGCCGTTGCCATCAATATCGAAATCACAACCATCACAAAGACCCCAATTGCCAACTGCGCCGAGGAGGTCAACGACGTTCACAAATCCATCGCCATTTGCGTCGCCTTCACAGACCGAGCAAGCATCTGAAATTGTATTTCCACCTCCATCAAAATAACTTCCATTAATCGAAGTGGGGGAGTTGTTACAAAGCACCGAATTTTCAAGAGACGAAAGAGGGGACTCGAAAAAGTTGATCCCGCCTCCTGCAAGATTTGCTGAGTTGTTTTCTACCCTGACATTGTTGAATGTCGGATCACTGTTTCGTACGTGAATACCGCCACCTTCTTCGGAAGCGGAATTGTTTTCAAAGACACACCCATCGACATCCGCATTACTCGGATACACATGTTCCGAATCAGCAACACAAGCTAGACCGCCGCCACTACGACCAGCGTGGTTGCCGCTAAAAGAACAATCGATGAGTTTGGGATGTGAACGATATGCAGCACTTAGCCCGCCTCCATCGCCATTCACAACATTGCCCTTAAAATCACAGTACTTGAACGTCGGGTAACTTTCGCCACCAGTTTCACCGCCACCGTACACGCATGCTCCACCTCCCGAACCAAGCGGGTTGGATATTTGCACGTTATTTTCAAAGACACAACTTAAAACCACAGGGCTACTGCGTGAACGAATGTACATTCCACCGCCAACGTTATTGGTTGTGTTCGCGCTAAAAGTGGAATTCAAAATTTGTGGGTCGCTCTGCATACTGCACGTCATGCCACCTCCCCAACTTGCGACGTTGTGTTGCATCTCGCAGGAATCGATACTGCCATTGACTTGATCGATCAAGTACATGCCGCCGCCGTGCCCCTTCGCTTCGTTATGCGTAAAATCCGAAAAGAAGATAAGCGGGTCGCCCTGAGTCGCGAATAACCCTCCACCGCCCCAAGCGGAATTATCCGAGATGGTGCAGAGCTGAATCATTGGAGAAGATTGATTGCAAAAAATACCGCCACCACAAAGCTGGGGACCGAAGATTGGGTCATCCCACGTGTTGCCTGATCCACCACGAATAGTGATTTTACTTAACACGCTGAAATTAGTCTCACCGGTATCAAAGGTAACCACTGCACTTGTTGTAAAAGAACCATCGATAATCGTGTTCTCTCTGTCAACACCTTCGACAGTGATTGCTTTCCCGTGAAAGTTAATCGATTCAAAGTACACACCGTTCTGCACAGATACAAAATCACCACTGCTTGAGGCATCGATCGCGGATTGAATCGTTGTAAAATCGCCTGTGCCATTTCCATCGACGACCCAAGTCGCTGCAAGGGATGTCGACGAAACACAAACTAAAAAAGATAGTATTGTTGCTCTCTCCATACGACTTATTGTGACAGAGCCTGCAGGGCACAACAAGGAAAATAAGGCAAAAACTGCCAAACAGCTAGAAAAAACTACGGACAAGCGCCCCAGGCGCTTATCAATTCCAGCATATCGTTAATATCGACTTCGCCAGATCCATCGACATCAGAAGAGCATTCTTCGACGCAAGGTGCAGCATCGCAATAAACCGCTTCACCAGCCCATGAGCCTGTGGCATCTTCGCAGTCAACTTCAGATGTTTTCGCGCAAACACCATGTTCTAAACAGCAACCACCTGTCACTAAACCTTGGCATTCGTCGGGTATACCATCTGCAGGGTTAAGGTCAACGGAACTACCCGTTGAAATATCAACTGAATCTGAAATGCCATTTCCATTACAGTCAACTATTCCAAGAGCAACTCCATGGTAGTAGTGTCCATCAACATATTCCCAGCCGGTGCCACTTGGAACTTCACCTTGGCCTTGCGCATCTTCTCCCCAATGCCAAAGGCGTCCTGTATCATCAATCGCGATGCCCCACATACTTCCTGCGCCAACAGCAACAAACCCATCTCCAGCTGGAACGTTATTCACAGAAGCGTCGCCTGATCCCCATACTTCGAGCGTTCCATCTTCGCGAACACCCACACCCCATAAACGACCAAGCGCGTAATCTGTAAACACACCAGATGGTGGCGTTGCTTATCCCACATTGTTTTTACCCCAACCTTCAAGTGTTCCATCAGCGTGCATTGCGACTGAAAAATATTGACTTGCGATTACTTCTATAAAATCATTGCCATCTGGCACATCTAACTGGTTTTCCGAATCAGCACCCCAAGCTTCTAACGCACCTGACGAGTTGATAGCAACCCCATGCGAATCTCCAACGCTGAGCGATACGAAATCACTGCCAGAAGGGACATCTGTTTGCCCACCGCCGTTGTACCCCCAACCGACAAGCGTTCCATCGGTGCGAATTCCAATCGAAAAAGAATAGCCCGCTGAAATTGCTTGAAAAGATTCACCCGTAGGCGGTGTCGCTTGACCTGAGTTGTCAAATCCCCAACCAAGGCACGTGCCATCAGCTCTCAATCCAAGTGTAAATTTATAGCC